>NZ_OY760905.1:628411-942617 GCF_963664135.1 uncultured Acetobacterium sp. | reverse complement strand
TTTTTTCCATTTCGTTTGACATGATAAATAGCGCGGTCAGCATTATCGATCAATTCTTTGACACTGCTGGCGGCATATGGAATGGAACAAATACCCCCACTCAAGGTCAGGGTTTTAAAACTATATTCGGTGACCCGTTTATTCATATTTGATATTTGCAAACGGATGGTTTCAGCCAGATTTTTTGCCCCTAATAAATCATACAAGGGCAGAATAATGGCAAATTCCTTGCCACTGTAGCGGGCCACATAGCCATTGCTGCCAACACTGGCCTGAATAATTCCGGCGATTTTCTGAAGCGCAATGTCACCTTCCTTGTTACCATATAATTGATTATAGAGTTTAAAATCGTCAATATTCAGGATAATCAAGGCCAGCGATTGGCCACGATTTTTTTCATATTCATGCTGAAGGGTTTCATAAAAATACTTGCGATTTAACAACCCGGTCAGTTCATCGGTACGTGCTTCCAGATATACTTTTTCGTACAGTCTTGAATTTCTAACAGCAATGGAACCAATTGAATCCACCGACGCCAGGAAATTAATATCATCAAAACTGAAACCGCTATGCTTATCTTTCCCAGAAAGCAGGACGATGCCCACCAGTTCGTTGGCATCTTTAAGCGATACAAAACACTCGATTTTCAGATCGGCAAATTGTTTTTTTTCATCTTCCCACATGGATTTATAAGCAACGGTCCGTTTAAAATCTTTCATTAACAGGCAGCCCGGGTTGTTGGACAACCACGTCACAATCGGATTATCTTTCTTGATGCAGAACAATTTTGTATCCAGGGCACTGGTGCTGTGGACCATCTTAAAGGTATGGTTTTGCTCATTTCTGATACAAATATATATTTTCTTGACGGCAATTGTTTTATGAATGACATCCACTAATTCTTCCAGAATCTCGTTGACATTCAAACTTTTTGAAACCGCAAGACTGAATTCTTTTAAATTCTCGGCCTGATGAATTTCCTCTTTGGTAAAAACTTTATCAATAAATTTCTTCATCCCCAGATAAATCAGAAATGTTGCCATGGTAAAAAAGACGGCGATGATTAACACATTATGGTCATGATAACTGGGCAGATTTGTGTCAATAAATGATTGCAATAGACCGATAAAATTTGAAAACAGCAACAAGGATAAACCAGCGGCAATGGCGTAGCAACTTCCCCGGGATACCAGCAGCGTTAATTTAAATAATCGGCGGATGTATAATGCATAAAACATGAAAAACGCAAAACAAACCCCGGATAGAATATCGGTGGGGAACCCTTTAAAAATAGGAATAAATAAGGCAAGATGACCGATTACTAAAATAAAAATACCCAAAACAATTGGCATAAACTGTTTTCTGGCCATTTCATTTTTTTTGCTGTGTTTATATAATAAAAACAGGGTATGAAAGGTAATAGCAACACAAAAGGCAAACATGATGGTTACGGGCAAGGTAACATGATAGACAAAGCTGACGCTTCCATCAGGAGATTTGATCGCTTCTGGAGCGGCAAGAAAAAAACCAGTTGAAATATTGATAATATTTATAAGTGCGATGATCACTAAATAAACTTTTTTAAAGATGCGATCTTTCAATCCGATAAATTCGACAATGAAAATAAAAAAGGCATAGGGCATTAAATTTAAACCGAGAATGGATGCATTATACCAGAAATGAAGGTTCGGCCATAATTGCATTCGCATGCAAAGCGAACCACCTGTCCATAAAATCATGGCGCACAAAAAAAGCATAAATGAATTGATCAGTTTATTTTTTTTCGCAGCCATAAATGACAGCAACAAAAAGGTATAACAGCATAAAGCAATAACGGGAATAAACAGGAAACTATCCATCATACACCTCGTAGCCCATTAAATGAGAAGTTTTGTTTTTCAATCGCGAGCAGTTCTTTAATATGATAGACAGATGGATTGATGTGCCTTATTTTCCGGCCTGTTTGTTTTTCATATTCTTCAAAAGTTCCGCTTTTTAAAATAGTAATTTCTAACGGTTCCATTCCTAAGATATGTTTAAGATCCTTATAGTCATGATCGACATATTTAAAATAAACAGTTAAGTGTTCTTTGAGGATTTCCTTACTGAGTCCGCGACTGGCAATGGAAGACGCCCCGATTTCAACATACATGTGGAGAAAGGGGCGATTCTGGTGATTATACTCCTTCACGGCAATCCACGCCTTGAGATCAAGTCCAGATAAATCGACGGCACTTTTGATTGAATTTTCCGAAATTCGCGTAAAGCCGGCAATATCGATGATCGTAGGAATGCGGTCGATATATTTAAAGCGGGGAATTCGGGTATTGTCTTCATCATTTTCCAATCCCATACAGCGATAGACGTCACCGACCCGGTACCGCATAAAGGCGCCGCCTTTAAAAACGGAAATCACCAGTTCGTATTTTTCGCCCGGAAGGACTTCATTCATCAGATAGGTTTTGGGTTGATAGCTGGCATCTTCAAGACTGTGGTTCATTTCATCTTCCGGAATGAATTCATAAAAACAGGCGTCGGGAAAGAAGTACATACCATTTCGCGTCCAGGTTTCGGTTCCGATACAGGTCGGTTCGGTTCCGGCAAAAATTTCCATCGGACGAATGCCCCATAAATCTTCCAGGGCATCTTTATAACAGTGGTTATCCGTGCCGGCAACCATGAAACCTTTAAGTTTGAATAAATCTTTCGGTTTTAAATCCCGATTTTCATTTTTGCAACGATATTTTGCCAGCATCAGCTTTGCCAGCATCGGTAAGGAATAGCTCATTTTACTGCTTTTCGTTTCATTTGTCTGATTTGCTGGGGAGGAACTTTTGCCCATGGAAGACAGGCTGAGACTGACAAAATAAACAACGCTTCCTAAACCAAAGAAATAGTCGATATTTTTTTGCAGACCAAGTTTAAATCCCGCTTTGTTGCGTTCACTAAAAGACATTTTTTCGGCTTCTCTCACCGGAGGCAAGAATTCTATACTGATTTCTTCATTTAAGGCCACCGGAAACAAACCGGTAGCATAGGGTAGCGGCGCCAGTCCATAAAGAATTTTGTCGGTGGCTTTGACATCAAATTTACCTTTTTCATGACTGGTGGAAAGGATTAAGCAGGCAATCATATTGCTGCGGTAGGTGTCCAGCATCCCCTTGGTATATGGGGCCACCTTAATCGGCTGTTTTCCGCCTTCCCAGGTGGTTTGAATCCAGATAACCGGTTGATCCGGTATCATCTCACCTTTTTTTTGCAACAAAATATCAGCATAGTCGCCATATGTGGATAAAGGCATCATTTTCCGGAATTCATCAATGGTTTGCGGTCGTTTTCCATTAAGAATTTGTTTGCCCAATTCACATCGGCTCCAAAGCGAAATTTGTTCCAACATGAGGCGATTTTGAATGGTCATGTAAGAATCCATATCCAGATCTAAAAAACCACAATACTCCTGCCATAACATTTCATACTGTCGATTTTTTAATTTTTCTTCAAATTTCACCGAATTGCCTCTTTCTTACTGCAATGTCTGCAGACAGTGTTTTATGCTTTTGAAATTTGGAATAATAAAAGGGGTAAGTTTCTTATAATCATCATAATCTTCAAAGATTCGTGGGAATGTCCAGTAGTCCTGGAAAATAACATACAGCACATTACAACAGCTAAAAAGAATGGCGGCTAACAATAATAAGGGGATTTTTAATGTGAGCCATAAAAAAAAGTAAAATCCGATAAACCATAGCACACCCGGATGACGGCATAAGGCATAAAATCCGTCCTGATAGACCTTTGGGGTCGCATTGCTATTTACATAAGTATCGTTAAAGGGCAGTGCAAAGAAAAGTGTGTAGATTAACAAGATCAGAAACATCAGTGAGAAAATTCCGAAAGTGCTGATCCACAGCCAATTCCATTTTATGTCAGAGAATGATTCAATAATGATTCCAGCGGTCGCAACAATTAAAAGAAACGAACCTAAAAAAAAGAAGCGATTGATACTATTTTTTTTAAAAGTAACACTGTTGATGTCATAGACCAGATAAAGAAGAAATGCCAAAATTCCCATGAATATGTATATCATACCTTCACTTCTCCTTGCATAATTTGCTATTTTAGGTGATTTTAAAATGCCACAATTCACTTGAATGAATAATTCATGCTAAACCAGAATCATTTTAACAACGATTCTGGTTTAGCTATTATGATACTATTTTTTATCATTTTTTGCAATTCTTTATCGCCAATCGTGAAAAATTATTCATTAAGATGATTTTTCATTCCTTTCATCGACATTATCCGATCCTATTGTTTGATTTTGTAAGCGCTTTTTAATCTTTCTATCAATTTTTTGCAACTTCAATTTGTAACTTTAGATGGTTTCAACGAATCAAAAATTTGCCACTTTTTGATCGTTGTTTTTGCAAATGTTTGGTTCCCGGTTATTAAGAACTTTAGGGTGTTTTGAACGAAAATGTTTAAATCGTCTATCGTTGGAGCAGCGATTACGATATAATAATTATATGTTCCATGTTGGGCATTGATCAATCAATTAACGAAATCCATAAAAGACGGTTAAAAAAGATAATTTAAAAGGAAAACGATAATGACAGACTATATTGAATTAATTGCCAGCTTTACCAAAAATGATTTTATCCTGGATTATGAAGCGGTAGCTAAAAAAGGGTTCACCGAAGATAAACGACAATTTGAGCAGGCATGGCAAGCCCAATTCAGAGCGAACAAGGATCAGACCCTTTTTTATTTTGGCTTTCTTAGCAATCTGGATTTTCTATCGCCGACGATGGCGTTTCTCCATCAAATCAGCGCTGAATTTGTCCAGAAGATCGCCAAACAGCCAGATCTTGAGTTTTCCCGGGAAAATGTCGATCTCAGTCTGACCCCAGATGAAATCGAAGCGATCCGCAAAATTATTCCCTTTGGAAACGGGATGGCTCATGTCAATGATGCTTGGATTATCGGTATCTGGGAACGGCTAACGGACGTCTATGAAGAAGCGATTAAAGCCTATCCGGGCACCGTAGCGGCATTTTTAACTGAACATCACGCCGGGATTAACGTGGTCGGGCGAATCTTTTTTCATCTGGTCGAAAACAATGATGATGAACGTTACCCCTTTGCTTTTCTGGCGACTTATTCCACCAAACCCGAAGATGGCAAAAAGGCCGTGCACACGCCTCTGAAAAATGCCTTGCGGGAATATCAGAATCAGCCCGAAAAGCTCATTCAATTACTTGCTACTGTTAGCCGGGCGGCCGATGCCAGTGAGTTTATTTCGGATCTGATGGAAAGTGGGGAGTTATTTTCGCCGCTTCGATTAACGGCCCGGGATGCCACCGTTTTCTTAACCGAGATTCCCCTTTATGAAGAAGCTGGAATTATGTGTCGGGTTCCCAACTGGTGGCGCAAGAAAACCAACCAGTTGCGGCTTAATCTGACGGTCGGGGAAAAGGAACCGACCAAGGTGGGATTGGATGCGATCTTGTCCTTTAAACCCAACCTTTTATTTGGTGATTCAGCAATCTCCAAAGCCGAAATCCAAGGACTGCTGGCCGAAACCCAGGGCTTGGCGCTGATCAAAGGTAAATGGGTGGAAATCAATCACGATCAATTGCAAGTCGCTTTGGACGCCTTGTCAAAAGCCGAAGCACTGGCGGACCAGCAAGAGTTGAGCCTGGCCCAGGCCATGCGGCTGGAACTGGGTTCGGAAGCGCTCCTGGGGATCCCAACAGCGGGCATTGATGTCCATGTGTCAACCGGCGACTGGCTTCGCCAGGTAAAAGAAACCATGGCTAATCCCCAGACCTTGCGGGGTCAGCGGCCAGAACCCAGTTTTCATGGCGAGCTGCGACCTTATCAGCAAACCGGTTATGACTGGCTTAAATACATGGTCGATCTGCGACTGGGCGCTTGCCTGGCGGATGACATGGGGCTGGGTAAAACCGTTCAGATCATCGCTTTGCTGGAATACCTGCGCCGTTATCAGGACGAGCGGGTGCTGTTGATTTTGCCGGCATCCCTGATAGGCAACTGGGAAAAGGAAATCAGGAAATTTGCTCCGGAAATGTCGGTCTGTGTCTTGCATGGGATGGTGGCGGCTAAAGATCCGGAGGCCTTTTTAACGGAGCCGGTCTTTTTAACCATCACCACCTATGGGATGGCAGTGCGGGTCCAGCAGTTGAGGGAAATTCGCTGGGATCTGATTATTCTGGATGAGGCCCAGGCGATTAAAAATCCGGGTACCAAGCGAACCAAAACCATCAAGGCGCTCACAGCCAAAACCCGAATCGCCATGACCGGAACGCCGATTGAAAATCATCTGTCCGATTTGTGGTCGCTGTTTGATTTTCTCGATGGCGGGTTGCTGGGAAATGCCAAAGAATTTACCGGGTTTACCAAGGGTTTGAAGAAAGACCCCACCGGTTATACCAAGCTACGAAATCTGGTGAATCCTTTTATTCTCAGACGGCTTAAAACCGATGCAGCCATTATTTCGGATCTGCCAGATAAGATTGAAATTAAAGAATACCCGGTGCTTTCCAAAAAACAGATGGTCCTTTACCAGAATCTGGTCAAGGAGTTATCAAAAAAACTAACAGAAACCGAGGGAATCGCTCGGAAAGGACTGGTTTTAGCCAGCATCATCAAGCTCAAGCAGATCTGTAATCATCCCGATCAGTATTTGGGTCAGGATCTTTACAAACGGGAGCACAGCGGTAAGTTTGAAATGTTGGAGAGCATCTGCGAAACCATTTATGAGAAACGGGAACGGGTATTGGTATTCACCCAGTTTAAGGAAATGACGGAACCGCTATCCCGGTTTCTGGAAGAGCTCTTTCATCGTCCCGGTCTGGTGCTCCACGGTGGTACCCCGGTGGCCAAACGAACCGAGCTGGTGGAAACCTTTAATGGCGAAGCATATATTCCGT
The DNA here is from genome assembly GCF_963664135.1 of uncultured Acetobacterium sp. Classification (NCBI taxonomy): domain Bacteria; kingdom Bacillati; phylum Bacillota; class Clostridia; order Eubacteriales; family Eubacteriaceae; genus Acetobacterium; species uncultured Acetobacterium sp. Next base: position 935,664 of record NZ_OY760905.1, on the reverse strand, counting down.
TCATGGTGTTGTCACTCAAAGCTGGCGGGGTGGGCCTTAACCTAACCGGCGCCAACAATGTCATCCATTTTGACCGCTGGTGGAACCCGGCGGTGGAAAACCAGGCCACTGACCGGGCCTTTCGCATCGGCCAGACTAAAGACGTAATGGTCCACAAGTTTATTACAGCCGACACCATCGAAGAGAAGATTGATGCCATGATTGAAGGAAAAAATCAACTGGCCGGGGACATCATCCAGGCTTCCGGTGAGGGCTGGATCACCGAGCTGGACAATGAGCAACTGCTGAAATTATTAAGTTTAGGTGGGATCTGAGATGCGTTTTTATGATGACGATTATGTCCATGTATCCGTTGCCGAAGAAAAAGAAAAAGCCCGAAAAACATTGGAGAAACTGAAGCTGACCATACTGGATATTGAGCTGGTGGTCATTGAAGGCACTGTCATTGATGAGAAACTGGCGAAGATGCTCAAAAATGCCGACCAAAAAAGTCCCCGGGTGATTGGGGACGATCAGGTGTTTGAGCTGTTTGGGTTGTAATAACGATGGGACCAACTTTTTTAGATCACCGTCATAATAAAATCTAGGGACTGACTTCAATGGAGACGATCTCGGGGACGTTCATAAAACGAAAGGGTAGGGTGGTCATTCCGGTGCCTTTGGTAACAAAAAGTTTGGTTTGACCCTCACTTCCCAGTGAAAAGAGACCCTTCACATATTTTTTACCATTGGCTGGCAGAATTCTTACGGTAGAAAAGGGCAGTGAAATCTGTCCCCCATGGGTATGACCGGCTAAAACCAGTTGAACATTATCAAGCCCCATCTTGTCGACAATGTCCGGCTCATGGGTCATCAAAATATTATAGACGCCGTCCAGAGCCTGATCACCCAGATTAATATCCGGGTCGCCCGAAAAGGCATCATCCAGCCCAAGGATCCGGACGTTGAGGTCAGAAAGATCAAGCCAGTCATTTAACAGCAGCTCGAAGCCGCCGGCGTTCATCAGGTCTTTATAATTGTATGTGTTCGTTAAGGCATACTCATGATTGCCGATGACACAATACTTCCCATAGGTAGCATGGATTTTAGACAAACTCTGGGCAATCGCTTCGGGAGCGACTGTAAAAGCTGATTTGGAATCAATGAGGTCGCCCGTGAAAATGACGAGATCTGGATTTTCGGTATTTATTTTATCAACAATTTCATTCAACTTATTGATATCGGAAAATTCTCCCAGGTGGGTATCGCCAAAAAATACAATTTTTAACGGGTTGGCGAGTTGATTGTCTTCAAGTGCGACCCGATTGACAGTCAAAAGATTGGGTTCAATATAACGGGCATAAACATATAAACCCAATGCAAGCAGGATTAAAATAACGATTGTCAGCAGTAAAAATTTAAGAAATTTCATTAAAACTCCTTTCGGACACGACGTTATTATATCTTGCAATCATTAAGGGCACTTTAAAATGAGGAAGATTCTAAATTTAGGAAATAAAATAATTTATCAGAACGGATTGACAAATAAATACTTCGGGTGTAGAATTAAATTAATTCGAATGATGAAGTACTTTGCAAATGAAGAATAAGGGAATAGTAAAAATGGATAATGGATTTAACGGTAATCTTGAAACGATGATTTTTGAATATGTGGATAAGGTAAAGTATCTTTTGTCCCCGGAGATCTGGGGAAATGATGTTTTTAATTGTTCGAAGAATGAAGTGTTTGTGCTGCTGCTTTTATTTCGCCGCAGTGATGTGAATATGACCCAGATTGCCGACTACCTCAGCGTGCCCCTGAATACCGCCACTGGCATTGTTGCCCGGATGGAAAAGCGGGATTTCTTAGCCCGGGAAAGAAGCTTGGAAGATAAACGGGTGGTCACCATAAAACTCACTGATATCGGTAGAGCAACAATCAGTGACATTCTCAATGAGCTGGTCCGCTATGGACAACTGATGCTGGACAGCTTCACCCCGGAGGAAGTTACGCTGGTCTTTAAACTGGTGGACAAGGTCATGGATACCCTCAATCGAAATGTCAGCAGTCATGGAGAAAAACAAACCGCACCAAAAATCAGAAAGATTACCATCGAATAAAACCGCTGCCTTAGGCAGCATCTTTTCGAGTATATACTTCGGATTGCGAACTATTCGAGTCAAGAACAATAGTGAATAATTAAAGATACAAAAATATAAACGCTAATTGCTTTGCTGTCAGTTTATATAAACTATTTCGTAACGTGTAGGCGAACAGGCGGTAGCCTGTACGATGTACAGTGTAGAAATTGTTTGATATAAACTGATGGCGAAGCTCACGGCAGTTCAGTAAAACACTAAACACCAAAAGTAGGAGGAAATCCAATGAAACGAATACTAATTTTTACCGGCAAAGGCGGAGTGGGAAAAACCAGCGTGGCCGCCGCCCATGCCCTTAAATCATCACAGGAAGGCAAAAAAACGCTGATTGTTAGTACGGATATGGCTCACAATCTGGGCGATCTGTTTAATGTTCCCATCGGTAAAGAAGCAGTAACGGTAGCCGATCATCTTGATGCTTTGGAAATTGATCCCAACTATGTGATGGAAAAGGATTTTAAAAACTTGATGCGAGCCTTTAGTAATCTGATTGGTTCGATTAACCCAGACAGTGCCGAAATGGATGAATTTACGATGATGCCGGGGATGGACGAGCTCTTTGCCCTGTTAAAAATCCAGGAATTATACGACCACAGCGACTATGAACGGATTATTGTCGACTGTGCACCGACTGGGGAAACCTTGTCGCTGCTTAAATTTCCCGAGCTGATGTGCTGGTATATGGATAAGTTCTTTCCCATTGGAAAGGTGGCCGTACGGATTCTTTCACCAGTTTCAAAATCATTATTTAAAATTCAGCTGCCGGATCGCCATGCCATGAGTGATATTGAAACCCTTTATGTCAAACTGATCGAACTCCAGGAGCTGCTAAAAAACAAAGCAGTGTCTTCGGTACGGCTGGTAACGATTCCCGAGAAAATGGTGGTGGAAGAAACCAAACGGAACTACATGTACATGAAGCTTTACAATTACAATGTCGATGGGATCTTTATCAACCGCATCCTGCCCCGAGAAATCGACAACCCTTTCTTTGAGGAATGGATCACGATCCAGAAAAAATACATTGACGAAATTGAGTCCTGTTTTGACCAGATTCCCAAGTATTATATTCCCTGGTATGACACCGATTTACTGGGTTTGGATGCCATTAACCGGATCTGTGAGGATGTGTTTGCAGAACGAACCGACTTGTTTGAGATCAAAGCGGATATCGAAGGGGAAAAATATGAGCAAACTGAAACCGGCTACAATCTGAGACTCTTTTTGCCCAATATCACCAAAGATGACGTATCCGTCAATTTGTCGGGATCAGATGTGATTGTAAAAATCGGCAACTATAAGCGCAATATTCCGATGCCCAATACCCTCAGAGGGATGGCAGTTACCAGCGCGACCTTTGATCAAAGTACTTTGGTTATTGCATTTCAGTAAGAATTTAAGAATAAGGGAGGTCTATCAATGAACCGAGAATTTATCAAAAATATGATCCTGGCAAAGCAATATGAGCGCGATGCGTTTTTGTCACTGTTGTCGCCGACTGTTGCCCAACATATTCAGGTGATCGAAAAAGAAGTCCAAGGGATGATCGTTGATCTGGTGAAGGAATGGGCGGTTGGTGTGAGCAGCGCGGTCAATGCCGCCGAAAAAGAAAAAACGAACGAAAATGACAGTGAGAAAAAGGTCAAAAAAGTCACCATCGGTTAGTTGAATCAAATATTAAAAACACACTGTGGTGAGCTTAGTTGTCTGGTTTCATAAAAAATTTTGTAACACCTAGGCGAACAGCACAAGAAAATGTTGTCCGACCTAGTGGAAAAATTATTTGAAGTAACCAGACAACAAAGCAAGTTACAATTTCATTTATGTAAGCAGTTGATAAATGTGAATAAAAAAAGGGAGTAGATCATGAGAATCATTTTATATACCGGCAAGGGCGGTGTGGGGAAAACCAGTGTGGCGGCAGCAACGGCGGTGAAACTGGCCCAGGACGGCAAAAGCGTTTTGATTATGAGTACTGATCAGGCCCATAGCTTTTCAGATTCATTTGGAGTAAAGCTTCAAAATACGCCGGTTCAAATAGCCGGAAATCTTTGGGGACTGGAAGTTGATGCTATTATTGAAGGTGAACTGGCCTGGGGGAATATGAAAAGCTATCTCAAAGAATTGCTGACTGCCCGGGCCGAAGGGGGAATCGAAGCTGAGGAACTGTTGGTTTTTCCCGGGTTGGAGGAGTTATTTTCACTGTTTAAAATCATCACTATTTATGAAGAAAACGAGTATGATGTGTTAATTGTCGACTGCGCTCCTACCGGGGAGACCCTGTCGCTGTTGAAGTTTCCGGAAATGTTTGGCAACATGATTAAAACAGTGCTACCGATGAAAAAAAAGGCGGCTAAAATTGCTGGACCGATGGTCGAAAAAGTTATGAAAATTCCCATGCCTGAGGACAATGTCTTTGATGATGTGGAACAACTTAATGAAAAACTCTATCGGCTTCAGGCGATTATGACCAACAAGGAAATCCTCAGCATCCGCATCGTTACCACTCCGGAACGGATTGTCATTAAGGAAGCCAAACGAAATTTCACCTATCTGCATTTATATAACTACAACATCGACGCAGTGATTGTCAACAAGGTCTATCCGCCGAAAGCACTGGATGGCTATTTCAGCAAATGGATTAATCTTCAGGAGGAAGGGCTCAAAGAAATTCGGGAGAGTTTTTCCCAGGTGCCGGTTTTCACACTGATGCTGCTGGATAAAGAACTGGCAACCGAAACCATCCTCTTAGAAGCGGCCCAACAGATTTTTGGCGCAACCGATCCCGCCGCGGTTTTATTCAACGATACCATCTTTGAGGTAAAAAAGGATGATAATGGCTACGCTTTTATCTTAAATATTCCCTTTGCTGATAAAGCCGATATGGAAATGGGACAAAAAGGCAATGAGCTAATGATCCAGATTAAAAATGAAAAACGGTGTTTTACCCTGCCGGATGTGCTGCGCAATAAAGCTGTTCAAAGTGCCCGATACGAAGCAGGGCAGTTACATATAAAATTTGCATAGGCGGGGTAAAAGGTTACAATAAACTGAAGAATTACTGGCAAAATCAGGGATTCCATGATCTGGGGATCACCGCGCCAGACAATGAACAGCTGCTGAAATTATTAAGTCTCGATGGGATCTGATGATCTGATTACCGGCTAAAAGCTAAGGGCTGATCTCAATTGAAATCAATAACCCTCAGCCGCTAAAGATGCTTTTTCAAGGAAAATTTTCCTGGTCAGGGGGAAGCCGGATAAAGATGCGATGCATTTAGCCCAGATTGACTGGCAAAATAGTCGCGTCAACGGTATGGGTGCCGCCGTCATCATCCAGATGAAGCAAATTATCGGCTACTGTTTGACCATCGACACGAATTTCCACAACCCCATTGGTTACGCCAGTGGGGTTTTTTACGGTGATTTCATAGCGGGTGTGCTGGTGTTGATAGGTTAACTGGTATGCTGGCCAGTCGGCGGGAATGCAGGGATCAAAACTGATGGTATTGCCGTTCTTTTTGAAGCCCAGAATGGACTCCAGCCCGGCCCGGTAGATCCAGCCGGCGGCGCCGGTGTACCATGTCCAACCGCCCCGGCCAGTGTGGGGGTGAGTCGAATAGACATCGGCGGCCAGCACATAGGGCTCCACCTTATAGCGGTTGCAATCGGCGCGGTTAGTGGTGTGGTTCACCGGATTGACGAGCTCAAAGAGTTCAAAGGCTTTGTTGCCATCGCCCAGTTTGGCATATGCAATAATCACCCAGGCCGCGGCATGGGTATACTGGCCGCCGTTTTCCCGGACGCCCGGAATGTATCCCTTGATATAACCCGGTTCCAGGTCTGACTGATCAAAGGGCGGGGTCAGCAGCTTGATCAGTCCTTCTTCCCGGGAGATCAGAAATGTTTCGACGGCTTGCATGGCGCTTAACGAACGGGCTTTATTGCCGGCACCGGAGATAATCGACCAGCTTTGGGCCAGGGAATCGATTTTACATTCATCATTTTTCATCGAACCCAGAGCCTGGCCGTTATCAAAATAGGCGCGGCGGTACCAGCTGCCATCCCAGGCATTTTTTTCAATGGCGACGCGGATCTTCTCGCGGATCAGCAAATAGTTGGATGCTTTTTGCGGCTCATCCATTTTTTGGCAAAGTGGAGCAAAGCTTTCCAGGGTGGACAGTAAAAACCACCCCAGCCAGACACTTTCGCCCAGCCCTTTATTGCCAACCGTATTCATGCCGTCGTTCCAATCGCCGGAGCCCATCAGCGGCAGGCCATGAGCGCCGAATTTTAAGGAAATGTCAAGCGCCCGCAGGCAATGGTCGTAGAGGGAGGATCTGGCAGTTGATAGCCGCGGCGACCCATAGCGTTCATCCTCATATTCGGTCAATAAGGGCTCATCAAGAAAGCCGATTGTTTCGTTTAGGATCCCAATGTCGCCGGTGATGCGGATGTATTCGGCGGTCACATAGGGCAGCCATAACCGGTCATCGGAAAAATGGGTTCGGGTTCCTTTGCCTTGGGGCTCATGCCACCAATGCTGAACATCACCTTCGGGATACTGATGGCTGGCGTGAAGCAGAATTTGTTTTCGGGACAGTTCCGGCCACATCGAGGCAATTGCCAAACAATCCTGTAATTGGTCTCTGAAGCCGAAAGCACCGCCAGACTGATAAAATGCCGATCGGGCCCACAGCCGGCAGGCAATGACCTGATACTGAAGCCAGCCGTTTAACAGCAGGTTCATGGCCGGAGCGGGGGTTGTAACGGTTATTACCGCCATTTTTTCCTGCCAGAATGCCTTGGCCTCGGCTAGGGAGGCTTGGGCCTTTTCGGGATTTGTGTAGATTGCGGTGAGTCGCTTAAGCTCCTCATAAGAGTCAGCCATACCGAGTACAAAAACGATCTCTTCCTCAGCATTAGCCTCAAGGGTAACCTTTACCTGAATGGCACCGCAAGGATCATAGCCGATCCCCAACAGCCCGGAAAGTGCTTCCCGGCACAAGGCTGCGGGTGCACCGAGATGGCCTTTGCCAAAAAATGTTTTGCGGTCGCCGGTGAAGGAACTCACCGGCAGTGACGAGTCCATAAAGCAAAGGTCCTCGGGAAACTCCTCATTAAACGGATTTCTGATCACCAGGGTCTGTGAATTTTCAAGACTTGATCGGAGATGGATGGCGGTGACCTGATCGCTGACGCCTAAAACCGGGCGCAGATAATAGGTCAGCGTTAATTCCCGCGGTTCAGGCATCTGGTTTTTCAGGCTGAGAATGCTCAGTTTCACCGGGTCGTGCACCGGCACATGCATGGTGAGCTGCTGGGCAATGCCATGGCTGCTGTGTTCAAAACAGGAGTAGCCAAATCCATGGGTGGCGCGGTAAGGTGAATCTTCGCGGATGGGCAGGGCGGTGGCAGTCCATAAAGCGCCGGTCTGATCATCCTGAAGATAGATAATTTCCCCGGGCGGGTCAGAAACAGCATCGTTGGACCAGGGGGTGATTTTATTTTCGCGGCTGTTTTTCGACCAGACATAGCCGGAGCCGGATTCGGAAACCGTAAAGCCAAACTGGGGATTGGCAATAACGTTGATCCAGGGCGCGGGGGTCACATCACCCGGATCCAGGTGAATCAGATATTCGTTGCCCCGACGATTAAATCCGCCCAACCCATTTTCGTATAAAAGGTCGGGCAGCGCCGCTGGCATAATGGGAAACGCGCGCTCTGTTTTTGAAAATATTTTTCGGGGCAGCGGCGGCTCGTTCTTAATGGTTTGGGTCTGTTCGGCTAGGGTGCCAGCGTCACCGGATAGGATAATCCGGGAAATGCCGTAAAACAGGTAGAGATCATCCGGGGATAGCTTGTTTTTGTCCAGAATAAAGACATCCCCGGTGCGATGAACGGCATCATCGGACTGACTGGCCAGCACATAATCGATGATCAGCTGATGGAGGGGCAGTGAATAATTATATTCTTCATCGGTCAGAATGACCAGATCAACGCGCAGATCCATAGTCCGCCAGTAATCATGGGCGCGGAGGATCTCATACAGGATACCCATCTGATTGGTTTGGTTAATTGCCAGAAAAACGATCGGGAGATCTCCGGAAATACCATATTTCCACAGGGCTGACTGACCCTTGGTGTTTTTCAGGATCAGTTCCTGTTTATTTCGGCGCAGCGGACTGATAAAAATGATATCCGAAATCAGATTCTGGTAAAGTTCAATTTCGGTTGTATCCATATCCAGGTATTCTGATTCCACCTGACCGCGGGTCACGGCAAGAAAGAAGGTTTGTTCTACTGCCTCAAAAGTGGCATGCCGATCGATCTGATCCAGCAGGTTTTCGCGATTGTCGCTGACGGCCGTCAAAAATGAAAATTGCACTAGCTTATTGGGTTCGATGCGGAAACGCAGCCGTAGGCTCATCACCGGGTCCAAAACCGGACCGATGGTATTGCTCAGGGGTTTTTCCAAGTGATCAATGGGGATACTGTGCGGATTATTGCCGCGGCCCAGAAATTTCAGCCGATCCGTCTCATATTGAATATCGCCGATGATGTCACATTTATGAACAACGGCATTGGCCATCCACATCAGTTCTTCATTTTCGGACCGGGGGCGCCGGTTGGCAATGATACACTTGCGGCTTTTCTGATAACTGGTTTCAACAAAAAGGTTGCTGAAAGCCGGATGGGCGACATCCGAACGCTGATCGGCCAGGACTGCTTCCAGATAGCTGGTAAGTTCAATGGTGCAGGTTTTATCGCCGCGGTTTTTTAGGGAGATCCGGCGAATTTCGACATTATCATCTGAGGCTACCACGACTTCGGTTTTGGTTTCGATCATATCGTCATGACGGTTATACATGGCCTTATCGGAGGTGAAAACAACCTCGTAATCATCGGGCATTTGGTTCAACGGGGCATAGGTGGCAGACCAGACCTGGTTGGTTTCGGTGTTGCGTAGGTAAAAAAAGGTTCCGTAGGGATCCAGGGTACTGTCTTCCCGCCAACGCGTAATCGAGGCAATCTTGCTCTTGCTGTAGCCGGTGCCGCGATCCGTGATCAGTACCGAATAATTACCATTTGAAAGAATATGTGCCTTTGGCAGTTTGGGGTTTGGCTGCTTGAAAACCCGGTAGGTATTTCTTTTTACAGCCATGATGCCGCGGGTCTTTTCCACCTTTTCCTTGGTCGACTTTGTAAAAATTAAATTGGTCGATACCTTTTCCTGAAGCAGTAGCCGGGCAGCATGCATTTCGGGATCGGCATGAAAGCGGTTTTGCATGATATTGCTGTGGAGGGTATTGTTAAGCGCCATCAGACTCATTCCCTGATGATGGGCCATGAAGCTTTTTACAATGGTCCGCTTGGTCTGAAAGGGCAACCGTTCCGGGGTATAATCAGCAGCCTCATAGTAACCATAGGCGCCTTCCATTCCCTCGGCTTTTAAATGGCGGATATTTTTTAGCGCTTCTTTTGGATTTACCAGCAGCGCCAGAAAGGTCGCATAGGGAGCAACCACCGAATCTTCGACCAGTCCGCGTTTCAGGCCCAGCCATGGCACTCCGAAAGCCCGGTATTGATAATCATTGTCTTTGTCAACTAAATTATACCCCGATTCTGAAATTCCCCAGGGAATACGCAGTCGTCGGCCATATATTTTTTGACTCTCAAGGACAAAGGAATAGGTTTCATTCCATAAAGTATTGGGATAGTTTTTTAATACCAGCAGCGGCATTAAATATTCAAACATGGTACCGGTCCAGGAAATCAGACCGACGTGGCGATCCACACTGGTCAGGGCGCGGTTTAGTTTATACCAGTGAAGCGCCGGGACCATGCCTTTGGCAATGCAGATATAGCTGACCTGACGGGATTCCGAAGCCAGCAGGTCATAATAGGAGTTGCTCAGTTTCATGTCATCAACGTTAAAGCCGATGCTGAATAAATCTTTTTTCTTGTCATACAGGGGCGTAAAGTCCATGGCATTGGATAAATCATCAATTCGTTTGATCAGGAGTTTGTACCTTTTTTTAAAGAGATTAATGGATCTGACTGCTTTTTTAAGTTCAGCATCAAGTTTTTCAAACCAGGCATCGACTGTTTTCCGGGTTTCAGTATCCTCACAGGGTAGGATGTCGGCCAATTCAGCCATCGACTTGACAACGCCTTTGTAAATTCCGGGCAGATCCCAAAGGGTATAGCTCTGGTTAAGTGTTGCTGTGGCGGCGGCGATTTGATGGGCAATGGAACCGTCCTGGTCATTTTCATACAATTCCGGGGGAATGACATTAAACAGCTCAATCCACGGCATCCATTTGGTTAGCTCTTTTTTATACATCCACAGCATTTTTTCAATTTTAAAGCGCCAGTCGTTTGCTTCGATATCCTCCAGTCCTTTTCCCGCGATTAGTTCATTTAAGGAGGCATTCCATTGAAACAGATCCACAGTCTGATCCGGTCTGAGCAGTTCTTTGGAAAAAATCTGCTCATAGGTTCGATAGCCTTTTTTTTCGGCACAGTTCAAGGTGTCTTTGATGCCGCTAAAGAATGACGCATCGACAACGGGCTGATGCAGATATTCTGTCAGTCCTTGTTTCAGGGTTGTTAGATAACAGAGCAGATTGCCACTGTCGACGGTTGACACATAGGTTGGCCGCAGCGGTTTGAGCGTTTTGATCTGGTACCAATTATACAAATGGCCATGCCATTTTTCCAGCGACTCCATAGTGCCAATGGTTCTTTCGAGCAGATCGATCATCCGATGGGTGCCAATATAGCCAAAATCCCTAGCCGTTAAGATGGCCAGCAGTCCCAGTCCAATATTAGTTGGCGAGGTCCGGTAAGCAATGCCTTTGGGAGGATCTTCCTGGTAGTTGTCCGGCGGCAGAAAATTGCCCCGGTTATTGGTGAATTCTTCAAAGTAACGCCAGGTTTTTCGGGCGATGCGTTTTAGCTCATAAATATCTTTTTCGGGCAGAGCAGCCGCTGCGTGACGCCTATCTTTGCTGACCTCAAAAGCGATCACCGGGGCGGCTGCCCAGACCAACGCAAAAATGATGGCCAGGCCGATGGATTCAGGTCGGCAGATCAGGGTCAGCAGAACCAGTAAGGCGGCCTGAAAAAGAGATGATTTCAGGCTCAAGACATAGCTGGTTAACGAGTTATTCTGAAACTTTTCAAGATCATCCGAGGTGACCCAGAGCAGCAGGTTTTTTTGGGTAATGAACACCCGTACCAGGGTGACGGAAATGGCATGAATCATCTGCCAGGCATGATCGGCGAAAAAAACCAAGGTCAGCAGAAATTGCAGAAAGACGGCTTTCAGTCCTCGTATGATCGGGGTATAATGTCTGATTCGTCCGGTTTTAAGTCCGATGGCTGTGATATAGCCAATCCCGGTCATGATCAATGGCGTCAACAGGGTGATCAGAAAGACACCAAGCCAGAGGTAAAGACTCAATGGCAGGATCGTGAAACTTAAAAAAGTAAAGAACATCAGCGCCGGTGCCAGCAGGCTTCTTCTCAGGTTATCAAAAATTTTCCAGCGCGACAGCCAAGACAGCGGATTGGGGATTCTTTTACCTTCGCGGTTTTTCACCGTCCGGTTTAGTAATTTGATTAACTGCCAATCGCCCCGGACCCACCGATGCAGTCTTTTTTTATAGGAATTATAACCAAGGGGATGGGAGTCGATCAGTTTTAGATCAGAGACCAGACCGGTGCGCAGATATGAGCCTTCGAGAAGATCATGGCTGAGAATGGTGTTATCAGGAACGGCATCTTTTAGTACCTGCTGAAAGACTCTTAAATCATAAATGCCCTTGCCGACAAAGATGCCTTCACCAAAAAGATCCTGATAGGCATCAGAAATAGCGTTGGCATAAAAGTCCATCCCAACTTTCCCGGTGAAAATCCGTGAAAACAGGGACCGGTTGGCACTCTCATTTTCAACATCAATACTAGGCTGTAAAATACCAAAGCCGGCAATGACAACATTCCGTTTTGGGTCGATGACCGGTCGCTGCATCGGGTGGGCCATGGTGGCAATCATTTTTTTAGCCATCCCCATGGGCAGCAGCGTATCGTTGTCCAGGGTGATAACGTATTTCACATCCGCAAAAGGCGGCGCAATGGCGGAGGCATGAACAAAGCTGGTGTCATCCGAGCCCAAAACCAGATCATTGAATTCAATCAGGGCCCCGCGTTTTCTTTCCCAGCCGAACCACAGGTTGTTTTCGGGGCTGAACTGACTGCGGCGATGGAAAAAATAAAAGCGGTCCCCGAATGATTTGCTGTAGCGTCGATTTAGTTCCTGAATTCCGGCTAAGGTGGTTTCAATAATGCGGTCTTCATCGGCGACTCGCGGCTGATTGGAATCGCTGAAAGCGCCGATTAGAACAAAGTATAGGTTGTCTTCACGGTTGGAGATATAGTGGTTTTCCAGCGTTTGGAGAAGTTCTCTGGCGCGTTTTTCATCAGGTAGTAGGGTGGGGATGGCAATAATCGTGCTCAAACTTTTAGGAATGCCGGCTTCAAGGTCAAAGCGGGGAAAAAATGCCGGTTTAAGGGTTCGGCAAACAATCCAGTTGACCACCTCCATGGCAATTTCCGAAAAGGGAATGATAATCCCTAAAAAAAGCAGTAGCAACAGGTACCACTGATCGGCGCCGGTTACCAAAAGTGAACAGCCCAAAGTGGCAGCAATCAGAACTGATGAGGTCAGCCCGATTGATCCAATATAGACCATGCCGGGTTTTCTGACCGAGAGTCCCGGTTTTTGGGGAGAATGGCCATTGGTTTTACCCACCGATTTTTCCAGCTGAAGGACGCCATTGCCAATGATGTAGTAACCCACATGGCATGTCGCCGGCAGATTAGCATTGGGGGAACAGCTTTCATCGTCGACTGTGCTGGCTTGTTTGGCCAGTGCTATGGCCAGCTCAGCAATGCGAAGTTCAGAAACTTCGCAGATAACGGCCAGTTCTTCCACCTTGCCGCGATAGTAGATCCGAGAGGCTGCGTCCATCATCGGATACGTATAATCAGGATCCTGCCGCAGGACTTTTTCGACAACGCTGACTGAATCAAAGAGTTCGGACCAATCCAGTGACAGAAAATAACTCAGTGTTGTGATATAATTACCTAAGGTCAGTGCCATCACCGATTGGGTGTTGTGTTCTTCCTGGATAATCTGTTCTGTGGTCAGCCCGCGTTTTTCCAGTTCCTGATCCATAGCGTGTAAAATACCGGCATAGCTTCGTCCGGAGCGTCTGAGATGATAAAATAAATGGTCAATGAATGTCGGACTGACAGTTTTCATCTGGTGCAGATTATCCTGGATCAGGTCGACTATTTTTTCTGTATCCAGATCGCCAATATCCAGCCATTGATGAAATACGTCATCAGCGGCGTGCCACTCCGTTTGGGTGGCGTCAATGGTATCACAGATCGTTCTGATGTTTTCTAGCAGCGCCATTGTCATCAGGGGGGGGATGGACATTAGTTCGCGGTTGAATAGGACACACTGGGTCTGGTAGTGTTTGAGATGATCAGTCAGTTTTTTATCATCAATCAGACCATTGGTGTTATTAACAAGATCATAGAGCACGCCGTAGATTCGCGAGTGACCCACTAACTTCCCCGACCAGAGAATGGGCAGACTCATAAAACTTTTTTTGGTTGAATCCCGGCGGATGTGTTGGACCTCTTCTTCGATGATATAAAAATTGTCGAGCAGCCACTCCGATGCTGGCGGAACCGCAGATTTTGCGCGTACCTCATTATTGAGGCTACGGTAGGTACGGAGAATAACCCTGAAATTTTTATTCATCCGCTTAAACGGAGACTTGATCAGTTTCTTCTTTAATGAACCGGGATAATCAGCATCGCCGCGCCTGTATAGATCCAGTTCATCGCATGACAAAAAGGCATCCTTTAATTTTAATTTGGGCGGTCGTTGCGATCGTTTTAAAGTAATCCACAAAAATAAGAAAATAGCGAGAATCAGTACGCTGGCTGACATTATTATTTGTATATACGTATCCACTTGTCTGCAAATCCTTTCTCAAATTATTCTTCAAATTCAAGTAAGTCATGAGTTGCCTATCAATTTTAGTATACCCGGAACAGCAGCGGACAAACGATTTATAGGATAATTTAATAATAAGTCAGATATGTTCGTAAATTAAACGTGTTAATTCACTTGGGCGGATGTATGCTAAAGTACTGATTTCTAAGGTGTCAGCTGCCGGGAAGGGTAGTTGTACATAAAATTTGCATAAAGTGACGAAAGAGTTTACAATAAACTGAAGAAATACAGACACAAAAAGAGGATACAATGATCTGGGAATGGGATAAAGTTCAGACACTTTTATTTGCAGTATTATGTATCTGTTTTATTGCCAATTGGCTTTGCAGATAATTTATATCCACTGACCCCGATCGGAACGGTAGTTAGGATTTATGATACTTCTATTATTTTGATCAGTCTGGTTATCATATTTATCAAAATGAGAAGGTCACATAAAAACCGCGTCAAAAAACAGTTAAAAATAATTTTAATAACCAGTCTGATTACGGTATGTCTGGGCTTATTAACCGATAACGTTTTGCTCTCACTGGGATTTATAGTGTATCCTTATGGCGTGGTGACGCTTTTAATTGGAATGGCAGGTATCTGGTATGCGATTAATAAATATAAGATGATGTCCATTTCTTTTGAGTTAGTTTCGGAGTACCTGATATCTTGGGAATTCTGATCCTTTTGCATGATGTTTCCGAAAGAAACAAAATAGCAGCCATCCAAAAGAAGAATACCCGGGAATTACAAGAAACCAATGCAAAACTCACTTTTGAAATAAAAGAACGGCAACTGGCCGTAGAATAGATCCGTCACCTTATCTATTATGATACCCTTACCGGATTGTTCAATCGCAGAAAAATGCTGGAAGATCTTGAAAACCTGATTAAAGATCAGAATGAAAGATTTGCGATTCTTTTTATCGATCTGGACTATTTTAAAAGTGCCAATGATCGTTACGGTCATGAAGCTGGGGATTACATCCTTAAAATGGTGGCACTGCGACTACGAAATATTATTCATTCAACCGATACCATCAATCGTATCGGCGGCGATGAGTTTATCATTATTCACCGGAACCTGAAGGATTCCGGGGATTCTGTCAAAACTGCCCATTCTGTTTTAGATGCGTTAGAGCCACCTTTTTGTTTCAAAGAAAACCAAATTAAAATTGGTGCCAGCATTGGTATCAGTCTCTTCCCGGAAGACGGTACCGATGCCGATATGCTGATTAATAAGGCTGACTTTGCTATGTATGAGGTCAAGCGTCAGGGTGGGAATGGTTGCCTGATTTATCCATCGCATGAGTTGTATTGAAGGAGAAATAGATGAAGAATTATTTTATTTTAACCATCAATCCCGGTTCAACCTCCACAAAAATCGGTGTTTTTGAAAATGAAACCGAGGTGTTTACTCAGTCGGTTGAACATGCTAGCGCAGTTCGAGAGGCCTTTCCAACGATTAATGACCAGTTTGACTTCAGAAAGAAGACAGTGCTGGAAATCCTGACCGCTCGACAATTTGATCTCAATAAACTATCAGCAGTAGTGGGCCGAGGTGGGTTGCTGCCACCTGTTCACGCTGGTGGCTATGTTGTCAATCAGGCCATGAAAGACCTGATATTAGCCGGCAATCTTTCGCCCCATGCCGCCAATCTGGGTGCCCTGCTGGCAGATGCTATTGCGGGACCGCTGGGGATCCCGGCCTTCATTTACGATGCGGTTTCGGCCGATGAAATGGTCGATATCGCCAGGATTACCGGCTTTCCTGAGATTCAGCGAAAAAGCCTTTGTCATGTTTTAAACAGTAAGGCAATGGGCAGAAAATATGCTAAAGAAATGGGTACAAGCTACACTGCGCTGAATCTGGTGATTGCCCATCTTGGCGGGGGGATTTCAATCAGTGCCCATCAAAAGGGACGGATCATCGATGTAATATCCGATGATACCGGCCCTTTTTCGCCGGAACGGTCGGGGAGTGTGCCTCTGTTTCCACTGGTAGATCTGATTTATGACAAACATTATCAGAAAACCGAACTGCTCAAAAAAATCCGTGGTCAGGGTGGCTTAAAAGGGCACCTGGGCACTGGTGATATCCGAGAAATTGAAAAACGGATTTTGGCGGGGGATGACAAGGCCAAGCAAGTCTATGAAGCCCAAGCTTATCAGATTGCTAAAGGCATCGGCGAAATTGCGGTGGTATTAAAAGGTGAGCTCGACGGGATTATCCTTACCGGCGGGATGGCTTATTCCGAAAAGCTCACCAACATAATTAAAGAGTACATTGCCTTTCTGGCACCGGTCAAATGTTTGCCCGGAGAAAACGAAATGGAAGCCCTGGCTTTGGGTGGGTTAAGGTTGTTAAGAGGCGCAGAAGCACCGCATCTTTTTAGTTACCCTAACCACTGACAAATTGATCCCGGTTTAAATATAAGTTGCAGCAGCTTCACAAATTTTTCTTGTTTCATTATCTCATGAACGTGATATAATTTTAAGCAAAGTAATTCGACAAAAATGCCAAAGAAAACGAGGACTAATAATGGACCATATGGAAAAACTACGGGAGTATGCCCGACTGATCGTCCGAACTGGGGCCAATGTTCAGCAGGATCAGCTGACAGTGGTGAATTGTTCGGTTGAGAATTTTGAATTTGGACGGATGATTGTCGGTGAGGCCTATAAAGCCGGTGCAAAGGATGTAATCGTCTTCTGGAACGATGTCAAAACCAGCCGCCTTCGTTTTGATAACGTGGGTCTGGATGTTTTGGGGAATATCCCCAACTGGCTGGCCGAATCCCGAAACTACTATGCCGAGAATAAAGCGGCAGTGATTTCTATCGTTGGAAATGACCCGGAAGCCTATAAAGGGGTGGAAAGCGAAAAACTGCAGACCAGCAGCAAAGCATCTGCTAAAGCCTTTGAACCCTATTATAAAAAGATGATGAACAGTGAATTTCAGTGGTGTGTGGCGGCAGTGCCCGAAGCTAAATGGGCCCGTAAGGTCTTTCCGGAACTTTATGAGGAAGAGGCCATGGCCAAACTCTGGGAAGCTATCTTTGATGCGGTGCGCATTAGTGAAGATGACGCGGTCAAGGCCTGGAACGATCACAAAGCCTTTCTGGCTGAAAAATGTCGCATCCTCAATGATGCCCATTTTGATGCCATGCGTTATCGCAACAGCATTGGTACCGATTTTTCGGTGGGGCTGCAGAAAGATCATATCTGGGAAGGTGGCGGCGAATTAACGCCGGATCAAATCTATTTTTTTGCCAATATGCCCACTGAGGAAATCTTCACTGCCCCAGACTGTAATCGGGCGGAAGGTACCCTGGTTTCATCCCTGCCGCTGTCCTATCAGGGAAACCTCATTGAGAATTTCAGTCTGACTTTCCACGACGGTAAGGTAACCGATTTTCATGCGGATAAGGGCGAAGAATATCTCAAAATTTTGATTGAAACAGATGCCGGTTCCCGAAGCTTGGGAGAAATTGCTTTGGTTCCCTTTGATTCACCGATTTCTAACACCGGCATTCTTTTCTACGATACCCTGTTTGATGAAAATGCCTCCTGTCATTTTGCCCTGGGGGAATGTTATCCCACTACCATCAAGGGCGGGGGCGAAATGTCCAAGGAAGAACTGATTGCCGCCGGTGGAAATCAGTCAGATACCCATGTGGATTTTATGATTGGCACCAGTGATCTGGAAATTATCGGCATTACCAAAGACGGTCAGGAAATTCCGGTTTTTAAAAACGGTAACTGGGCGTAAGCCTTAATCATAAATTCAAGAACGGAGATAGAAAATGGAAGAACAAAAAAGTGAACGCATCTGGGACAACGTCGACAGTGAGAACAGTATGGTTGCTCAATCCTCGGAGGATCTGCGAAGTAATATCATGGCCCTTGAGGCAAACTCGGCCATGTCGGTGGAGCTGTTAAATGAAAACAAGGCCACTATGCATGATATGCTGGAAATCTTGAAAATCATGGCCGAAAAAGACAAGCCGGCGGATGAAGAAGAAAAAGATAATATGAACAGCGAGCTTTTTTCACTGCTTGAGACCATGGACTTTGATATTAAAAAGTTGAGCTGGTTTTCCGAAGAAAATGTCAAGGTTTTTAATACCATCGTAGCCCAAGCTGATGAAATTGCCAAACTCAGCGAGGAAAATGCCGCCAGCACCTATGAAATCAACTCGGATATCAATAATTTTACCGAGGTATCCAACAAGCTACAGGGGAATATTGTCAGAATTGAAGAAAACTCCAGTCAGTCGGTTGATATGCTCAACGAGAATCGGTCCACCATCGAAAGCATCTCAGATCTGCTAATGGATCTCATTGATGGGGTGAAGCAGGCCTCTGGTATTAATACAGAGCTGGATGGCTCGTCCAAGCAGATTAGCAAGTTTGTGGACTATATCAAGGATATTTCCCGCCAAACTAATCTCTTGGCTCTGAATGCCAGTATTGAGGCCGCCCGGGCAGGCGCGGCCGGCAAAGGGTTTTCGGTGGTGGCCGAAGAAATTAAACGGCTGTCCGACAGTACCGCGACCTTTGCAACAGAAATCGAACAGATTGTCAATCAGGTCATTGTGGAAGTGGATCGTTCCAATAAAGCCATTGAACGATGTACAATCAGAACCAGAGATATTGAAAATGCCGCCCAGAAATCCGGGGATGTCATCGAAGAAATTCAAAAAGTACTCATCGAGTTAAACCACTCCATGAATGAAATCAAAGAGATTTCCAGCCTACAGGTGGATACTTCCAAGGGCATTCAGTCGTCTGTTTCCAAGGTATCCGATGCGGTGGACACTACTCACCGGGTAACAACCGATACCATTAGCACGATTGTGACTCAAAAATCAAAGAACATTGAGTTGTTGGATTATTGTACGAAGCTTTCAGAAATGGCCAGCAATGTTCAGAAACTCACTGCCAAAAATAAAAATAAAAATGAAATCATTTTTGGAATTAATCCCTTTACCTCACCGGAAAACATCAAAACGATGTATGTACCCATCTTAAATGGCGTTTTCAAAAAAATCGGCTATAAGGTTCGAACCATGATCGTCAAGGATTATGATGCCTTGAGTGAAGGCATGAAGGAAGGCATCATTGACGTCGCCTGGTTCTCGCCTTTTGCCTATGTCAACGCCCATGAAAAAATCGGTATCGAACCATTGGTAACCCCAAGAGTTTATGGAAAGGTATCTTACAATGGCTGTATTATCACCCGAAAAGACAGCGGAATTACCAATTTGAGTGGATTAAACGGTCGAAACTTCGCCTATGTGGATGAAGGTAGCGCCTCGGGATATCTCTACGCCCAGCATAGTATTAAATCCGAGGGCCTGAATCCCAAGACAATTTTTGGTAAGACTGCTTATCTGGGGAGTCATGACAGTGTGATTAAAGCGGTGTTGTCCCGGGAATATGATGCCGGAGCTACCTATAACGAAGCCTTGGAAGAGGCGGAAAAAAACGGTGTTAATGTGGCTGAGTTAATGATCATTGCTAAAACCCCAGACATCCCCAAGGATGCGATTGCAGTAAATACGAAACTGCCAAAAGAATTCGGTGATCTATTAAAACAGGCCTTTGTTGAATATGTGAAAGCACCAAACATCAAGTCTCCAGTGGAGGGCTTTGTGGAAAGTGATGATGCTAAATACGATGTGATCCGGGAAGTGATGTAGATCGATTTGACAAAGTAGTGATTGAAAATATCAAAATAGTTTAGAAACTTCCAATCAATTTGAATTATTTAAAAAAAAATTGGTATAAAACAAAATAATTGAAAGAGTTGGAGAATATCATTTAAAACGCGAGGGTTAAGAATGAAAAATGTAATCGATATCAAGTCAAAATATCAACAGGAAATTGCCGACATCCATTTTTTGTTAAAGGAGGTAGGCAGCGGTCGGATCTACGGTTTCCCCGGTAATTGTACCCCGGGAGATGACGAACTGAAAACTAATGTGGATACCCTCACAGAAAAATTCAACGATTTGCTGGATAAGATCGAATCCGGAAACTAAACAGGAACTAACCTTTGTTCGATGTTTTTTAATTTCGCAAATGACAATAATCATGTAGTGAGAAGGAGTGAATATGAAAAAGAGTTTGAAGAAAACACTGTCTGTTTTGCTGGTCAGCTTTTTGCTGGCAGTTTTGACCCCAGCGGGGGCTTGGGCAGAAGAAACTGATGTGCCGACAACAGCCCCTTTAAATCCAGCTTTTGTTCAATATCTGGATGCGCTCCAGTCGGGAACTCTGAATACCGCAACCGTAAACGGCCATTCCCGGGGTTATATTCCGCCAACATTACAGCGTTTTGAAGGTACCGCTGATACAGACATTACTGGATCAGCAAGTTTTCCGGCGACCTTTGATTTGCGGACAACCGGCCGGATCAGTGCCATTCGTGATCAGGGTGACTACGGCAGTTGCTGGGCTTTTGCCAGTTTGGCTTCGTTGGAATCCTATGTTGAAAAAGACAAAGTCGTTGATTTTTCAGAAAATAACTTGATGTGGAACAATGGTTTTGATGGAACCCCGGATGATGGGGGTAATTATTCCATGGCTACCGCTTATCTGGCGCGTTGGAGCGGTCCGGTTAATGAAAGCAGCGATCCTTATGGGACAGCAAAAAAATCCGGATTATCAGCAGCATACCATGTTCAGGGAGTGGAATATATTCCCGAATCAGCTGCGGCCATCAAGCAGGCGCTAATGGATGGCGGGGCGCTTTACACATCCATGTATTCGGGAGCGCTTGACGATGCGCGTTATTTTAACAGCAGTACCTCCGCGCTTTATTACGATGGTGATGATTACACCGATCATGATGTTGCGATCGTAGGCTGGGATGATAATTATTCGCGCAGCAATTTCGTCAATTCGCCTCCCGGTAATGGGGCCTGGATCATTCGTAATAGTTGGGGATCGGATTGGGGCGATGGCGGCTACTTCTACATGTCTTATTACGACACCTATGCTGGCAGTAATGTAACTGCTTTTCATAGTGCAGAAGCGACCGATAACTATAACCGGGTTTATCAGTATGATCCCCTGGGTGATACCTCGGCACGGGGCTATCGGGACAGCAGCAACACGGTCTGGGGCGCGAATATCTTTACCGCTGCTGCCAGCGAAGATTTAACCGCTGTCAGCACCTATGCATTAGCTCCGAATACGACCCTTGAAATTAATGTCTATACCAATGTTAATGATGGGGCACCAACCAGCGGCACGTTAAAGACGACACAAACAGTGACATTCCAACGAGGAGGGTATTACACTATTAATTTGAATAATCCTGTGGGGCTGGTTGCTGGACAGAAATTTGCGGTGGTGATAAAATACAATACCCCGGGAACCGATGATTCAGTTCCGGTTGAAAGTCCGATTGTAAATAACAGCAGTGCCGCCAGCGCTAATCCCGGCGAAAGCTTGATGAGTCGGACTGGCAGCGGCGGCTGGTATGATGTTTCAGCAAAGGATGATGGCAATATCTGTATTAAAGCCTTTACTGGTGAAGCCACGCTTCTGGAGAATATCGCAATTACTCAACCGGCAACAAAACTGACCTATAAAATAGGCGAAGCCCTGGATATCAGTGGCCTGGAGGTAACCGGAACCTATAGCGACGGCGCAACCAGAAAAGAAACGGTAGCAACTCAAAACATCACTGGCTTTGACAGCTCTCAAGTTGATGCAAATCAGGAACTGACCATCACCATTAATGGTAAGACCGTTACCTATATCGTGGCAATTGAGGGTTCAGGACTACCTGCGGATTGTCTCTACCGCACCCACGTCCAGAATGTGGGATGGCAGGTTTGGAAGAGCAATGGCCTTATGAGTGGCACATCAGGAGAATCACTGCGGCTGGAAGGCATTGAAATTAAGGTTGATAGTTCAGATTATGATTTGGGTATTGAATACGCTACCCATGTGCAAAATGTCGGCTGGCAAGATTTAAGAAGCAATGGAATCATGAGCGGAACCTCCGGGGAAGGTCTGCGACTGGAAGCCATTAAGATCCGGCTGACCGGCGCTGATGCAGACCAGTTTGATGTGTATTATCGGGTCCATGCCCAGAATGTGGGCTGGATGGACTGGGCCAAGAATGGTGCTGAAGCTGGAACTGCCGGATTTGGTTACCGCTTGGAAGGAATTGAGATCAAAGTGCAACCAACCGGTTCAGCTGCACCCGGTCCGACAGCCAAACCATTTATTGAAAACAATTAACATAAATTTTTCCTACAGCATTATATTGACAAATATAATGCTGTAGGGTAAAATATAGTTGTTATGAGGGAGTAATTTGCGCGATCAGCGTGATAAGTCAACATGCATGGTAGAAATACCTGGCTTATCTTAATGAGTGAGACTCATGTACAGTTTTTCTGTACTTGGGTTATTTTTTTTCCAAGTGCAGTAAGCGCTTGGATTTTTTATTTTTTGCGGTTAATTTAGGTGTTATTGTTTTATTTAAACAGATTATTACCTATTAGATGTTGACTTGAAGGAGGATTTGGATGAAACAGTATTTACAGACTTCGGAAGAAGTCCTGAAGGAGTTAAACTCCGGGAGAGATGGGCTCTCCGATGCGGAAGCTGGTGCCAGGCTTAAAGAAAATGGCAAGAACAAACTGGACGAAGCTAAAAAAGATTCAGTGGTGGTGCGGCTCTTTAATCAGTTAAAGGACCCAATGATTGTGATCTTAATAGCCGCTGCGATTATTTCAGGGATTACCGCCGCATATTCAGGCGAATCATTTGCAGATGTCATCATTATTATGGCAGTGGTTATCATCAACTCGGTTTTAGGCGTTTATCAGGAAAGCAAGGCTGAAAAAGCCATCGAAGCACTCCAGGCCATTTCGGCCGCCACCACCCGGGTGATGCGGGATGGCAAAATTCAGGAGATTAAAACAGAAGATCTGGTCATTGGCGATATCATTCTACTCGAAGCCGGCGATTCCATCCCAGCCGATGCCAGGTTATTAGAAAGTGCCAGCCTGAAAATTGAAGAAGCGGCATTAACCGGAGAAAGTGTACCGGTAGAAAAAGTGATTACGGCCCTTAATCTGGGGGATCAAAAAGACATTTCCCTGGGCGACCGAAAGAACATGGTTTACATGGGCAGCGCTGTGGTATACGGACGGGGAACTGCAACCGTAGTTGCCACCGGGATGCAAACCGAAATGGGTAAAATCGCCACCGCCATTACCCAGGCAAAAGAAAACCTGACCCCATTGCAGATCAAACTGAATCAGCTGAGTAAGGTGTTGAGCTGGCTGGTTCTGGGGATCTGTGTGGTTATCTTTGCGCTGAGTCTGGTTCGTTTGTATCTCGGGGAAGGCATTACCGGTATCGGCGTGCTGAACACCTTTATGATTGCTGTTTCATTGGCAGTTGCCGCCATTCCTGAAGGACTGGCAGCGGTGGTGACCATTGTTTTATCCATTGGCGTTACCAACATGTCCAAGAAAAAAGCAGTTATTCGTAAGTTAACGGCCGTTGAAACCCTGGGATGTACCCAGGTTATCTGTTCCGATAAAACCGGAACATTGACTCAGAACAAAATGACGGTAGTGGATCATTTCGGCTTCGATCAGCATCTGCTTGGTCGGGCCATGGCACTCTGTAGCGATGCCTATTTGAATGATCAAAATAAAGCCGAAGGGGAACCCACCGAAGCGGCCTTGGTCAACTACGGATTTTCCCTTGGTCTGTCTAAAGGTGAATTGGAGGCTCAAACGCCACGAGTGGGGGAAGCCCCATTTGATTCCGGCCGAAAGCTGATGAGTACCATTCATCAACTGGCAGATGCCAGTTTTAAACAATACACCAAGGGTGCGCCGGATGTTTTAATATCCCGCTGTGTAACCTACTGGGATGGCAATGAAGCACTGCCAATGAACGATAATATTCGTGAAGAAATCAGACAGGCTAATAAAAAACTGGCAAATCAGGCCTTGCGGGTTCTGGCTGGCGCCAGTCGAAATTGGCAAACTATGCCTGAGAATCAGTCACCGGCCTACCTGGAAGAGGAGCTCTGTTTCATTGGCTTAACCGGGATGATTGATCCCATCCGTCCAGAAGTAAAGGATGCGATTGCCGAATGTAAGTCGGCCGGAATCCGAACCGTGATGATCACCGGAGACCATCCCGATACTGCGGCTGCCATTGCCAGCCAGTTAGGCATCATCAAGGATAAGTCAGAAGCGATTACTGGTGCCCAATTGGACGAAATCTCTGAAGAACAGCTTAAACAGGACATTGGCAAGTATTCAGTTTATGCTCGGGTCCAGCCGGAACATAAGGTGCGAATTGTCAAAGCATGGCAGAATCAAGGCATGATTGTCGCCATGACCGGCGACGGTGTCAATGATGCACCCTCCATTAAAACCGCCGACATTGGGGTTGGAATGGGGATAACAGGGACAGATGTTACTAAAAATGTCGCTGATATGGTACTAGCAGACGATAATTTTGCTACAATTGTCAATGCAGTGGAGGAAGGTCGCCGGATCTACGATAATATCCGCAAGGCCATTCAGTTCCTGCTGTCATCCAATCTATCAGAAGTTATTGCTATTTTTGTGGCGACTCTGTTGGGCTTTACGATTCTTAAACCAGTCCATTTATTGTGGATCAACCTGATCACCGACTCCTTCCCGGCCATTGCTTTAGGGATGGAAGGCGAAGAATCAGATACCATGAAAAACCCGCCTCGAGAATCCAAAGAAGGTATTTTCTCCCGGGGTCTGGGCGTGGATGTTATCTGGCAGGGGGTTATGGTTGCAGTGGTGACCATCATTGCCTATTTTGTGGGACACTACATGGAAGCTGGCGTGTGGGAAATTGCTGAAAGCGCCGATGGCATGACTATGGCATTCTTGACGCTTTCGATGGCAGAAATGTTCCATTCACTGAATATGCGAAGCCGACGCCAATCGATCTTTAAGATGAAGCACCAGAACAAATTCTTATTCCTGGCGATGGCAGCTTCTTTGGTGCTGACAACCGCGGTTATCTTTATCCCACCGATTGCCGCAGCCTTCGAGTTTGAACCAATCAGTCTGACCGAATACTTTACCGCTATGGGTCTGGCAGTAGTGGTGATACCAATTGTTGA
Source organism: uncultured Acetobacterium sp. (assembly GCF_963664135.1). Taxonomy (NCBI): domain Bacteria; kingdom Bacillati; phylum Bacillota; class Clostridia; order Eubacteriales; family Eubacteriaceae; genus Acetobacterium; species uncultured Acetobacterium sp. The sequence goes on along the minus strand of NZ_OY760905.1, from coordinate 910,284 downwards.
AATCGTAAAGTTTTTCCAAAGAAAATATGAAGTATAATTATTTGATATCATTGGACTAGTTTGATGGGCATCTGCGCGTGATCGTGCAGATGCTTTTTTTATTAGAATAATAAATATAAAAGCATGATTTAAATCCATTGCCAAAGGGTATGTAAGGTCTAGAATCAGAAATATTTGAACCGATCAAAAATGAAGGAGAAACAAGATGAAAATTGGACCGTATATTAATTTTCCCGGAAACTGTCGAGAAGCAGTAGCATTTTACACGGAGGTATTTAAGGCAGAGGCACCTCAGATTATGACTTTTGGAGAAATGCCGGCAGACCCAAATTATCCCATGTCCGATAACGTTAAGGAACTTGTGGCGAATGCGCAACTGAATATTAATGGGAACACCATCATGTTTTCTGATGTACCGCCAGGGATGCCTTTTACAAAAGGCAATAACATTACGCTGGTCATTGTGCATGATGATGTGGAAGAAATTAAACGGCTGTTTGGTTTGTTAAGTAAAGAAGGGTCAGTGGAGATGTTGCTCCAGGAAACCTTCTGGAGCAAGGCCTATGGTTCGCTAACCGATAAATTTGGCATTGGATGGCAAATATCGGCAGAATGAAGCCTAAAGTCATTACAAGAAAGTTTTAGTTTGGAAAGAAATCTGGCCAGGGTCTTACCATTTGAGACTCTGGCTGTATTATTTTTGGAAGAAAAGGTTTAAAACGAACATCGATGTCTAGAATCTTAATAACTTGATGAAGTATAGGTCTTATTTAAAGTGTGTTTCAGATAATCAGAAAAAGGAGTAGAAGGCGTATTTATGGGCAGATTCGTTTACATCAAACAGGTTTTTCGCTATAATGAGAGAAAATAATGAGCGTTTGAGGAGAAGAAGATGAAAACATTTAAGTACAGTACGATTGTTACCCTGATTCTGACGGTGTTGTCTGCCTTTGCGATTTTTGCCATCGATGATGTGATTCCTAACATACTCAATGATCCATTTAAAACGCATATCCTTAATAATCTGGATAATTATAATGCCTTTTTATTTGGCATTTTTACTGGTTCACTGGTTAGCCTAATCGTAGCAGTGGTAGGTTATGCTACTGAAAGAAGACGAATTATGGCAGAAATCTGGGATTCAGCAAGAAAATTAACGATTGATTTCAAGCTGCTGTTACTGGATAATATTGAATTTAAAGAGCTGACCCATGACAAACTATACCTGATGATTGAAGAAAAAGATTTTAATCGACAGGTGAGAGAATGGTTAGGTTACCATAGCTCGCCTTATATGATGAACCTTATGGAGTTGGATTTTTTTATTAACCGTGGGAAAAAAGCAGATATGATTAATGGGTTGCAGAAAAACGTAGCCATTCTCAGAACTGTGGTGGACGGTTTTATGAATGCCTTCTTAAATAAGCAATTAAACGACGCTTATGGGGATGTGGATATCGAAAAATTATTTGCGGTGATCACCAATCAGGATGAAAATCAGGTACTTAATGACGTACAAAGTCGTCTGGATGAAATATTTAATTTTTTAAACAAAAAATAAACAGCGTCATGCATTGGTTAGAAACTGGCAGATGGTAAGTTGTTAATTTACTTCTGCTTTTTATCATGCCAAATTTACAGATTTCAAAAATTGGTTTATGTCATCGAGGGGATTGAATGATGTTATAAAATGACATTTGAGGGTAGAAAAATATAAAATTCATAAATATCTCTCAATCTCTTAAAAAGTTAAGAACGAAAAGGAAGGGGACTACTTTAATGAATAAAAGGAAAACGATCGGGGTGCTATTAATTGTGGGACTGTTTTTTAGCATAGCGTTACTAATTACAGGCTGTTCATCAAACGGAGAGCAATCATCAGAATCTAAAAGTGCAACGGCATCCAGTAGTGATTCAAAGCAGGAGGCTGTATCCGACAATCCAATTTTTGCTCTCTATAACCAGATTGAAATCAACGATAAAAAGGAAAATGTTGAAAAGGCATTGGGAGCAACGGGGAATACTGCAGCTCAAGGTTCCTATGTTTATGTAGATCCTGACACAGGCTACGCAGTCAATGTGTTTTATAATACCAAGGATTTAGTTACTTTGAAGGTCTTGATTCCCACCACTGGGGCCCGGGAACTCATTGAACTGAGTAATGCCAGTGTAACAAAAGAACAAGTTGCTAAAATTAGCCAGGGGATGACCCGTAGTAATGTCAAAAAAGCGCTGATAGGTGTGGGGGTGGAAATGCTCAGGATGGTTGTTCCTAATAGTCAAGACAAAGAAGCCTATGCCTTGGCCTGGATCAATACAGATGGCTCCATCCTGATTGTGACCTTCGACGCCGATACCGACACGGTGCTCAGTGCCGAATTTAAAGATAATCTGTTATAGCAGCAGTTGTAAATTTTAAGCAATCAGTATTATGAGAGACATGCATTTAAGATTTTCAGCGCTGGTTATAAACCAGTGCTTTTTTGCGAGTTTTCCAATAATTTTTATTTCTTTTATTTTTTTAAAAATTATGGGAAGAAAACCGTGAGCTCAGCCGTTATATAGATGTGCAGAAAAAACGGAGGTGGAATTTTTGAACAAACATAAAGAAGAGGAAGCGGATGATGCTTTGATCAAGAAGTATATCGCAACCGGAAATTCCGGATATTTCGAACCGATCGTTGAACGATATGAGCGATATGCGTATGTTTATGCTTATTCTCTTCTTAAAAACGAATTTGATGCACAGGATGTGGTGGCGGAAAGTTTTTTAAAGGCATTTGCTAAAATTAAACAGTATCGGTTGGACAGCAGTTTTAAAAACTGGTTTCTGAAAATTGTTCATAACAACAGTCTCGATTTATTGAGAAAAAATAAAACCATGGTTTATCTGGATGATCAGGAAAACGGCGAAAGCCTATTTGCTGATGAGTCCCTGAGTTATGACAACATCGATTCATTAGATTTTGGTGAGCTTCAAAAATCTCTTGATCTGCTGCCCCACGAACTCAAAGGGGCGGTGATCCTTCGATATTATTATGACTGGGACTATAAAAAGATCTGTGAATTTTTGAATATCCCGATGGGAACCTTATCTTCCCGGCTGAACCGGGCCTGTAAAAAACTCAAAAACCTATATGAAGGAGGAATGTGACAATGAATGAATGTGATAAAATGATGTCATGTCTGGGCTTTAATGAAACTACCGTGAAAAACTATGGAAATGCCATTCCATTTACCAGCCGAAAATTGGATATTATGAAACGGATCAGCCAGCAGGCCGGTATGGAAACTGCCGCGAATTCAGATTTGTTTGCCCTGTTTTATATTCTGTCCATCGCCTTTTCCGTTATGGTGATGCGATTTATCGTCTTTGCCCAAACCGGCGATTCAATGGTAATTACGGTGTTCACAAGCATTGTCATCCGCTATTCTCACCAGCTCCAAAACAGTTTAACCGCCTTGTCATTTTTACTTTCTGTGGTTATTTGTGTCGGAACAGGAGTTATGATTAATCATCTAAAAAATGAGAATCATTTCTGTTAAGCTTAATGCTTAATATATAAAAAATTGAAGGAGAAAGAAAATGTTTAAAAAAATAAGTGTGTCAGTTTTAATGTTGATGATGGTATTGCTTCTTACCGTGTCCACCGCTTTCGGTGCTACCGATAAGAATGTCAGCAGTTTTGAGGATTCAGCGGGGAATGTAAATATCGAAGGTCCATCGGTTCCAAATGCGGAATTTGCTTTTGCCGGATCAAATATCACCGCCAACTCAGTGTTTGATACAACCACCTTTTTTGCTGGTAATGCGATTACTTTAGATGGCGAATACAACGGCGATGTTTTCGCAACTGGTAATACTGTAACGGTCAATGGGAAAATCAATGGGAACCTCTACACAGCAGCTAACCAGGTTATCATTAATGGTGAAATAGTCCGGGATTTATTTGGGGCTTGTTCCGATCTGACCATCAGTAAATCAGCCAACATCAACCGAGATGCCTTTCTTGCCGGTGCCAACGTAAACATTGATGGAACTGTGGGACGAAATCTTCGGGCTGGAGCTGGAAACGTTTCGATTAATGGCGTTGTCAAAGGATTTGTCGAAACAGATGTGGATCAACTGGCAATCAACAGTGGTGCAACCATTGCCGGACCAATCAATAACCGCAGTGCCAACGAAGCCATTGTATCCCCAGGCGCTAGCGCCCCTGCTGTTAATTGGGAAAAGGTTACAGAAGAACAGACGATTAAAGAAAATCAGGGACCATCAGTCGGCTCAATTCTGCTATCCATTATCACCAAACTGGCATTTATCCTGGTAATCTGGGTATTAATCACATTCCTGACGAAAGAGTTTAATGCCAATACCTCAATTTTGGCAAAAAAACATATTTTAGCTTCATTGGGAATCGGGGCAGGATTCTTTTTTCTGACACCATTGGCATTGATTGTGTCCTTTATTATTTATGTGCCTTTTGGGATAGCAATGACCCTTGGGATCATCGCCATGTCAATCTTGGCAATGCCAGTAGCGGCAGTGGTCTTTTCCAAACTGCTGACTCGATTCTTTGATGATAAAATGAAACCACTGCTTAGTTCATTTGTATCAATTCTGATTATCGCAGTCGCTGCCATCATATTGGGATACATTCCAATTGTAAACTTCCTTGTGTTCCTGTTCCTGGATGTTGTGGGAGTGGGCTTTATTTGCTACAATGTGCTGTTTACCAATAAAAAACTGAAAGATGAACGGGCAGAAGCAAATGAGGGGATTTTAATGATCGATGAAACAGTTGAAAAAGAAGATAATTCAGTAGCTGTTGTGGAACCAACCGAAGTGATTAAACTGAATGATGACGATACCATTAAATAAATATTGCTAAACAAAAAACAGGCATCCTCACAGGTGCCTGTTTTTTGTTTGGATTTCACAGATAAAATGCGACCAACACAGCTAGAAAAGGCTGCGGCCAAGAGACGAGGTCAACTTTATACTGGTTTTAGTACTTATCCATTTCCATATCATCTAGAACAATTCGGGGAGCGGTCAGGTTAGAATCTCTCGGTTCCACCGTTTTTTTTGTTACTTGTTGTGGTGACACCGTGCGAGGGGCTGATCCTTTTCTTTTTATCTTGAAAGCACCAACCATTTGCTTGAGCATTTCGGCCTGACCGGACAGTTCCTCACTGGCAGCAGCACTTTCCTCGGCAGTGGCGGAGTTGGTCTGAACCACGGTGGAAACCTGTTCAATGCCCTGGGTGATCTGAGCGATTTCGGTGGCTTGTTCATTGGAGGCTCGGGCGATGTTGCCCACTAGACCAGTTACTTTTTCAATTTCATTCAAAATTTCAACTAAGCTGGCGGCCGTTTCATCGGCAATTTTTGTTCCAGCTTCGACCTTGTCAATTGAACCTTCAATGAGACCAGTGGTTTCTTTGGCAGCTTCAGCGCTGCGGGCAGCCAGTGATCGGACTTCTTCGGCAACAACGGCAAAGCCTTTGCCGTGTTGGCCAGCCCGGGCGGCTTCAACCGCGGCGTTAAGAGCCAGAATGTTGGTCTGGAAGGCGATATCGTCAATAACCTTGATAATTTTCGAAATGCTTTTAGAGGATTCATTAATGTCGATCATGGCAGCAACCATCTTGGTCATCTGTTCATTGCCAACCTCGGCGTGACTGCGAACCTCCAGGGCCCGTTCATTAGCTTCATTGGCATGTGAGGCGTTCTTTTTCGTTTCTCCCGCCACTTCTTCAATGGAGGCATTGAGCTGTTGGATGGCACTGGCCTGTTCGGTAGTTCCTTGAGATAAGGCCTGTCCACCATCAGAAATCTGTCGTGCGCCAGCTTCTACCTGTCCGGCGGCTTCGTTAATTTCTGCCATGGTTTCGCTGAGGGTGGCGGCGATTCCATTGAGACCGGTTTTAATGGCCTGGAAATCGCCCAGATATTCGGCCGTAATTTCCATATCCAGGTTACCGTTACCCATTTCGGCCAGGGTATTGGCAATTTCATCGACATAGCTTTTTAGGAAGGCAACGGTCTGGTTCATTGCGTCTTTAATTTGGGTGTAATCACCGTTGTAGTTACCAACCATACCGGTGTTCAGATTGCCTCTGGCAAGTTCCTGAAGGGTATCAGAAGCTTCCTGCACTGGTGCAACAACGGCATCCAGAGTAGCATTAACACCATCAACAATTTTGGCGAAGTCGCCTTGATGCTTGCTGGCATCGGCCCTTGTACTCAGTTTGCCATCAATCCCGGCCTGAGCGAGCATGCTGGCATCGTCGATCAGATTGCCAATGGATTGTCTCACATCAGCCAAGGTTCCACCAATTTTGTGGAACTGGGTGCTGACCTCGGTGGTGTATTCGTCGGGTTCACCTATATTCATGTCAAAGTCCAGATTTCCCTGGGCTAAGCAGCTCAGGTTATTTTCAAGGCGGGTGACCTCATTGCTGGTATAGGTGCTGACCCGGATAATCGGGGTTAAGTCGGTGACGACTTCGACGAAGCCAATATTTTCACCGTTTCTATTTTTAAGATAAGCGGTATCTTGCTTGTTGTTTCGACCAACCCATTCGAAATAGCTGTCGCTTAAGCCCTGATCAACCAGACGTCGAATCCCGCAGCCTTCGGTTCGGCAAATATCGGCATTAGCATTGTAGCAGTCCATGCCGCAGGCTGAATTGCGATCTTTGATGACACCATTGGCAATCATTAAATCGGCAAACGGTTTATTTAAAAACGTCCATTTCATGTCCATATCGGTAACGTGAATGGGGAACGGAATGGCATCGATAATAGCTTCATACCAGACCATTTTATCCACTATGGTATCCAGGGTGGCGTTAACACCTTCAACGATTTCTTTGAAACCGCCATTAAACGCTTCGGCATTTCCACGTGTTTCCCATTGGCCATTGATGGCAGCCTGAGCAAGCATCGTGGCTTCGGAGATCAAACCTCGAATGGTTTCTGTTGTCAGTTTCAGTGCCGGAGCAATTTCGTCCTGGGGATCTCTTAGCTCGATGTTTGCAGACACATCACCATTGGCAATCTGGTTCATGGTACCGATCACCACATTCTGGAGATCATCGGCCAGTTGGTTCATAGAGGTGGTCATTTCGCCGACCTCATCTTTGGAGTCTACTTCCAGACGTGCTCCCAAATGTCCCTGGGTTATTTCTTTGATCATATGATTTAGAGAAATAATCGGTTTGGTTATTTTTCGAGCCAGAATAAAGGTAGCCAGACCGCCGATTAATAAAATCATAACCGAGGCGATCAGAATGGCATTTCTTAAATTATTAATGGGAGCCAGCACATCATCTTGAAATTCGGTGACGATGAGGGTCCAGTTGGTGCCAGGTACAGGAGCAGTATAGCCAAGCTTTTGATCACCATTGTAAGTATATGAAATACTTCCGATTTGTCCCACTCCTAATTTCTGGATGGCCTGCCCAAAATCTTTTAAAGAACCATTGTTTTCAACTTCAGTAAAGATGTTGGTTTGGTCCAGGATGAGCTGATCATTGGGATGTGCCATCACCGCACCATCCTGATTAATCACCATGCCATATTTTCGGTCCCCGTCACCCATACTGTTGGTGATATCTTTCATAAAAGTAGGCTCGCGACGTCCAACAAGGAGACCGACCACCTGACCATTATTCATGATCGGAGCAATGTCAAAGACAACTGGTTGCTTAGTGACCTTACTGATGGCTACATCAGAAATCGATGTTTTTCCAGCAAAGCCTTCTTTATACCAGAATTGACCATCCGATTTGAATTCCTGACCGCCTTTGATATATTTGCCATTGCCATTCATATCCATTACCCCGATGTCCTCATACCCTAAGCGGTCCACATCTCCGGATATCGAAGAGACCTGGGTATTCCAATCCATGGTGGCTGTTCGTGCGCGCAAGCCAATTTCACTTAAGGTGGACAGATTACGATCGACAATGGCACCGATATGATCTGCCCCTTCGATAGCAAAAGCCTGCTCTTGAACACTTGATTGATTGGTCAGGGCGGCTGATCCCAAATTAATGGCAATCAACCCCAGGGTGAGAATCGCTGCGGCTAGCAGCAGGGTGGTAAAGGCCAGCAATTTGGTGGATAACCGCATTTTTACCGCGGTCTGTTCATGTTCTCGTGTTTGTGTGTCTTTCATGATGTTGCTCCTTTCAGAATGTTGCCTGTGTTACAGGCAATTATATATGATGTTAAGAGGAAATGGATTGATTTGCATTTAAAATTTTCACACAAAATAAGATCCGTTATTTCCACAGAAATCGTTTACCATCATATTGACATATCGACGTATTTGAATATATCTTTAGTGAAAAAAATCTGTAATTAACTGGAATTTAAAATTTGGGTGGTTGTATGTTCGTTTGCAATTGCGTTTACTAATTTAGCTGAATTGATAAAAGCAGACGCCTTTTATGGCGCCTGTTTTGAAAGAGCGGGTGAGGATTAATAGTTATCGGTATCCAAATCACCCAAATCGATACTTGGTTTAGGGGTTGTTAATGGTGTTTCTTTCGCTTTTTTTGGAGCTGAAACAGCTTTTGATTTGGTTTTGCTTCTCAGCTTAAAGGTGTCGACCAACTGTTTAAGCAACTCAGCCTGTCCGGACAGCTCTTCACTGGCAGCCGCACTTTCTTCAGCGGTGGCGGAGTTCTGTTGAACCACGTGAGCCACCTGTTCGACCCCGGTATCAATTTGAGCAATTCCGGATGCCTGTTCGTTGGAGGCAACAGCAATATTGCCAATCAGTGTAGTGACTTTTTCGATGCCGGTGACGATGTCATCCAGAGCAGCAGCGGTGTCATCGGCGATCTTGGTACCTTCCTGAACCTTATCAATGGAACCTTCAATTAAGGCAGTGGTTTCTTTGGCAGCATCGGCACTTCGGGCCGCCAGACTGCGGACTTCCTCGGCGACGACAGCAAAGCCCTTGCCATGCTGGCCGGCTCGGGCCGCCTCCACGGCCGCATTGAGGGCTAGAATATTAGTCTGGAAGGCGATATCATCAATAACCTTGATGATTTTTGAAATGTCTTCAGAAGACTGGTTGATGGCCACCATGGAATTCTGCATTTGTGACATTTGGACATTGCCCTTAGCAGCGTGATCTTTAACCGTGTCTGCCAACTCCCGGGCCTTATTGGCGTCAACCGCATTGCTTTTGGTCTGGTCGGCTATTTCGGCAATGGAGGCGGTTAGTTCCTGAACTGAACTAGCTTGTTCGGTGGATCCTTGAGCCAGGGACTGACTTCCAGCGGAAACTTGTCCGGAACCGGAGGCAACCTGTTCGGCGGCGACATTAATGTCGCCCATCACATCGTTAAGCGATTGGATAATTACGTTGATGGCATTAGAGATGGTGATAAAATCACCCCGGAATTCCCGGGCATTTTCAATATCAAGGTTACCATTTGACAATTGTTGTATTTTATCAGTAATTTCACTGACAACAATTTCTAAACGGCTGGCAGTCGTATTGACAGTTTGTTTCAGCGCATCAACATCGCCTTTGTATTCTCCGACGATACGTTCATGAAGATTACCATTAGAAATAGCATCCATAACCGCCATGACCTCACCAAGAGGCTTGTTGATCTCGTCCAGAATAGCATTCATGCCACCAACCAGCTCTTCCCAGGCACCGTTGAATTTACTGGTATCAGCCCGAGCCTGGAGATTACCGTCAATGACGGCATTGGTTATCATAGCAGCGCCATCGATCATCTCACCGATGGATTCTTTAACAGCGGTCAGGCTATTGCTGATTTCATTGAATTGAACACTAACTTCCTGAGTATATTCGTCGGCGGTACTGATATTCATGTCAAAGTTCAGATCTCCTTCTGACAGACGGATCAGGTTTTCACCCAGGCGGGTGACTTCGGCATGGGTATAATCGCTGACGCGGATAATGGGGGTTAAATCGGTGACGATTTCGACGAAGCCAATATTTTCGCCTTTTTTGTTTTTGAGATAAGCCGTATCCTGTTTGTTGTTGCGACCAACCCATTCAAAGTAAGAGTCAGCAAGACCCTGATCAACCAGTCGTCTAATCCCGCAGCCTTCAGTCTGACAAATGTTGGCTCCGGCATTGAAGCAATCCATGCCACAGGCGGAAACACGGTCTTTGATCACGCCATTTTTGATCATTAGATCTTCAAAGGCCCGATTCATAAAGGTCCATTTCATATCCATATCGGTGACGTGGACTGGGAAGGGGATGCCGTCAATAATCGCTTCGTACCAGAACATATTGTCTACTACGGTATCCAGAGTCTGGTTAACACCGGAAATAACTTTGGCATACTCTCCGGCATGTTTGCTGGCCTCGGCCCGCTTGGTGAAATCGCCGCGAATGGCTGAATCGGACAACATGATGGTATCAGAAACTAGGCTGCCAATGGCTTTTTTTATCGAAACCATACTATTACCAAGGACATCATTTTCAGATTTGGGCTGGATATCAATCGATAAATCACCCAGCGCCATGTTTTGGGCGGCTTGGGCCTGATCCCGGATATTTTCGGCCATATTAACAAAGGATTTGGTTAATTCACCAATTTCATCTGATTTGGCATCATCAGCCATTGAGTAGTCAATATCAACAGCACCAAGGGCTAAGTGATCAGCGGCTTCGGCCAGCTTCGTAATGGGACGAATAAAGCTGCGGGTAGAAATGATGATTAGCCCCACGATAACCAAAAGACCCAAACCAAAGATAATCAACATCATGGTCTGAATAGTATTAAATTGTTGGTTGAATTCCGCCAGTGGCAGGCCAGTAGCCAGCACCCAGCCGGTATCGCCAATCTCGGTTACATAACCCTGGCTTTGGATTCCCCCGATTGTGTAACTAATCGCACCAGGTGTTTTTTCGGTTAAGGCGGCGATGATATTTTTTGACATGTCAGTTTCAGCTAGCGGGGTATTATTAAAGTCTGGGTTGGGATTGTCAAAGACCATACCACTATTGGTTGAGACAATAAAAAAGCCGGTATCGCCAATTTTATTTTCGGCGATAATTTCTTTGGTGCGATCAATGGATACGTCTATACAGGTGGCACCGACTAAGTCTTTGGTACCTGGTTTAAATACCGGGGCGACCACACTCACAATGATTTGATTGGTAACAACGTCTAAATAGGGTTCGGAAATGAAGACTGCCTTTTGGGCTACTAATTCCTGGTACCAGGGACGCGTATTGATATCATAGGTGCCGTCAGATGATGAACCATCAGATTGGGTAAACTGACTGGAGTCGACATCGGCAACCCAGGCAACCCGAATGTTCTCCGGATCGGTGGCGACCACATTATCCAGGGCCTGCTTAATTTCAGGGAAATTGGCAGTTGAGGTGATCCCGACTCCTGGGGAGACTTGATTAAATAAGCTTTGAATTTCTGGATTAGTAGACATTTGGTTGGCGGTCTCCAAATATTTAGTGAAATAGCTATCGATTTCATTAGAGACCGATTGCGATCGGGCCGATAGTTCGTTGATGGTAATTTTGGTTATCGCCTGGTTCACAACGTAAAGAGAGATGCCGGCAACAATTGCAAAAATAATCGCAACTGGCAATCCGATGGACAGCAACATTTTGAAGAGTAAACCTTTTTTCTGATTCATTTCTTTTCTCCTTTGTCTCAAAATAATGGATATTTAAATACAGTGGTCGTTTGGAATAGGATTTGATAAGGTTTAGTTTAGTTGAGATAGGAAATTGGATCAAATGATAAATTGTGCCTTATACACGGAATTTTTACCCTGATAAATTAGATCTAAACAAGAAATTTGACTGACAAGGAGAAAATCAAGTTATCTGTTCGGGTTTGTTGAATTAAAAAAAGGGTATAAAATTTGAGAATCTACTTTTATTACACTTTACTTAATTTTCAAACCCCGATATGGATGTGGTTATCAAAGATGATCAAAATGATCAAAATGATCCAAAAACCGGGTTGGCTGTTGATGATTAACCAAACCATGAGTGCCACCTACATTGTTTTAACCAGGATGATCATTGTCTCATCGATTCGAATTCACAGACACCGTCCTACATTGCATTTCGGGACGATTATCTGAACAAATATGGTGCTGAACCGACATTTGCCTCAGTTTATATTTACGAAGGGGCCATGATTTTATTTCAAGCTATAAAAGAAAGCCACAGTGATGATCCAGAAGCGATCAAAAGTGATGATCCAGAAGCGATCAAAAGTACGATCATTAAAAAAGCCACTTATCAGGGATTACAAAGCGAAATAACCATTAATTCAGTAAGGGGATGCAACCGCACCATTTATGAATGCGTTGTGAAGGATGGTCAATTTAAAAAGGCGGAGTAGCGTATGAAGCGAATTAAAAAGCTGCGAGATTTTATCCTGATTAATAACATGCTTTCCATTACCATCCCGCTGATTCTCGTGGGTCTTTTAATTACGCCATTAATTTATAATTATCTCATTAAAGATATTATTTTAGCCGCCCCATTGATCATACTCAATTGGAAGAATGTTTTAATAAGATGGGATAATGTTAGATCACAACTCACCGAACCTTCGCAATTGCCTGAAAATATTACATAATTAGGAGAAAAACATGAAAAAACCAATCCTTGTAATCCCCATGGGAGATGCCGCCGGCATCGGTCCTGAAATAACAGTCAAAGCTCTGGCCGATGATACCGTTCACGCAATTGCCCAACCGGTGGTAGTGGGGGATCGGAAGGTGCTTGAGCAAGCCCTGGAATTTTCAAAAGTAAAACTGACCATCAACAGTATTAATGATCCGCAAAAGGGTGACTATAAACCCGGGGTTCTCAATCTGATCGATTTGGATAACATCGACATGAGTCATCTCAAAATTGGGACGGTTCAGGCGATGACGGGAAAAGCGGCCTATGAATATATTGAAGCGGCTACCAAGCTCTGTCTGGGAAAGAAAGCCGATGTGTTAACCACCACGGCTATTAACAAAGAATCGCTGAAAGCTGCCAAGGTGCCCTATATTGGCCATACTGAAATAGTGGGAGCGTTAACCCATACTAAAAACCCTTTGACGATGTTTCAGGTTCATAACTTGCGGGTGTTTTTTCTCAGCCGTCACGTTTCCCTAAAGCAAGCCTGTGAGCTGGTAACCAAAGAAAATGTCGCTACCTTTATTGACCAGAGTGTGGCAGCCTTAAAAATTTTGGGGGTGAAGAATCCTCACATTGCCATTGCTGGTCTTAACCCTCATAGTGGCGAACATGGCCTCTTTGGCAGGGAAGAGCTGGAAGGGGTGATGCCAGCAGTGGCGGATGCCCAAAAGAGAGGCATTAATATTGACGGACCGATTGGCGCAGATAGTGTTTTTCATTTTGCCTTAAAAGGTAAGTATGACGGGGTTTTGTCGCTTTACCACGATCAGGGTCACATTGCCACTAAAATGGTAGATTTTGAAAAAACCATTTCGATTACTATCGGAATGCCGATCCTCAGAACATCAGTGGATCATGGAACCGCCCTGGATATTGCTGGCAGGGGCATTGCCAGCCCGGTGAGTTTGATCGAAGCCATTCGCCTGGGGGCGGAGTACGCGCCTTTCTTTAATCTGGATCGATAATCTTGGCAATGATTGAAGATAACGCGTCGGTACAGCAACCAAAAGTTGTTTTGGATGATATGGAAATGGATAAATACTGATACTAACCATACAATTAACTGAATCGTAATATCTAAATGGTCTCCTCACCCAGGGAGGCCATTTATTTTATCAGGTGTTTTTGAATCGATTTAAATTGATCTGAACGTTTAATAAATAAACTACAGCTGAGCAATTTTTTGAAGTGTTCAGTACTTCCCATGAGTAATCTAAATATCTCGGGATCGGATCAGAAATGGTCTGGAGTGGCCATTTGAGGGCAAGGGTAATTTAATTACCGGTTATAGCAATGGATGAAGATCCAATTGATTATCCAGCCGCTTAATAGTATAATAGTAAATATTAACGTCGATCAATTATTATTGAGGAGGGCAAATGACACTTCAAAATATCATATCCATGACACTCTATATTACATTTGTCGTCTATGTTATTTTTGGAACCTATAGTTTAACCCTTAATAAAGATGCCCGGCTAAACCGTGTGTTTGCGGCATTGTGTTTTTGTTTTGCCATCTGGAGTTTTGTGGCGGCCGCCACCAATTCATCAGGAACTGCTGAAGAAGCCATTTTCTGGCGACGGTTTTCGGTGCTGGGTTGGGGTGTTGCATATAGCATTCTGCTTCATGTCATCATTATCCTCAGAAAAGCACCCTGGAGTTTACCAAATAAAAACAAGCTGTTGGTAATGGTTCTCTATGTACCAGCATTACTGAATATAGTTACTTTCTTTATTTTTAGCATGCCCGAAAATGGACATATTCAAATGATCCATACCAGTGCCGGATGGATATCTAAGGCGGATGACATCTGGTTTGATGTGCTGTTCATCAGCTATTATCTGAGTTTTACCTTTATTTCGATGATGTTGCTGGTTCGTTGGTATAAAAAAAGAAAAAACACGCCTGATCAAACGAAAGCTATCCTGCTGATGGTATCCTTTGGAGCAGCTTTCTTTTTAGGGACGATTACCGATTTCGTAGTGGCTAGCCTGCCCAATCGGCAAATTCCGTCCATGGCACCGGTAGAGGTACTGATTCCAGTAGCCTGTATTTTTTATATCATCCATAAATATGGTTTGATGTTATCTCCTCAGCAGCAGGGTGGAACACACCAGGAAGGGATGATCCTCAGTACCGTCAGCCACACCAGGCTATTCAAATATATCAGCATCGTAATGATAATTGGTAGTATCCTGAATTTCTATGGCCGGATCAGTAACGGCGATACGCGGATAAGCGGGCTGCTGTTAAGTTTTATTCTGGTGCTGATGGGATCCTTTGTCATGGGCATTCCATATCTCTTCAAGGCAATCAAGTCACAGGAAAATGCCCTGGGATTATTTTTGGGAATTCTGATGCCAGTGGTCATGCTGGTTCATTTTAATGTATCTTTTAGTAATATTATCTGGCCGGTGCCAATATTTTTTATGATGCTCACTGTTATTTTTAACAATAAGAACATTTTCTTTGGACTGGGTGTCCTAAGTCTGCTGATAGAAGTGGTTTTTTGGATATTAATGCCTGATTTATGGCTAATGGTGGACAAACGGTTTTATTTTTATCGACAGCTGTTCTACGTAATTGGGATTGGACTGACCATTATCATTACCCAAATTTATGTGTTGAGACTGATCGAAAACACTAAACAGGACGCATTTCAAAAAATGATAACCGAATTATCAGCTGATTTTGTAACCATGAACCGCAATAATTTTGATGAAAAGGTCAATTATTTACTAAAAAAAAGTGGGGATTTTACCAATACGGATCGGGTCTATGTCGGTCGTTTTTCAAAGGATGAAGAAACCATTTTTTACACCCATGAATGGCTGCGGGAAGGCATCACAATCGTCAAGGATGAGGGTGTAAATGGAGTATCGGCACTGACCTGGAGTACCGGAAAGATACTGGCCAATGAGATTGTCTACATTCCCAGCACCGATCAGCTTCCCACTGAGGCTGAAGGTGAACGGCTAAGGCTTAAAAATCGAGCAATTCGATCGCAGATACTTATTCCCATCCAAAGTAACCATTGCATTATCGGGTTGATTGGATTCGATGTGATGCGGAGCCAAAAAGCATTGCGGATCATCGACCATGATTGGCTGAGAGTCCTGGCCAACATTCTGTCCGATGCTATCGCAAAGGTAGAAACTGAGCATGAACTGAATTATCTGGCCTATTATGATCCCCTCACCGGGATCCCTAATCGGGCTTTGTTTTACCGGCGACTGGAGCAGGCCATCGATCTGTCAAAAAAAACCGGGAAAAACCTTGGGGTAATCTTTATTGATTTAGATGGCTTTAAAGAAGTCAATGATGCCTTGGGCCATGATTGTGGCGATCAGCTGCTCAATCGGATTGGGAAGCGGCTCACCGATTGTCTTGGTGAAGCTGATGTGGTGGGTCGGTTTGGCGGCGACGAGTTTCTGATTATGGTGCCGCAATTTTCACACAAACAGGAGCTGGACGAAGTCGCAGAAAAAGTAATGTCGATCTTTCATCGTCCGATGTTGGTTGCCGAACAGGAATTGTATGTTTCTGGAAGTGGCGGGATTGCCGTTTACCCCAGAGATGGCAAAAGTGTGAACACCCTGATTAAAAATGCTGATTTAGCCATGTACGCTGCTAAAAAAAGTGGAAAAGGGCGGATTTCCTACTGCTCAGGTGTTATGAAAGAAGCAGTGCAGGAAAAAATGACGCTGACAAACAGTCTATATCGGGCTTTGGAACAACAGGAATTGTTTCTTCATTATCAACCCCAGGTTTCTGGAATTAGTCACGAGATCACGGGTTTTGAAGCCCTGCTTCGATGGGAACACCCGGAACGGGGGCTGATTTCTCCGGAGGTTTTCATTCCCTTAGCTGAACAAAGCGGTTTAATCAGTAGTATCGGCGAATGGGTACTAAAGACCGCCTGTGCTCAGAATAAGGCATGGCAGGATCGTGGCTATAAACCGGTGCGGATGGCGGTTAACCTGTCGGTTGAGCAGTTCCGCAGTACTAATCTGGAGCGTATTATCCGGAACTGTCTGGAAGATACTGGGCTCGACCCTCGGTATCTGGAATTGGAAATCACCGAGGGCATTGCCATGAAAACCTCTCAATATGTGATTCGGCAGCTGCATGCATTAAAAAATCTGGGGGTAGCTATTAGTATTGATAACTTTGGTACGGCCTTTTCGTCAATGAGCCGGCTTAAAGATCTGCCGGTGAACCGCATTAAAATTGACCGACAGTTCATCTGGGGAATCGGCAAGAATCCCCGGGACGAATCGGTTATTTCAGTGATGATCCATCTGGCCCGGCAACTGGGCTTGGAGGTGACTGCCGAAGGCGTGGAAACAGCAGCGCAGCTGGCATTTCTTCAAGCTGAGTATTGTGATGAAATTCAGGGTTTTTATTTCTCAAAACCGATTTCTGCCGACGCCATTACCCAAGATATTTACGAGTGTCAGGCCACCAATATAAAAACAAACATTAAGGGTGTGGAATTTTTAACGAATCCCTTTTCTTTGTAAAAAAAATTCCGGAAGAAACCTGTTTATGGGACTTAATCACATAGAGAAAGCTTTCCCAATTATCGATTCCGATAACTGTTATGGAGGATAAACGATGCTGCAAATCCAAATATCGATGCTATTTTATTTAACTTTCATCCTGTATCTTTGTCTGGGTTTTTTTTGTTTATTTCTTAACAAAAAGGAAGCACTCAATCAGGTTTTTTTCTGGTTATGCATGAGTTATGCGGTCTGGTCTTTTGGGTTTGCCATGTCCAACTCGCTAAATGAGGTTCAGAATGTTTTGATCTGGCGTCGGATTGCTGCATTGGGCTGGGGCATCGCATTCAGTCTGATGCTGCATTTTATGCTCATTTTAACTGAAAATAAGACTTTGCTCCTTTCTTTAAAAGTACGGATGGCGATCTATCTGCCAGCAGTCATTACCATTTCTGTTTTTGCTCTGTTTCCTGAGCTGACTAACGCCCAGTATAATCTGGTTCTAACAGACGCAGGGTGGGGAAATATTCCCAGTAACAATTTCTGGGATATGTTTTATAACCTTTATTACCTGAGTTTTTCGCTGATTACACTGGGGGTACTCTTTAAATGGCATCGCACATCTCAAGACCGACAAAAGCAGCAGCAGGCCTTCTGGCTGCTGCTGGCGTTTTCTGTTGCGATCGCTTTGGGAACGGTCTCCGAAATGATGGCAAATAACATCTTATCCTATAAAATCCCTTCAATTGCGCCGATTCTGATTCTGATTCCGGTGATGGCATTTGCCTATGATATTTGGAAATATAAGTTGATGTTACCACCGGAGGCAACAAAAAAAGTGAAGTACAGTGAAATTCTCAGTAGTAATGCGCACGTAACGCTTTTTCGATATATTGCTATTATCTTTATCATTATCAGTGTCCTGAATCTCTGTCAGTTCTTCTTTCAGCCAATAGAATTATGGCGGGTTATGCTGATCAGCACTGTCAATCTGGCCTTTGGTCTTTGCATTTATAGTCTTCCTTTTTCGGGATTATCAACCATTAATCAGGACTGGATTATGACGGTGATGATAGCAGTTGTCATTCCGTTGATGCTCTTTAGACCTTTGTATAATCTGACCAATACCATATGGTGTGTGCCGCTTATTTTTATGATGACCACTATTGTTTTAAAGCGCCAGAAAATGTTTGCTCTTTTTGCAGTGGCAACCTTAATTTCTGGCATGATCATCTGGTTATGGAAATCAGCTCACTGGGTACATATTGGGAGTTCGGATTATTTGGCCCGGCTTTTCATCTGCAGCGTTGCGATTCTTTTAGCGGGCTATATCAATCGTATCTATATTGAAAGGCTGAAAGAAAATGATCGGCAGATTGGCTTCCAGAAGATGATCTCCCAGGTGACCACCCATTTTGTGTCCGTTTCAGCCAGTAATTTTGATGAAAAGGTACAGAATTTATTAAAAACAAGTGGGGAATTCACAAATTCGGATCGCGCCTATGTGGGCATGTTTTCTGACGAAACGGAAGAGTTTTGTTATACCTATGAATGGTTGGCTGGAGCGAATTTCCCCTCCGTCCAAAAAAACGGAAAAATTCAGCAATCAGCTTTTCCCTGGTGTGTCAAACAGCTCTTGAACAATCAGCTTGTTTATCTGGAATCAATTGACAAACTGCCTGTTGAAGCGAAGTGCGAGCAGGAAAGATTGAGTAAGTACCAATTATCGGCGCTGATTCTCATTCCCATTCAGAGCAGCGAGAAGATCATTGGATTTTTGGGATTTGATCAGATTAAAAAAAACAAAGAGTGGCGAATGGATGAACCGGAACGGCTGAGAGTATTGGCCAATATTCTGGCCGATGCCATCGGAAAGGTCGAAAACGAGAAAGAAATGCACAACCGGGCTTATTATGACACCCTTACCGGTCTACCGAACCGCATTCTCTTTCATGAGCGGCTGGAAAAGTCCATTGATGAGGCGATGGCCAACGGAAGCCATCTCGGCGTAGTCTTTGTGGACATTGATGGATTTAAGGAAGTCAACGATACTATGGGACATGACTGGGGGGATCATTTACTGAATCGGATCGGCAGACGATTGTCGGACAGTTTGCGAAAATGCGATTCGATGGCGCGGTTTGGTGGGGATGAATTTCTGATTCTGGTTTCTAATTTGAACCATAAGAAAGATCTGGTCGATATCGCAAATCAAGTGATGTCAGTTTTCCATCGCCCGGTAAAACTGGGAGAACAGGAATTTTATATTTCTGGAAGCGGCGGGATAGCGGTTTACCCGGAAGATGGAGAAACCGTCCAGGCCCTAATCAAACATGCCGATCTGGCCATGTATGATGCTAAAAAAAATGGCAAAGGTCAGGTAGTCTTTTGTTCCGAAGTAATGAAAAAGGATGTCCGGGAGAAAATGATTCTGACAAACAGCCTGTATCGGGCCCAGGAAAGACAAGAGCTATTTCTCCATTATCAGCCCAAGGTTGATACCGATAATCTTTCAATCGTTGGGATTGAAGCACTACTTCGATGGAACCACCCGGAACTGGGAGTGATAGCGCCAGGGGTATTTATTCCCTTTGCTGAGCAGAATGGCTTGATCAACAGCATTGGCGAATGGGCGTTGATGACAGCTTGTGCCCAGAACAAAGCCTGGCAGGATCGGGGATTTAAGCCAGTACCAGTGGCGGTGAATCTGTCACTGGAACAGTTTGGTGCCGAAGTGTTGATAACGACAGTGAAGCATTGCCTGAAAAAAACCGGACTGAAACCTAAATATCTGGAGCTGGAAATCACCGAAACCATTGCCATGGAAGAATCACAAGATGTGATCCAGACGCTTCACCAATTAAAAGCCTTGGGAGTGAGTATCAGTATCGACGATTTCGGTACCGAGTTTTCTTCGTTGAGTCGATTAAAAGATCTGCCAGTGGATCGGATTAAAATCGATGATTCTTTTATTCGGGGAATTGGGGTGAATCCCAAAGACGAATCGATTATTGCGGTGATGATCCATCTGGCCGATAAACTGGGCCTTCGGGTGGTTGCTGAAGGGGTAGAGACGGAAGATCAGCTTCAATTTCTCAGGTCTAAGGGCTGCGACGAAGTACAAGGGTATTATTGTTGCCGGCCAATGACGGCTGAAACAATGGAGCAGAAAATGCAGGATGGAATCAGATCAGCGATACTAAATGAAGAATCGATGGTCCAACCGTGACAGTTCGAGACGAACAGCGACAAAATGGCCTCTGCTTATGTGGAGGCCTTTACTTTAACCGTTTTTTTTAGGGTATCAATGAAACATTCAAAACATTCGGTTGTCATCAAAAGAGACAGGCGTGACCATGAAATTCATAAATAATTTAGTTGAATTGCTTCAGACTCGAAGTGATTTTTTTATTGAACTGCTGGTACAGCTGATCGAAGCAAACTCTGAGATTAAAGTGGCGTATAAAATGGGCATTGGTGGGGAACTGCCAATGTTCAGCCGGCCATGGAAGCCGGTGACGTTGCGACCGAATTCTTGAAAGTGAAAGGCCTGTTATAAGCCGATGATTGAGTTTAGGGATGTTAGAAGCAAAGAAGCCGATTATCCGAAATTTAAGCCTGACTGTTGATCAAGGGGAGTTTGTGGTGCTGATCGGTCCTTCCGGTTGCGGGAAAACTACCCTGTTAAAAATGATGAACGGCTTGATTCAGCAAGACAGTGGAGAAATTCGGATTCAGGGTAAAGCGATCAAGAAGTGGAACCCTATTACCCTGAAACGAAACATTGGTTATGTGATTCAGCAGGTGGGGCTGTTTCCCCATCTGACCATTGAAAAAATATTGCCTATGCTCTGGATCTTCAAAAGACCAGCGCGATCTTCAAAAAGAAACGGACCCGGGAGCTGATTCAACTGGTCGGGCTGGAAGAAAATTATCTGACAAAATACCCCAACGAATTAAGCGGTGGTCAGAAACAACGGGTAGGTATTGCCCGGGCCCTGGCCGCCGATCCGGAGATTACCCTGATGGATGAACCACTGGGGGCAGTGGATCAGATTAACCGGGGGAGCTCCAGGATGAAATCATCCAGATCTATCAAAACCTGAATAAAACCATTGTCTTTGTTACCCACGACATTGAGGAAGCCATCAAATTAGGGACTAAAATTGCGGTAATGAACTAGGGCGAAATCATGGAAGTGGGTACCCGAGATGAGATTGTTTTTCATAATAAAAGTCATTATGCTGAAGTTTTAAATACTGTCGATGAAATAATAATAAAAACCCAAAATAAAAAGCCGTCGGTATCCTCGAAAATAATGGGGATACCGACGGCTTCATGCGTTATTCCGGCTCAGTAGGTTTTTGTCCCCCTACCAGAACAAAACAAATGGCACCAACAACGATCAGCCCGATACCACCGATGATCCCGGTAGGCAGGGGACCGATGAAGGGGCTGGGGGTTCCCAGGGTAAACCAGATCGAAATAGCGGCGAATCCGTTCAGGGAACCATGGGCGATTGAAGCCGGCAAAAAGCTTTTGGTGCGGATTGCCAGCAATGAGAAAAATGAGCCAATAAATAAACAAAAGAGAACCATCGCCAGAATCCCGCCCCAGGGAGCGGTGGGATACCCAATTCCATAATTATGACCCATGGCAATGATCGGGGCATGCCATAAACCCCAGATGATCCCGGAAATGACAATCGAAACCCGGGGGCTGTATATTTCCATCAGCTTAGGCAGCAGATAACCCCGCCAGCCGATTTCTTCACCGGAGGTGGTAATGATGTTCAGTAGCGGGCCTAAAAAAATGCCAAATGTCAGCTGAGTGATGAAGATGGTAAACAGGCTTCCTTCCGGCAGGGATACACCTTGAGCCGCATAAATGCCGGCCATCTGACTCATGGTGGGGTCAAACTGACTGGGAAATAGCAGAAAATAAATCAAGGCTCCCAAAGCGATTAGCAGGGCCGGCCCAAACCAGGCTATCAAATAAAACCGGACATTGCCTTTGAAATGCGGCTTGAGACCAAAGTCCTTAAACCCTTCACGGGTGATCAGTCGGGTGGCCACCACTGAAATCGCTGGCATCAACATCACTGCCGAAAGGACAAAGATTGCGTAACTGTTTGATAGCCCACCATTGGCCATCAGTGCGAATTCCAGGGTCCAGGTCAGAAAAAAAGTTAATCCTAAAAATATTGCTAATCGTTTCATTAATTGTCTCCTTGTAGTTAAATAGTCAAATGTTCTTTCAATTGCTTAACCAGATTGTCAAAGCGGTGATCCGCTTTAATAAAGTCAAACTGAGGGTTGGTCAGCAGTACGTCCAGCATGCTTTGCTTGATGACTTCCTCGCTGCGAGGCGCCCCGACCCCCAGATCAAAATCCTCAAACCAGGGCTGGATGGCATCAAAATAGCCGTCGCCGTGGAGGGTGTAGGGGAAAAAGTCGGAAACGCAGACCCGGGTATAATCGGCCAGATAAGCAAGCGCGATGTCGGCATCCTCGTGGATAGCATAGACCTGAGCGGCGGCACAATAAACCTGGGCCATGGTGTTGGGGTGGAGGGCATCAAGATCATAGAGTTCGGCGACGCCCAGGGTACGGGTCAGAATTATTTCAACCCGTTCGAGATCACCGGCATTCAGCATCAGATAAGCGGAAGCTGTGGAAACCAGAAACAGCAGATGCTGATACATGCTAATCTGCAGTACCTGTTTGGCTTTATCCAGATTACCGGTCATCTGATAAGCCATTGCCAGCATTTCGGTATCGGTGGGGAAGGGGTGAACGGTTTCACCCACTAGTGCCATAACCTGAGACGGCTGATTGAGCATCAGATAACTGGTAGCTTCCATCGACATTGCGTCCCGAACCAGAAATCGGTCATCGCTTTCAGTCTGGATTCGTCGACACAGCTTCACGGTATTTTCCAGAATCGCCCGGCCTTTCTCAGCATCGTCAGCCAGGATATGGTGGTTGATCAGAAGCACTGCCATTTGTAGCAGCAGCGGAAAACAGGAGTAGTATTTTTTAATAATCGCCTGACATTCGGCCAGCACCTCAGTAAAAGCTTTGGTTGCAAAATCATCAGCCAGCCGATGATAGAGGGCTTTGATATCTTCAGGAGTCAGCTGGGGTGAATAACCCATCAGATCATCGATGCTAATATTAAAATAGGCGCCCAGCTGGGGCAGAAAGGTTATATCCGGATAGCTTTGACCGGTTTCCCATTTGGAAACCGAGGCCTTGGATACTCCAATATAAGCGGCCAGGTCTTCCTGGGTAATGCCCCTCTCCCGACGCTTGGATACAATAATTTTGCCAATATTAATTTCTTTCATTTCATCACCTCAACCCAATTATAGAACCATCTGAAGAAAAGCACAATCGATTTGCGGTTGATTTTAGTTGATTAAATCAACTGACGGTTAATTAATTTTTGATTAATTGTCTTAATCAAAAATTAATTTTGGTTAGACAACACGAATACTATTTATTAAACAGTAAAAAAATACGAATCAAGTTGACAAATATCAAGATATGTTGTAAATTTAAATACGTCTATGTAAGATTTTTAAACGAAAGGAAATAAAAAAATGGATGATGAACCTGGGGAAGCTGAGAATTGCGTAAATCGCACAAAACTGGATAGAACGAATCTTAATCAATTTAATCGTTTATTTTATCATTTGAGGCCATAATATCCAAAAGACGGGGTATTGTTGTGTCTTTTTTTTGTAATTAAATAAGGAGGATTATAATTGGTTATACAAATTTTATTTTTATTTTTATTAGTTCTATTAAATGCGTTTTTTGCAGCGTCAGAAATGGCTCTGATCTCATTAAATGATACGAAAATCAAAGTGATGGCAGAGGATGGCAATAAAAAAGCCAAACAACTGGTCAAACTGTTGGGAGAGCCCAGCCGCTTTCTGGCAACCATTCAAATCGGCATCACCCTGGCCGGGTTTCTGGCCAGTGCCTTTGCAGCTGAGAGCTTTGCCGATCCCATTGTGACGATTTTAAAACAGTATGACCTCCCGATTTCGGAGGGCGTATTAAAAGCCACCACCCTGGTAGTGATTACCATGATTCTTTCATATTTTACGCTGGTTCTGGGAGAACTGGTACCAAAACGAATTGCCATGAAAAAATCCGAAGGGATTGCTTTCTTTGCCGTGGGGATTCTATCGGTTTTATCAAAAATCACCGCCCCGGTGGTGAAGCTCTTGACCGTTTCGACCAACTTCTTTGTCCGGTTGGCGGGCATCGATCCCCATTCGGATGATGACGATGTCACTGAAGAAGAGATCAGAATGATGGTGGATGTTGGTGAAGAACGTGGTGCTATCAACGAACGTGAAAAAACGATGATCAATAATATTTTTGAGTTTAACAATAAAACGGTCTCTGACATTATGACCCATCGGGTCGATTTATTCAGTGTATCGGCATCGATTGAGCTTGAAGAATTGATCAGTTATGTCAAGGATGAAAAATATACCAGAATCCCTGTTTATGAAGGGACCGTGGATAATATTATCGGAATTTTGCATGTCAAGGATCTGATTTTTCTGATTAATGAAACATCAACCGCTGATTTTAAAATCATCCACAAGATGAGAAAACCCTACTATGTTTCCACCGGCAAGAAAATTGATGAATTATTTGTGGATCTACAGAAGGCCAAGACCCACATCGCCGTGGTGATTGACGAATACGGCGGCACCGCCGGGATTGTCACCATGGAAGATTTGATTGAAGAGATTGTTGGTAACATTTTTGATGAATTCGATGAAGAAGAAATCGAGTTTAAAAAGATAGATGACCAGACCTATGAAGTCAGCGGCATGATCAGTCTTGACGATCTGGAAGAATTGCTGGATACCGATTTTCCAATTGAAGACTATGATACTTTTAGCGGATTTTTGATCGGCCTGATTGGAAATATTCCCACCATGGAAGATGTTCAGGAAATCGAGTACCGGCATTTAAAATTCAGGATTCTAGAAGTTTCTGAGAAACGGATTGAAAAGGCAATTGTCTATATTGGCGATATGGATGCATATGTGGATCAAAATAATTAGACTTAAATAACAAAGTAAAGAATTAGGTGGTGACGTTTATTGATATAGACGTCACTATTTTTTTTAAATTTCAACAGCTTTCTAAAATAGCTGGTCGCACGTCAAAAATTGTGAGATTAAACCGGTATAATTGGGTATATAAAAATACGAATAGATGAGTATGCAATTCACACAAAACTTTATGCAAAAAAGGAGAAAACTAAAATGGTAGAGCAAATTTTCAAACTTACTGGAGGAAATGAAAAAGTTGTTGAAAAGGTAATTCTTGACGAAAACCTTCATTATATGCACATTATTATCAATCAGAGTGATGGATTTCCCGAGCATTATACTAACGCCACGGTGTATATGACGGTGGTGCGGGGGTTTGTCTCGCTACAGCTTGATGATCAGGATTACTATGCCTATCCCGCGGGTACGGTTTTAAAGATTCCCTTTCATACTAAAATGAATCTCAATAATTTTAACCCGGAAACTCTAGAGTTGATCATTGTCAAGGCACCGCCACCGACAGAATTGCCGGAATAAATATCAAAAATATCGCATTCTATATAAAGGACGATACTTTATGAATAGAAAAAAGATCAATCAATTTTTCAACACCTTGATTTATAAAGAATCCGATGCCAACAGTAGAATGTATGGCTTAGAATTTTGGCGAAACAGAATATTTTCATTGTTATCATTTTTTCTGATTGTTTTGGGTGGACCGATTATGCTTTATGGTGCGTATTTATTTTATCTGGCCGGGAGTTTCGCGCTGGCTGGGATTGAGGTCGCCATCTTTATAATCATTGCCATTGCTGTGTACAAAAAACAAATGAGAATGGATATTAGAAAATTTTTGGTCATCTTGAGTATCTATTGCTTAAGTATCCTGTTGCTTGTTTATACGGGTCCATATGGAGCGGGGATGATCAGTGTGGTATTTACTTTTGTACTGGCCGTATCGTTGCTGAACAAGGAGCAGAACCAGCGGTTTTTTATAATTAATATCATTGTTTTTATTATGTTAACTTTTTTATTAGGAAACGGCATCTTCAATGGAACGCCTATCGAATTGTTCGCAAAAAATTGGTTGATTAATGCATTCGTCGCGCAGATATGTGTCACCGTGTTAATTTACTTATTTAATATGATCTATGATGGCTTGGAGAGTCAAACCCGAGAAATCATCGAATCCCAGGCACTGATTGCTGTCAGTGAAGAAAAATATCGCCTTTTGGCGGATACAACGGCTGATGTTATCTGGGTATTCAATGTAACGACCAGAAAATTCGTCTATATCAGCCCATCAATCCGAGAGTTGCGAGGTTACACCGTAGAAGAAGCGATGACTGAGAGACTGGAAGAATCCATGATCTTTGACAGTTACCAAAATTTCATCGAAGAAATTACCCAGACGATGCCGGAGTTTGTCAAGAATCCAACGGTACCGAAGCGCTACATCATAGAGATTCAACAGCCCTGTAAAAATAACGAGATCGTATGGGTGGAAACCTCTTCAAGATATCGTTACAATAATTTGGATGAGATCGAGGTGGTCAGTTCCAGCCGAAATATTAATGAAAGAAAGCTGAAAGAAGCGGAATTCCATTATATCGATTTTCACGATCAGTTGACTGGCTTATTGAATCGAAAAGCACTCACAAATACCTTTTATGAGAGTAAAAATAAAAAAAGTTTAGCATCCGTTATTATTATCAATATCGATAATTTCCGGATAATTAATGAGGCACTTGGCCATCAGGAAGGTGATCGGGTGCTTTTGGAACTGGCAATAAAGATATTAAAGCAGGTTGACAATATTGGGGTAGTCTATCGCTATGGTGGGGATGAGTTTGTCATTATTGTCGAATCTATTGAATGTGTTTATGTTCAATCACTGGTAAGGGAAATACTAAAATCAATTTCGACACAGTTTATGGCGGCGAAACAGCTTTTTTATTTGACCGCCAGCATCGGAATCAGCGTTGGATCAGCGTTGGAAAAAATCGAACAAACTGTCAGAAATGCCGAAACGGCATTATATGCTGCCAAAAAGGAAAAAAACAAAATTGTCAGCTATGTTCCAGAGATGGATCAATCAAGAACTCGGGAAGCAATTCTAGAAAAGGATTTGAAATGCGCCCTGGAAAATGATGAATTTGAGCTTCATTATCAGCCCATCTATGATCTTAAGAATGGTGTGATCAACCATGCTGAAGCGCTGCTTCGCTGGAATCACCAGGAATTTGGCAGAATTCCGCCGTTTGACTTTATCCCCATCGCAGAAAAAACAAAACTGATTATACCGATTACCGACTGGGTCATCGAACAGGTTTGCAATAAAATTAAACATTGGCAGGAAATTGGCATTGCAGATATGACGGTCAGTATCAATATCTCGATATTGTCGTTTGAAAATCGTGGCGCTGAACTGACCGAATCGGTTGCCGGCAGAATCAGAGCAGCTGGGATCAATCCGGCAAGTGTCAAGCTTGAAATAACAGAGAGTATTTTGATTCGGGACACCGAAGAAATCATCACTGTTTTTCAGGATTTGAAGAAAATTGGCGTAAAACTGGCCCTGGATGATTTTGGAACCGGATATTCATCTTTCGGCTGTATGAAAGATCTGCCCCTCGATATTATTAAATTAGATCGTTCGCTGATCAGTAATATTGTCATGGATGAGCGGGAGCAAATGATTGTGGAATCAATGATTACCATTATCCAGGGCCTTGATATTCAAGTGGTTGCCGAAGGGATTGAGACAGAGGAACAACTGAGATTTTTAGAAAACTATAACTGTGATTTCATTCAAGGATTTTTTTTCAGTCGGCCGCTATCTCCAGATGCGTTTGAAAATTACTATTTTTCGATGAACAGAGCTGATTTATCGCCTACAAGATAAGGATCCAGGTTAAAAAAAACACATCAAAGCCACAAAACTTTGATGTGTTTTTGCTGTTGTTAAATGCCGTTGCCGGCCAAAGCAGTTGAAAGCTGGAATCCGCCATAAAAAGCGAGGAAGCCCAATAACAGCGTGGCCATGATATAGATCATGGCGCTGAGGATCCGGTTATTCTGCAGCATGACAAAATCTTCAAACATAAAAGTTGAAAAGGTTGTGTAGGCGCCCAGAAAACCTTCGGCAAACAAACCATAAAGAAGCGTTGAGATGTCTAAACCAGTTACCACACCGAATAGAAAGGCGCCGGACACATTGATGACAAAGGTGCCAACGGGGATGTGCTGATGCCGGGAAGCGAAGCGTTTCCCCAGATAATATCGGGTGGTACTGCCCAGAGCGCCGCCAAGGATGACGCATAAAGTTTCCATCAGTCGGATCCTTAATTATAATCAAAACTGAAGCGGGATACCAGACTTTTGCCAACGGGGTGCACCAGATAATGGCCGATGAGGTGACCAGTGTAAACCGCTCCTAATCCGAGAATGATTGATGCGGCCACGTAGTAACAGAAAATCCGCAGATAACCGGCATCAAGAATATTGATACTCGCCTTGCAGAAGGTTGAGTAGGTAGTAAAGGCGCCCACCAATCCGGTGGTCAGACCCAGTTTCAGCTCAGTACTGAATCGGTCGGTTTTGGAAAACACCGCATTCAACATCCCCAGAATCAGGCACCCAATCAGGTTAATTAACAGAATGGTCAAGGCTAGATTCAGCAACTGGTCCCCGGATTGAAAAAGTGACGGCGAGGTTTTAAGTTTGAACCGCAACAGCGCCCCAATGGCGCCACCGGCGGCGATAAAATAGTATTTTTTCATGACAGTCCTCCTGACTCAAGTGACAAAATAATTAGACACGAAGGTGTTTAATAGAGGGGTATTAGTTATTTCAGGCAATAAAAAACCTGCAGCAATGAAAAATCCTGCAGGAGTCATCAGCTGTAAAGCAATTCAGGTGAACTCCATCACCTTTATGAAATAATGTTAACATGTGGTAATAATCGTGTCAATAAAACAAGGGATTGCAATCGAAATCAAAATTAAATGTATCTAGAAAACACTGACCGATCAGACTTTTTGAGACGCTCGCTAAGCGTTTTTATTGAATTTGTCAAGCTTGGTCATGTAAGGATTAATGTCATAAATTGACGCTGCTGATAATATCGACAGCTAAGAATAAAACACCGATGAAGTAAAACGATTCGTTGAAAAGACTTGACAAGCTGATAGCGGTCAACTAACATATAAGCATGTTCTTATGAATAATAATAAAATCCTAAAATGAGCAAGTGCTCAATGACAAGAAGTAAGTTATAAAACAGGAGGAATATGCCTTGGACAATCAGAACTGCTCTTGCACCAGTGAAAAAAATTCGCCTGAGGCGGTAATAACAGCGACGCCCTCTTGTGGGTGTCATGACAACGAGTCTGACGCGATCAACCAGCCGGCTTCCTGCTGCCAAACGCCGTCGATTCAGCCGTCGGGAAAATTTGTTTCAGAAATCGATAAAAATGCCCGTTGGATTACCGGGAAAATTGAAACTCCGATCGGAATCGTCCCGCAGATTACTACCAGATTAAATTTTAAAGATGTGCTCGGTGGATGGAAAGTCCGCTGGGGTATCGGCAGAATGAATTATAAAATCAATCCCGGTTTTTATGGTGTGGGCAGCCCCGATCAAGATTCGCCGATTCTAGTCTCAGGCAATTACAAACTTTCTTTTGATGCTTTGCGAAAAGAACTCACCGGGCTGAACGCGTGGATTCTAGTCATCGATACCAATGGTATCAATGTCTGGTGTGCCGCCGGAAAAGGAAGCTTCGGTACCAAAGAGATCGTCTCAAGACTGGACAAAACCAGGTTAAGGGAAATCGTATCGCAGCGCAACATAATTTTGCCCCAGTTAGGTGCATCGGGCGTAATCGCGCAGGCTGTTTTTAAAGAATCTGGATTTCGGGTCAGTTATGGACCCGTCCGAGCCAGTGATATTAAAACCTTTCTCGAGGCTGGCATGGTTGCAACCGACAGCATGCGAACCGTCAGATTTACGCTGTATGATCGACTGGTGTTGACCCCCATTGAACTGGTTGGCACGATCAAGCAGTCCCTGATGATTTTCGGGGTAGTGTTCCTGTTGAACTTTGTGGTAACAGAACCGTTTGGTCTTATCGATGTGGGGACATACATCGGCGCTGTTTTAATCGGCTGTGTGCTGACCCCAGTCTTATTGCCGTTTATTCCCGGAAAAGCGTTTGCCTTCAAAGGCTGGCTGTTAGGTCTGATGGGTACGCTTGCCATCATTGCCAGTAAACATGAGACGATCAGTTTGGGAATTCCTCTGGTTGGCTTGTTCGGATATCTGCTGGCCTTTCCGGCCATTGCTGCCTATTACGCGATGAACTTTACCGGGTCATCAACCTTTACATCACATTCCGGAGTTCAGAAAGAAATGCGGATTGCGATTCCCGGGTTGCTTTTTTCAATCAGTGCTGGCGCTCTCCTGCTTTTGATTAATCACCTGTATTAATCGAATTGTTTAATTCTATAAAGGAAAAACATATGAAAAACCGTTACTTTAAAAATGTCGTTTCCCTCAATCTGGAAAAAAGTCGTTGCGTCGGGTGCCGACGCTGCCTTGAGGTTTGCCCGCATCTGGTCTTTGAATTGTTTGAAGGTCAGAGTCTGATTCGCGACAAAGATGCCTGCATGGAATGCGGGGCCTGTGCCATGAATTGTCCCACTGACGCTATTACCGTGAAGACCGGGGTAGGATGCGCTTCGGCTATTCTCAAGAGCATCTTTACCGGAGCCGAACCCAGCTGCGATTGTGAAGGTGGTCATGAATCGGATAGCTCCTGCTGTTAGCAGAGAAGGCTGATTGTCAGAGCTGTAATCCTCTGACCTGGTAGCAGCTTTAAGTCAAAAGCAGTGATGGAAATGTGATAATAAGTTATATTAAAACGAAGTGATGAACCGGGATTCATCACTTCAGAAGGTGGTCACTATGTTTATAAATAATCATGATGGATTGGAATTATCAACAGCGATGCTGATTGATGCCGCCGAGCGGCGGGGCATTGCGGTTGATATTTTGGATCGGGAAGATAATTTCATCCGGCTTAAAAAAGGCAGTAAGACCGAATACATCAAACAGGCGACTCGGACATCGGCCGATAGCTACATTGCCCCCTTAATTATGGAAAACAAAGAAGTCACCAAGCTAATTCTCCGGGAAAAGGGCATCAATGTGCCATCGGGGATCAAAGTTAAATCGGCGGCGGAAGCGATGGTGCATTATCAAGCGTTCCGGGGCAAAGATATCGTGATCAAGCCCAAATCTTCCAATTTTGGTCTGGGGATCGTTATCCATAAAAATCTCCAATGCGAAAACTGCTATCGGACGGCGGTGATCCAGGCATTCGCTCATGATACATCCGTCTTGATTGAAGAATTTGTGCTCGGCAAGGAATATCGGTTTCTGGTGATCGGTGATGAGGTTGTGGGGATTCTCCACCGGGTTCCGGCCAATGTGGTGGGCGATGGGGTTCATACCATTGAAGCGTTGGTGGCTGAAAAAAACCGGAATCCGCTGCGGGGGAAGGGCTATGTCACGCCTCTGGAGAAGATCCAACTAGGGAAAACTGAAATTGCTTTTCTCAGTGAGCAGAATAAATCCATCGAGACCATTCCCGAGAATGGCGAAACCGTCTTTCTCCGGGAAAACTCCAATATCAGTACCGGCGGGGATAGCCTTGATTTTACCGATAATATTATTGATGACTACAAGGCCATTGCAATGGCGGCAGCCCAGGCAGTCGGTGCCCGGATCTGCGGTGCCGATATCATCATAAAGGATATTCACGAAAAACCCGATGCCACGAATTACAGCATCATCGAGCTGAACTTTAACCCGGCCCTGCATATCCACAATTATCCCTTTGTCGGCGAGAACCGCCATGTGGACGACAAGGTGCTGGATCTGCTGGAGTTTTAGATAAAATGGCAACCCGGTAAAGCCACTCTGACAGTTCGGAAAAGTCACTAAAATTAACACCTTCAAAAATCTCTGTTACTGCAAAGGTAATAGGGATTTTTTTATTTAATCACTTCATGATAAGTTCATTGACAAGTCAAATTGCCATGTGTTAGGATGGGTTTAACAAACTGAAAGTATGTGAAAATATCTATTAAAGAGGAGAATCGCAATGCAAGCCTTTGAGCATGTTTTTCAACCGCTGAAAATCGGAAAACTCACCGCCAAAAACCGAATTGAGGTCTCACCGGCCGAGCCGATGCTAGCATCACTGGACGGTTACGTCACCAATGAATTCATTACCTATACCGCGGCCATGGCCAAGGGTGGGGCCGGGATTGTCACCGTTGGCGACAGCCCGGTTACCAAAGACTATGCCGCCCATTCCAAATACGTCATCAATTTGTCTGACAACTATGTGGTTCATGGCTTGTTCCAGCTTACCGATGCCATTCATCGTTATGGGGCGCTAGCCAACATCGAATTGAATCTGCGGGACGAAGAGCACCTGCCAGCAGATTTCACCAAAGATGAAATCAAAAGCATCATCCAGGATTTTGCCGATGCTGCCGAGCGCTGTAAAAAAGCTGGCTTTGATATGGTCATGCTTCATGGTGGTCACGGTCATGTAGTGGCCAATTTCTATTCTCAGGCGATGAACAAACGGACCGATGAATACGGTTGGGACACCATGGAAAACCGCTGTCGTTTTGCCAATGAGCTCATCGATGCGGTGCGGGAACGGATTGGTACTGAGATGGCCATCGAATGGCGGATCAGCGGCGACGAGCTGACCCCAGGTGGAGTAGGCGTGGAAGACGCCCTGGCCTTTGCTAAATCGATCCAACATAAAATCGATATGATCCACGTTTCAGTGGGAAATCTTTATGATCCGATGACCATTGGGATGATGATCCAGCCGGCTTATATTCCGGTGGCCACCAACGTCCGGTTTGCCCAGCAGTTTAAGGAAGAACTGGATATTCCGGTGGTTACCGTCGGCTCGTTTAATATGGAACTGGCTGAAGATGCCTTGGCTAATGGCCAGGCTGATATGGTCGCGATGATCCGGGGTTTCATTGCCGATCCCGATCTGGTCAACAAGGCAAAAGACGGCATTGCCGATGAAATCCGCCCCTGTATCCGCTGTTGCATCTGCACCGGGGACCCGGATCCTCATGCTTCACCCAAACCGATCCGTTGCAGCGTCAATCCATTAGTCGGCCGCGAAGGGCAAATTACCGAGATACCCAAAGCCGAGATCAGTAAAAAAGTCGTCATCATTGGCGGCGGCTGCGCCGGTATGGAGGCCGCTCGCTGGCTGGCCACTGGTGGGCACCAGCCCATCATCATTGAAAAAAATGCTCAATTGGGAGGCAGTTTGATTCCGGCCGCCGCCAATCCGATTAAGGGTGATGTCAGCCGCTACCTGGACTGGTCCGTAAACCTGACCGAAAAAATGATGGATATTGAGGTTCGCAAAAATACTTTGGCCACTAAAGCGCTGATCGAAGCGGAAAACCCCGATGCCCTAATCATCGCCACTGGCAGCAGCCCGATTATTCCCAAGCTGCCGGGAATCAGCAAAGACAAGGTAGTGCTGGCTATGGATGTGGATATGGGCAAAGCGACTGTCGGCAAAAAAGTTGTTCTGGCCGGGGCCGGCCTAACTGGTACCGAAACGGCACTAACCTTGGTCAATCAGGGGCACGAGGTAACGGTTATTGATATGCAGACGGTGGATGAAATTGACCGAAACGGTTTGGCAGGGATTCTGACCTATGCCACCCTCCGGGGAATGGCCGCTCAGGCTGGGGTTCTGCTACGAGAAAAGGTGAAGCTGGTGGAAGTGTCGGATGATGGTGTAGTCATCGAAAAAGAAGATGGCACCACTGAAGACTTGCTTTGCGATACAGTAGTTCTGTCATTAGGGGTCAGACCCAATTGCCAGGTCATTGCGGAATTGTCCGGCCTGGTAGCGGATACGACGATCATCGGGGATTGCACAAAACCGGGTAATATCACCTCCGCTGTCCGTGAAGGATTCTACGCTGCACTGAATATAAATTAAGGTGATTCATAAAATATAACTAAAGAGAATACGAAATAAACAAAAGTCAGCTTTTCATTGCGAAAAGCTGACTTTTTTATTAAACCGATAGAGGTTAAGTAAAATAATTTGGCAAATTATTCGCATTGAATATGAAAACAAAAAATAGTATCAGTCATTGATCTAAACGGCACTAAAGATTTCCTTAGGCCATCAAATTTCTCAGAAAATCGGCTTGAGTCCATAGATCCCAT
The DNA here is from genome assembly GCF_963664135.1 of uncultured Acetobacterium sp. Taxonomy (NCBI): domain Bacteria; kingdom Bacillati; phylum Bacillota; class Clostridia; order Eubacteriales; family Eubacteriaceae; genus Acetobacterium; species uncultured Acetobacterium sp. Next base: position 875,709 of record NZ_OY760905.1, on the reverse strand, counting down.
GGGGAGGGTCGTTGCAAAACACATGTAATCATCAAAACGAATTGATATGATCAATAACATTCATTTCACAAATTGTATACTTTCTTATATAATAAAGCAATCAATACGAAGGAAAAACAAGGAGAATAAAATGGGAAAAACAATCGCTGAAAAATATTTGATGCACACCGGGTCGACGAGCCGTTCCCCGATACACATGTGCTGAAACTGGACCGGGTTTTCTGTCATGAAATTACCACCCCCTTTGCCATTACCGATCTGATGGCCCGGGGTATGGACCGGGTCTTTGATCCGACCAAGATTAAGGCCGTGATCGACCATGTGACACCAGCTAAGGACTCAAAAACCGCAGAACAGGGAAAAATCCTCCGGGATTGGGCCCGACGACATGCGATTAAAGACTTTTTCGATATCGGCAAAAACGGTGTCTGTCATGCCATTTTTCCCGAAAAAGGATTTGTCCGACCCGGTTATACCATCATCATGGGGGATTCTCACACCTGTACCCATGGCGCCTTTGGAGCTTTCACCGCCGGGATTGGTACAACCGACCTGGAAGTCGGGATTTTAAAAGGCGTCTGCGCCTTCCATATCTTCAGACAGAATATGTACAACTGCGGCATGTTTGCCATTGAGCTGCCCAAAGAAACCATCGATGCGTTTTTTACAGATTATGCCGGCAAAGATGTCGCCATGGCCATGGATATCGATGGCGATCAGATCATTATCGATGCCGAGGGTAAAACGGAGACCATCGACTTCAAAGTTGGCGAGTTTGATAAAACCCTGGTCAAAGAAGGCGGCTGGGTTGGTTACGCCGATAAGAATTACTAAAATAGTCAGGCGTTAAATCATAAGCATAAATGAAAGAGAACTGTAAAACCAAGGTTTTACAGTTCTCTTTTGCAGTTGGCAGTATTCTTAGTCTACAGCTTAAACACCCATAACGATGAAGTCAAACTGTTTTTTGTCTAAATGAGCCGTCCGGCGGGTTCCACGTTTAGAATACCAGCATTTCCGTATTCTCTGGCAACATCGATAAAACCCATCATTCCCGGGCTAAGATGCTTGTTTTTATGATAAACCAGGTTAAAGGTTCGATTCCAGATTGAATCAGGATGCCTGATTACATAAATTTCCCCATTTTGTACTTCTTCCTCAACTAATCGAATCGAAATAGCGGCCAGACAATTGTTTTTGATCACAATCGATTTGATAATTTCCGGAGCGGTCACTTCCCAGCCAATGTTCAGATTAAGACCGTTGGTCCGGGTAAAGTCCATAAATAATTCCCGGGTACCACTGCCTTCTTCCCGCATTACAAAGACTTCTTTTTCCAATTCTCGGGCTGCTACCTGCTTACATCCGGCAAAGCGATGATGACGGCTGCAGGCAATCACCAGATAATCGTCGATAACCGGCTCAACGACCAGATCTGGGTGTTTTATCTCACCTTCCACCAGCCCGATATCCAGCTCCGCTTTCAAGAGACGTTCTTCGATCATCTTGGTATTATTGACATAGCTGAAGCTTTCAATCTCCGGGTTATTTTTTTTGAAGTCAGCCATTAATGACGAAAGCAGGCAAGCGCCAACAGTGATGGTTGCACCTATCCGGACTACTTCTTTGCGGCCAGCAACGGACATGTTTTCTTCCAATTCATCAAACTGACGGATCACAATGCGGGCCATGGTGCTTAAGTGTTTTCCGGCTTCGGTGATGTACAGACGTTTACCCAGTCGCTCAAAAAGCAGAACATTGTAATAGGTTTCTAATTCTTTGATGACCTGACTGACCGAGGGTTGGGTGACAAAAAATTGCTTGGCCGTTGCCGACATCGATCCGGTTTCTTCCACCGCAATAAATATTTTTAAATGACGGATATCCATTTTTCCTCCAGCATTATCTGCTTACCTTTTTGATACATATAGATAATATTTATGAATAATATAAAATAATACCATTTTACTTATAAACAAGCAAGCATTATACTAAAACTAACATGTGCATGAAATGTGAAGAAAGTTAAACAAATAGGACCTATTTTTGAGAAATTCAATTGGCAACACTTACAATCAGCAAAGAAGAAGAAAAAAGAGTCAAGGGACTGGGTTTTTTAAATAATAAGGGCACCGATAATTTTTCCGGTCGGGTGATCACTGAAAATGGGTTAATCACCATCGAACAAGCAAAAAAAATTATTGAAGCAGCAGAAAAATACGGCAACGGTTATCTGGCATTAACCACCCGCCTGACCATTGAGTGTCAGGGAATTGCATTTGATCAGATCGATGACTTCAGAAATTGCCTGGCAGAAGGCGGATTAGAAACCGGCGGAACCGGAACGAAGGTGCGTCCGGTTATGTCCTGTAAAGGCACTACCTGTCAATACGGGTTAATCGACACCTTTGGACTTTCAAAAGAAATTCATGATCGCTTTTATACCGGCATGCGAAATCTCGTTTTGCCTCACAAATTTAAAATGGCCGTGGGCGGATGTCCCAACAATTGTGTCAAGCCCGACTTGAATGATGTTGGTATTATTGGCCAATATCGGCCGGTCGTTAATCAAGATGAATGCCGGAACTGCAAAAGCTGTGGGGTTGCGAAGGCCTGTGCCGTTGGGGCTGCTCAATTGGCTGATGAGAAGATCGCTATCAATCCCCAGGCATGTCTCAACTGCGGGATGTGCATTGGAAAATGCCCTTTTCAGGCAGTTACCGGCGGTGATACAGGATACAAAATTGTCATAGGCGGCCGCTGGGGCAAACAGGTGGCCAGGGGAAATGGACTGAATCGGCTCTTTACGGACCAGGAAGAACTTTTAGCGACTATTGAGAGAATTATCATTTTCTATCAGGAAAATGGTTTGCCAGGCGAACGGTTTGCTCAGACCATTGAACGGATCGGGTTTAAAACGGTTGAAGCCGTGCTATTAGGGCATTAAATACAATTAAAAACATAAACTAAGTCTAATTAAACCGGCTTTTCCAAAAGGAAGTCGGTTTTTTATTGAAACGATAAAAGTTTAGTAATATAATAAGGCTGAATTATTCGTGGTTCAAAAAATAGGATTCGATAAAAACATAAAGTGAGGCAGTACATGAAAATAAAAAAGGTATCGGTCATTGGCTTGGGAGCTTTAGGCATTCTTTTTGGCCATCAGCTCGCCAAAAAAATCGGCTCAGATTTTTCGGTGATTGCGGATCAAAAGCGGATTGCAAAATACCGAGCGCAAGGAATTTTCTGCAATGGGGAAGCTTGCGAATTTCATTATCAGGCTCCAACGGACAATGACCTGGCTGATCTGATTATCTTTGCGGTCAAAATTAATGGACTGGAAGAGGCAATTGAATCAGTCCGGAATCATGTGGGGCCGGATACCATCATGATGTCACTACTGAACGGTATCACCAGTGAAACCATTATCGGGGATACCTTTGGGCAAGCAAACTTGATCTGGTCAGTGGCCCAGGGGATGGATACGGTGAAAGAGGACAATCAGTTGTTATACACGAATCCGGGGATCATCTGCTTTGGTAATCGTAATGGTGGTGAATCATCAGAAAAGATAAACCGGATACAGGGATTTTTTGATCAAACAGGCATTGCTTATCAGATTGATAACCAGATGGATCGGAAGATCTGGGCCAAGTTCATGTTAAACGTGGGGGTCAATCAGGTGGTCTCGATTTTTGGCGAGAACTTCGGCAGTGTCCAGAAACCGGGAAAACTGAGGGAATTGATGATTGCGGCCATGGCCGAGGTCATCCCGGTGGCCGGAAAAGAAGGAGTGGTGCTGACTCGGGATGATATCACCTACTGGCTGGGGGTGGTGGACTCTCTGAGCCCACAGGGCAAACCCTCCATGCGTCAGGATGTGGAAGCCCGACGACTTAGCGAAGTGGAGCTCTTTTCCGGAACAGTTAATCGGCTGGGAGCAAAACATGGGATTGATACCCCGGTGAATGGATATCTTTATGAGGAGATCAAGGCGATAGAAAGCCAGTATTAAAACTTTTTAATTAAGCAATTGCTTATCAAGTAAATTTTGACAGCATCAGATCCCATCGATATATGGTGTAAAATTCAATCAATTCTGTTTTATCCAAACAAAGGTGTTTTGTACAGGACAAAGCGCCTTTGTTTGGTTTGATTTTTCTTTTGTTATCGCGAATGCAGAAATAACTGGTGAGTGCGTGTCGTAATTAAAATGATTCTGGGTAAGAATAGAGAATAGAAACAAATAACAAAAAAATGAGCGTAAAAGAGGGACAGGAAATGGAATTTGATGCGATTATTATTGGTGGGGGATTATCCGGTCTGACCGCCGGAAGTCTATTGGCCAAAAGCGGGTTAAAGGTTGCAGTGGTTGAAAAAAGCTATAATCCCGGAGGGTCTTGCGGGGTTTTTAAACGTAATGGAGTGACCTTTGATATTGGTGCGGCGATGTTGTTCGGCTTCGGGGAGAAGGGTTTCAATGCCCACCGCTTTGTGTTTGATTGTCTGGAGGAACCGATTGAGGTTATCAAGCACAATCTGCTTTACTGCATGCATTTTAAAAACCACCAAATTTGCTTTGGTGACGATATCAATGAATTTGCCGCGGCGCTGGGAGCTGTTTTTCCATCGGAACAGGCCTATATCAAGCGGTTTTACCAGGATATGGAAAAAATGTACCGTGATGTGATGGTGGCTAATCCCAATTACACCACCCCGGATGAAACCGAGGCCAAGGGGGCCCTGAAAAGTCTGATTAAGCATCCGGTTTCCTATGCCAAGTTTCTGGGATATTTAAATAAAAGCGCTAGAAGCCTATTAGCCGACTATTTTACCGATCCGGAAATTTTTAAATTTTTTGATAAGATTACTTCAACCTATTGCTACGCGACCCTGGAAGAATCACCGGCGGTGTTGGCAGCGGTGATGTTTGTGGACAACCATATCGGCGGCAGCTATTATCCCGCCGGTTCTACCATTTTTCTGCCCGGCAAGCTGGAGAAGGTGATTGAAGAAAATGATGGTGTGATGCTGCTGGAAAAAGAGGCCGCACGGATTCTCTTTAAAGATAAAAAAACGGTTGGGGTCGAACTAATTGGTGGCGAAAAAATAATGGCCCGAGACCTGATCTATTCAGGAACGGTTTGGAATTTATACGGCAAGCTGATTGACCGGCAAAATCTGACTCTGGCCCGGGCCCGCTGGGCCGCCAGGCAGGTGCCCACCTATCCCAGTGTGGTACTTTATACCCAGGTGGACCGGGCCGTCATTCAGGAGGATACCCAGCCGGTGGAAATGCTGGTGGGCAACCCGGACCGTTTGGACGAAAGCGAGGTTACCGTTTATATTTCCAGTCTGGATGATCAGACCCTTTGTGATCAGGACAGCCATGTTGTAATGGCCATTGGGCCAACTTTTGAAAACTGGGAGCTGGGGGATGAATCGAATTATCTGGAGCAAAAGGAAACCGAAAAAGCCCGGTTGATTCAGGTACTGGAAAAACGGTTTCCGGGATTTAGCGACGGCATCCACTATGCCGAATTGGCCACTCCCCGAACCATTGAACGTTATACCAATAAAAATGGCGGCGCTGTAGCAGGACCCAAACAAATGTTAGGTCAGCACATGTTTAAACGTCTCCATACCCGAACCGAATGGGATAATCTGTTCTGTTGCGGCGAATCCACAGTGATGGGCACCGGCACGCCCACGGTAACCACTTCGGGGATCAGTGCGGCCAACGCGGTGCTAAAGAAACGCGGCTTGAGCCCTTATGTTTACCGGCCGGGTCGGAAGAACATGGTCCGCATTCTGGAAAAACCGGTAACCGCCGAAAAACTCTATGCGGATGCTCCGGCAGCTATTCGGGCATTGATGCAGAAAGCTTCCCGGTGCGAATATTGCGAAAATCCTTTATGTTCAATCGGAATGGAATCACAGGGGACGCATCTCGATATCCGGGGGATCATGCGGCGGGTAACCGTGGGTAATCAGGTCGGGGCAAAAAAGAAGTTGGAGCATTATATAAAAGAGAGTCAAATCTTGATGGAAACAAATCCTCTGGATTTGAGTCTTTGCGAAGCCCGCTGCATTTGGAATACCAGAGACGGCAAACCCGTTGAAATCCAGGCCGTAATTGACTGGCTGATGACGTAAATGGAGGTGGTTGATATGAAGGAGTTTAAAAAAGATGACGCAACTCCAGCTAAGAAAGACGGGAACGCCTATGACATTATTGTGGTGGGCGCTGGCATTGCCGGTTTGACAAGTGCTGCCTACACTGCCAAAGCCGGCTATACCACCCTGCTCTGTGAAAAAAGCGAAAAACCCGGGGGCCTGGTGGCAAGTTTTACCCGCAACGGCTTTACCTTTGACGCAGGCATCCGAGCCTTTGAAAATTCGGGGATTGTCTTTCCGATGCTTGCACAACTGGGGATTGTGATGGACTTTGTCAAAAATCCGGTGGCCATCGGAATCGAAGACGAACTGATGATTTTAAAAGGGGTGGAAAGTCTGACCGAATACGGGGCCATGCTGACCCGGAAATTTCCCAATAATCAATCGGAAATTGCGGCGATTACCGACGAAATCAGAAAAGTGACCGGTTATATGGATGTCCTCTATGGCATTGAAAATCCGCTGTTTAAAGATCTCACCAGCGATAAGGCATACCTGCTTAAAACGCTATTGCCCTGGTTGCTTAAATATCAGGTGAATATTCGCAAAGCCCAGCAGCTTAATGAACCCATCGAGGCCTATTTGCTGCGCTTTACTAAAAACCAGGCGCTCATCGATGTGATTATCCAGCATTTTTTTGAGAACATGCCGACTTTTTTTGCGCTGAGCTATTTCGGTTTATATAGTGATTATAGTTATCCCCTGGGAGGCACCGGGATGCTGATCAAACGGATGACCGACTTGATTGCCACCCATCAAGGTGAGCTGGCGCTGGACACTGAAATCACGAAGATCGACATAAAAAAGAAAATGGTCAAAACCCGGGATGGCCGAAGCTTTGGTTATGACGAACTGATCTGGTGTGGAGATATGAAAGCCCTGTATGCTGCTGGTGACTTGGAGCAGCCCGACAACCGGATTACTGAACAGCAAAAAAAGATCAACCAGAATCGGGGCGGAGATTCCATTTTTACCCTCTACCTGGCGGTGGATCTGGATCGCCCTTATTTCGGTGACCACTGCGGCCCCCATTGTTTTTATACTCCCAGCAAGGCCGGGCTCTCGGCGATCCAGTCAGAAAACTGGCAAAGAGTACTAGCTGATCACACCCGCTCTCAAGTTGATCAGCAAACGGCCCTGCAAGCTTGGATCATGGAATATCTGGCTCTGACCACCTACGAGATTTCCTGCCCGGCCCTGCGGGATCCGGCGCTGGCCCCAAAGGGGAAAACCGGAGTGATCGTCAGCACCCTGATGGATTACCGATTGGTCAAAGCCATTGACGATGCAGGTTGGTATGGGGCGTTTAAAACCCTGTGTGAAAAAACGATTATTTCAGTGTTAAATAAAACCATTTTTCCGGAATGGATCGATCATGTTGAAGACCGCTTCAGTTCGACGCCGTTGACAATTGAGCGGCTTACCGGCAATTCCGGTGGAGCTATCACCGGCTGGGCTTTTCCCGCTAATCCCGGAACCGGCAGATTGCCGGCGGTCAGCCACTTTCGAAAAATTGCCAAAACCATCGAGACCCCGTTACCCCATATTCATCAGGCCGGGCAATGGACCTTCAGTCCTTCGGGTTTGCCGGTATCCATTCTCTCCGGTAAATTGGCGGCGGATCGGGTCATGAAGGTTTTTGAAAAACAAGGCCGGAAGGGTCCATTCAAAGGCAGTACGGGTGAAAGCCAATGATCATTGTCTTTGGTACGATCCTGCTGGGTCTGCTGGTCAGCAGGATACTGTTTCACCGTTTTGCTAAACTGGATGAAGCTGATTCGGTTTCGGTTATTGGAGATGATCAGGGTCACAAAACAATCCGGCTTTCGATTATTATCCCTGCCCGCAATGAAGAAAAAAATCTGTCCCTGCTTCTGAACGATCTAAAAAAGCAGACGGCGGCGATTCACGAAATTATCTGTGTTGATGACGGCTCGACGGACCAAACCGCCAAAATTGCAATGGAAGCAGAGGCTATGCTGATCACATCGACCCAGAAACCACCCGGCTGGATCGGGAAGTCCTGGGCCTGCCAGTTGGGTGGGGAAGCCGCCACCGGAGCAGTATTGTTATTTCTGGATGCCGATGTGCGGCTCAGTCCGGCGGGAATTGGCAAGTTGTTAACGACCTATAAACAGACTGGATCGGTGGTCTCTGTGATGCCTTATCATCAGATTGAGAAAAAAGCGGAGACCTTATCGCTATTTTTTAATCTGCTGCAAATGGGTGCCAACGGGATGGGTTTGCCAGTTAGTCATAATAAAAATAGCAAACCTGGTGAAAACAAAAAAAATAAAGCGACTGGCCTCTATGGCCCGGTAATTCTAATCAGCCATAACGATTATCAGGCGGTCGGCGGTCACGCCGCCATTAAAGACAGCATTGTCGATGACATGGCCCTGGGCGAAAAACTGCAGGAAAAAGCCATTCCCTTTGCGTTGTTTCTGGGTGATCAGGATGTTTCCTATCGGATGTACAGCGGAGGACTGAAAGATCTGGTTCAGGGCTGGACCAAAAATCAGGCCGCCGGGGCAGCGAAAACCCCGGTATATCTTATCTTCCTGGTGTTTTTCTGGATAACTTCCTGTGCCTCAATCCCCGTGTATCTGATGCTGAATCTGATCTGGCAGCATTGGCTCTGGGTAGAAATACTGGCGGCGTGCTATGGCGTCTGGGTGCTGGAACTGATCCGCATTGCCCGGCATATCGGCAGTTTTTCGGTTGGGAGCATCGTCTTTTATCCGGTATCACTGATTTTTTATCTGGTGATCTTCTTGCGCTCGATGATCAAAAAAATACTGGGGCTGCCGGTTATCTGGAAAGATCGGGAAATTCGTCTGGAGAAATAAGATGGGAGGAATAAAATGCAAGTGATTTTTCTGCCCCCACTGACCGCCATTCTGGTGTGTTTTATCGTCTGGCCGATCCTCCAGGTGACAGCAGCGCTGGTCTGTACTCAGTTGCCGGATCGCTTTTTTGATTATACTGCCTGGTTTTACCGGGCCCACACCTGGGAAAAGGATGGTGAGATCTACGAAAAGTGGCTGCGGGTGCGGCGCTGGAAAAAACATCTGCCGGATGGAGGCTCCTTGGTCAAGGGCGGCTTTGAAAAGAAAAAGTTGGTCAGCTTTTCAAAAGACAATCTGGACAAATACCTGCTGGAATCCTGCCGGGCTGAAATGATTCACTGGCTGGCCATTTTGCCCTTCTGGGTCTTCGGTTTTTTTACGCCACCCGTGGTCATTTTCTATATGCTGATCTACGCGATAGCCATCAACATGCCCTGTATCATTGCCCAGCGCTACAACCGCCCGCGGATTGTCCGAATTATTGAGCGGCGAGGTTAGCTTTGGTAATAAAATAAACTAACAACTATTATCAATCAATGATGACTGCAATTACCGATAAGAATTGCAGTGCGGCTAACAAAAATGATAGAATCAATTATAACAGCAAACAGTCAATGGAAAGGATCAAAAATTATGGAAGTTATCGCAATAAAAGGGTTAACCAAAGCTTACGGAAAAACACCGGCACTTCGGGGGATTGATCTATCGGTAAAGCAAGGGGAAGTTCACGGCTTCATCGGTATGAACGGGGCCGGAAAATCGACCACCATCCGGATTCTGCTGGGACTGTTAAAAAAGGATGGCGGCGAGCTAAAACTCCTCGGCGGCGATCCCTTTAAAGACTGTGTGGCGCTGCATCGGCGGTTGGCCTATATTCCCAGCGAAATCAATCCCTGGCCAAATCTCAGCGGCGGTGAGGTGATCGATCTGCTGTCCCGGATGCGGGGAAAAGTAGATCCTAAACGGCGGGCTGAACTGATTGAACGATTTCAGTTTGATCCTGGAAAAAAATGCCGCAGCTATTCCAAAGGAAACCGGCAGAAAGTTGCTCTGATTGCGGCGTTGGTGTCGGATGTGGAGCTCTACATTTTTGACGAACCCACATCCGGACTGGACCCGCTGATGGAATCGGTGTTTCAGGAATGTGTCCGGGAAATGGCTACCCAGGGAAAAACGGTGTTCTTATCCAGCCATATTTTAGGCGAGGTTGAAAAGCTTTGCGATCAGGTCACGATCATCAAAGCCGGAGAAATTGTGGAATCCGGCAGTCTCCGGGAATTACAGCAGTTTTCCCGGCTGATCGCCCATGTGGAGTGTGCCCGGTCACTTGACGGCCTTACGCTGGCCGGGGTTTATGGTCTGCAATCCAGCGGAAACAAAGCCAGCTTCAGTGTGGATGCCGCGGCTCTTAACGAGACATTGAAAAAATTAACCGAATATGAAGTGATCTCGCTGCAGTGTGCCCCGCCGGAATTGGAGGATCTTTTTTTACATTACTATGTTACTGAAGGGGAAGAACGATGAAGCCGGGCAATTATACGGCCACCGGTAAACTGCTTCGGAGCTATCTGCGCAGCGGTAAAGTCCTGACGATTTTGCTGATTCTGCTGCCCTTGCTGTTTGCCTATGCTGCGGCAGCGTCCAATCTGGTGGTGCTCCAGACGCCTGAGCAGCTGGCGACTTATATTGCCGAAAACCAGGGCAATGCGATGCTGGGGTTGATTGCGGCAAACACCATTGCGGCGGCAACCATCTGGCGGATTCGGCTCTCGACAGCAATCATTATCTCGATTTTCAGTATTATTCTGGTGATTAATAACACTCGGAAGGATGAAGATCAGGGCCGGCTGGAACTGCTTCGGGCCGGATCAGTCGGTCGAAAAGCTCCGTTGACAGCTGTTTTAATCAAGGTTTTCGTTGCCAATTTATTGGGTGGGCTGGCCATGGGCGTTGGTTTTATGGCCGCTGGTTTTCCGGCGTCGGGTTCTTTGGTGGCTGGCTTGGCGACAGCCTTGTGCGGCTGTGCCTTTGCAGCCATCGCGGCCATTGGCGCCCAGCTCGCACCCAATGCCAGATTGGCCAGGGGGCTTTCTTTCGGCGCAGTGGCCTTCTTTTTTGTTGGGCAGATGGTGGCCAATGTGATGGGAAATCAGACCCTGCTGCTTTTCACGCCGTTTGGCTGGTGCGCCGCGGCCCGTCCCTATGCCGGTGAGAATTACCTGCTGTTCGGGTTTGCAGTGATAACCATCGTCGCCTTAACCCTGATTGCCGATCAGTTAAATGACCGCCGGGATCTGGGTGGCAGTTATTTTCGGGAACGACGGGGCCGATTGGCGGTCCGGAAAAGCTTTAATAATCCTCTGACCCTGGCCTGGCGCCAGCAGCGGGGAATATTGTTGGTTTGGGTAGTGGCTTATTTGGTGATGGGGCTGATTATTGCATCGCTGGTGCCGAGTATTAATAAAATGCTGGCGGGAACAACCTTCCTGCCGGAGTTGTCAGCGCTTTTAGGTGGGGCCGGGAACGCCTTTCTGGCCATTCTGGAATACATCCTGACCCAGGTGATCACAGCTTATGTAATCATTACCATCTTACGAATCCGGGAAGAAGAAACCATGAACCGGACGGAAATGATCTTGTCCAACCCCGTTTCCCGGATTCGTTATGCCGGTGGGCATCTGGTCATCGCTTTTGCCGGCAGTGCCCTGGCGATTGCTATTTTTGGCTGGTGTATCGGGGATTTTACAGGCAGCATTGCCCGGATCCCGGCAGTGTGGCTGGTGGCTGCAGTGACGGTTTTGCTCCTGGGACTGGCCCCCCGGGCGGCGGCTCCGGTCAGCTGGGGAATATTTGGGGCGTTGTTGTTGCTGGAGTTTTTATGGGAAATTCGTTTGGTCGGCAATTATATTTTTGCCCTGTCGCCGTTTGCCTGGGTTTACCCTGGGGTGGGCGTTTCAATCGTACCGGTAATGGTGATGTTGTTAGCAGCCATTCTATTAGTGACGCTGGGTTTGGTCTTTTTTACCAGACGAGATATTATTGGCGATTAGCGTAGAAAGTGACGTTGATATTTTACAGATCTTTGAATAGAATCTGAGATAGGGAACAGTAATGAAAAAATATAAAATCGGCGATGTGGCAAAGCTCTTAGATGTTTCCACCGATACGATCCGTTATTATGAAAAATACGGACTGATCTCACCAAAGAAAGATAAAGACTCAAATTATCGCTATTTCGATGTTTGGGATATTAATTTTTTATTGGACAGCAAGCGCTATAAAAGCTGCGGATTTTCACTGAATGACATTAAGTGCATCTTAAAAACAGATGATATTGAGGCATTGAATAAACGGTGTGAAAATAAAGAAACTGAAATTCTTGGGAAAATCGAAGAACTAAAGTCTGAATTGGAGATCTTGCGAGATTTTCACAGCCGAACAGCTGAAATTGCCCCGAAAATCGGGTCGTTCAAGCTCTGTGACAGCCCGGATATGGCCTATATTTGTCAGCGGCAAAACGATTCCTTTGATTTTGGCGAAAATATTATGCCATTTATCAAACGACTAGATGCCTTGGCTGTCAGCTTCGCCCACACCTTTATGGTGAAAAACGTGAATAACTCAAATTATGCAGACTTAAGTGACTATACTTGGGGGTTTTCCATATCACCGGATGTAGCTTTAAGCAATCGGATTGAATTAAAGCCGCCCATTAAACTGATCAAAGGTCGGAAAAGTTTTTACAGCATCTTTACTGCCGGAGAACAAGGCACTTTTATGGAATCTCTCCAGAATAAGGTGCTTAAACCGATTATTGAATATGGTTATGAAATTCAGGGAGATGTGTATGGTAACCTGATCGTCCGTCTTAATGAAGAAAAGGGAATGCTGCGGATTTTTGAGGTCTGGGTGCCGGTTTAAAAAATAACATTGACTTGTGTGTCGCTCCAAGGTTTACAGTGGTACTTAAGAAAAAAAGGTACTGTACGTATCTGTAAACGAAAAGGAGAAATTATGTCAAAAAAAGTTTCAGTATTTACCTCGGTATGGTCCGCAGTTATTTGTGCGGTGATTTATGGGCTTTATGGACTGCTGCCTTCAGGTGGAAATGTATCGTTTACCATGGGTTGGGCGATGTTTATTATGTTGATCTGCTTTTTTGGAATGAGGTTGAAGCCAAAAAATAGCTTAAGTATGGTTTTATCTTCTTTGATGGGTTGCATTTGGGGACAGGTATATATTATCTTAATATTTCTGCTTGTTCCGTTTGTTGGCATCACAGCAGCCGGAATACTGAGTGTGGGAATTGGAACAGCGTTGGTCTTGATTGTGCAAGGTGGGGTTTTGAGTAAAACACCTTTGGGACTGATCCCATTTAACTTTGTCGGTATTGCCTTGACATTTTCACAATTTCAGGGACATATGGGCGATAATGCCATCGCCCTGGTGGTTACCATACTGCTTGGTATCGGGATGGCGGTTCTTTGCGGCTTGGGTTACAATGTCGCGGAAAAAATATTTATCATAAAAGAAAATGCTATTGACACAATCGATCATGCATAAGCAAGAAAGTTAAAACATGACACAGTGAATTTAAAAACGGCTTTAAACCAGGAAAAAACCTAGGTTTGAAGCCGTTTTTTTTTGCGATCGTTGCTAACCCGGAGACTGACATTGCTTTGTTAGCTTAATTTAAAAAAGGTTTATTAAAAATTTATTTTTCAGGCTTGACTTTGGAGTAACACAAAGGTTTAGACTGAAGTTAGAAAAGACGTGGTTGTCTTTGAGCAAAGGAGAAAAAATGAAAGCAGAAAAAATATTTACACCGTATAAAATTGGAACCTGTGAAATTCCCAATCGGTTGGTGGTGCCGGCGATGGTGGCCAATATGTGTCCGGATGAGGGTAAGGCGTCGGAACAGTATATTCGTTATCATGAAGAAAAAGCTAAAGGCGGCTGGGGACTGATTATCACCGAGGACTATCGGGTCAATGCCAATGCCGGCGGTTATCCTCATGTTGCAGCTTTATATGACGAAGCCCAGATTCCCGGTCATAAAAAATTTACTGATGTGATTCATCAGCATGATTCAAAAATATTTGCTCAGATTTATCATGCCGGCCGCCAGGCCAATCATATGGTTAACGGTGATGTTCAGCCGCTATCCTGTTCACCAATTGCCTGTCCCTGGAACAAGGAAATTCCCAAAGAGCTGACAACTGAAGAAATTCATGAGATCGTTATTGATTTTGGCAACACCGCTAAAAACGTAGTCAAAGCGGGCTTTGACGGACTAGAAATTCATGCCGCCCATGGTTATCTGATTCACCAGTTCCTGTCACCAAACTCCAATCATCGGATTGACGAATACGGCGGCAGCTATGAAAACCGAATCCGGTTTTTAAAAGAAATCATGGATGAGGTGCGGGCTCAGGTTGGCCCAGATTTCCCGGTGATCGTCCGGTTTTCCGCCGAAGAAAATACCGAAGGTGGCCGGGGCATGTCCGAAAGCCGACAGATTCTCAGAGACATTGAAGCTTGGGGAGCGGATGCCCTTCATCTGTCTAATGGGATGTACGGCGTACGTTCGTCGCTGGGAATCGTGGCTTCTTTTTTTCAACATCACGGCTGGAACGTCCATTTTGCCGAACAAGCTAAAAAATTCCTGACGATTCCGGTGATCACTGTAGGCCGGATCGCTGATCCCCAAATGGCGGAGGATATTATCGTTTCCGGTCAGGCTGATTTTGTGGCGATGGGTCGGGAGTCGCTGACGGATCCCCACTGGCCGAATAAGGCTCAAGCCGGAAATAATGATGAGATCCGCCACTGCATCGGCTGTCTACAGGGCTGTACCGCCTCGACTTATCAGGGCGTGCCGATTTACTGTTTAGTTAATCCAGAATTGGGCCATGAATTTGAATTTGACTATACCCCGGCCGAAAAGTCAAAAACGATTTACATTGCCGGCGCTGGGGTAGCCGGGATGGAAGCGGCCCGGGCCGCTTCCATCAAAGGTCATCAGGTTGAGCTGTTCGAAGCATCCAACACCGTTGGCGGGCAATTTATTTCAGCCGCCTATCCGCCATTTAAGGGCGAGTTTGCCACCTACACCCGTTGGTTATATTTACAGATCAGCAAGGATGATAAGATCAAACTGCATTTAAATACCCCGCTAACAGCAGCAATGGTTAAAGCCGGAAACCCAGACAAGGTGATCATTGCTACCGGTGCCAAAGCCATTATTCCCAAGGTGGCGGGAATTGAGAGTGCCAATGTGGTGCTGGCCGAAGATGTGCTTCTGGGCCGGTCCGATGCCGGATTAAACGTGCTGGTTGCCGGTGGCGGGATGGTCGGTTCGGAAACCGCAGCCTTCCTGGGCATGCAGTGCAAGGCCAAGGTGACGCTGATTGAAATGCGTCCCGAAATCGCCATGGATATGGAAGCTGGCATTCGCGATGATCTGAAGGATTGCCTCAATCGCTGTTTTGTCGATATCCGGACTGAAACCGCTTTGGCTGGGGTCACCAGTGAAGGCGCACTGATTAAACAGGGCAATGAAGAAAAACTGATTCCCTGCGACACCGTCGTGCTGGCTATCGGTACCCGGGCTAACAATCCTCTGGCAGCTGAACTGGACGGGCTCTGCGAGTTAATTGTTGTTGGCGACGCCTTAGAAGCCCGACAAGCGCTTCAGGCGTCTAAGGAAGGCTTTGAAGCCGGGCTTAATGCATAGACTTTAAATTAAAAGATAAGAATTCATTTTAAACTATTATTCAAAGTAAAATGAAATTTTCAGGAGGAAAAAATGATTATTATTGGAGAAAAAATTAACGGTGCCATCCCATCAACCGCCAAAGCGATTGTGGCCAAGGATACAGAATTTATTAAAAATCTGGCGATTGCACAGGCGGAAGCCGGCGCCGACTTCATTGATGTCTGTGCCTCAGTGGATGATGACATTGAACTGGAAACCATGAAATGGCTGATTGACATTGTTCAGGAAGCGGTAGATACGCCGATTGCGGTGGACAGTCCCAATGTTTACACTTGTATCGAGTCCATGAAATACTGTAATAAACCGGGACTCTTTAATTCAATGTCGTTGGAAGGCGACAAGGCGGATGTGGCCTTTAAAGCTATCGCTAATACTAAATGGGAATGCGTCGCGCTGCTAAACAGCGACAAAGGGATTCCGAAAACGGCTAAAGACCGTCTGGATGTCTTTGCCGATCTGATGGTCAAGGTGAAAGAATACAACATCGACCCATCCAGAATGCATATTGATCCCTTGATTGAAATGCTGTGTACCTCCGAAGACGGGATTCAAATGGTAACCGAGGTTATCCGCGGCATCAAAGCCCAATACCCCACCATCCATGTAACCGGCGCCGTCAGCAACATTTCCTTCAACCTGCCAGCCCGACGGATTGCCAACCAGGCCTTTGCCGTTTTGGCGATGAGTGCTGGGATGGACAGTTTCATCCTCGATCCTTTGAACAAGGATATGATGGGAATGTTGTTTGCCACCGAAGCAATGATGGGCGAAGATGAGTACTGTATGGAATACATTGGTGCCTTCCGTGAAGGTATTTTTGTGCAATAAGTTACAACCAAACCCGGGACTCGCACAGGTTTCGGGTGGATGAAATAAAGTTTGTAGGGGCGATTATTAATCGCCCGGGTACATTCGATTCGCTAAAAGTTAAATAATTCAATTCATTTTAAGGAGAAAAACATGTCAAAAATTGAAGAAGTAAAAGGTTTGGTCGAAACTGGTAAATCAAAAAAGGTTGCCGCAGCCGTTCAGGAAGCATTGGACGCTGGCGATAAAGCACAGGATATTCTGGATGCGATGATCGCTTCCATGGGTGTTGTTGGCGATAAATTCTCATCCGGTGAAATCTTTGTACCAGAAATGCTGATTGCTGCCAAAGCCATGTCCAAAGGTGTCGAAGTTTTAAAACCAGTGATGGCAGGCGATGGCTCCAGCTCACTGGGAACCTGTATCATGGGAACCGTTGCCGGGGATCTTCATGATATCGGTAAAAACCTGGTTGTAATGATGTTGGAAAGCGCTGGCTTTGATATGGTTGATTTGGGCGTTGACGTACCAGCCGAACGATTCGTAGAAGCTGCCAAAGAAAATAACAACGTTGTTCTGGTTGCCTGTTCCGGTCTTCTGACAACGACCATGCCAGCATTAAAAGAAGCAGTTCAAACCGTTAAAGCAGCATTACCGGACATGAAAGTAATTGTTGGTGGCGCACCTGTAACTCAGGAATATGCGAATGAAATCGGTGCTGACGGTTATGCTCCGGACGCTGGTAGCTCAGCTTCTAAAGCAAAAGAAATCATCGGCGCATAGTAAATCAAAGCTAAAAAATTTATACCAATAAAGGAGAATACTATGTTAACAATTAAACAAAACTTGCTGGAAACCATCAAAGGCGGTAAGCCGGATCGGTTTGTCAATTCTTATGAATATCTGGAACTGATGTGGGCAGCACCGGTTTTAGGAGCAGCCTGCGGTGTTCCCGGTCAGATCGTCAAAAATCAGTGGGGCGTGACTATGCAATGGCCGGAGGGACAACCGGGAGCCTTTCCAGTTCATGGTAATGATAAAGTCATCAAAGATATTGAAAACTGGAAAGATTATATCAGTATGCCCAATGTGACTTATTCCGAAGCAGATTGGGCCGCAGCCGTCGCCCATGCCAATTCTGTGGACCGCAACGAAAAATTTGTGACGGCCATTTATTTTTATGGCATCTTTGAACAGACTCATTTCATGATGGGCATGGAAGATGCGCTAATGGCTTTCTATGAAGAACCCGAAGCAATGCATGAACTGATTGATTTTATTGTCGAGCATGAAATTGCCACAGCCAAAGAATATTTTAAGTATATCAAACCGGATGCGCTCTTCCATCATGATGACTGGGGCAGTCAGCTTTCGACATTTTTGTCACCGGAAATGTTTGCAGAGTTTTTACTGCCGGCCTATAAAAAGCTCTATGGCTTCTGGAAGGATAATGGAGTTGAAATAATTGTTCATCATGCCGACTGCTACGCCGCAACCTTAGTGCCATTCATGATCGAGATGGGGATTGATATTTGGCAGGGTGTGATGTCCAGTAACAATATTCCAGAACTGATTGAAAAATATGGCAGTCAGATTACCTTTATGGGCGGCATTGATGATGGTAAAATTGACCGGGCTGAATGGAGTCCAGAGCTGGTCGCTGCGGAAGTGGAAAAGGTCTGTCGAGAAAACGGAACTAAATTCTTTATTCCGGGGATGACATCTGGGACACCAGCCAGTGTTTTTGAAAATGTCAATGTAACCGTGGGAAAAGAGATTGAACGGATGAGTAGGGAAATGTTCTAGTCAGTTTTAGAAGCCTCGTTATGATGGAATTACCATCGTAACGGGGATTTTTTTCGCAGAAGATAGTTAATAATACCAATAATTAACGGACTGTTTATGGTTGATTTTAAATAAAGACCAATGAGTTTTTTGCCATGATGAAATACTGTGAATCGTTGTTTGAAAATCATCTATGTATATTGGGCTTGCTTTGATGTACGTTTTTAGGTACAATTTAGATCAGTAATTGATTATCTAAATGATTTTAGATAATGAGCAATTAAATAATCTTGATAATCAAAAAAACTCAGGTTTAGATTGAAACGAGAAATTGATTACAGAGGAGAAAACAGATGTTGCATATTGATCGAAGAAAAGAAATTTTAAATACAATCATGAGCAAAGGCTCGGTTAAAGTTGCCAGTCTTTCCGAAAAATATGGTGTGGGAGAGGCAACCATCCGACGGGATTTAAAATATCTTGCCGAAGAATATGGAATCACATTATCCTATGGCGGCGCTTTTAGAAAAGAAAACCTTAGCGCTCAGACGACGTCAGAAATGGATATTTATAAAAAACGCACTCAGCATATTGAAGAAAAGCGGATCATTGCCGAAAAAGCAGCAAAATTGATAAAAAATGGCGACACAATTGCCTTAAATGCCGGCAGTACGGTGGAACTGATTCTTGATTATCTTGAAGATATTAAAGATGTCAATTTAATAACGCTTTCTCTTAATGTGGCTTTAAAAGCATCCGCCATTCCGGGAATCACTGTTTATATGCCAGGCGGAAAACTGCGTAGTTTTTCTGGGGCGTTTTACGGCAAGGAAGCCAATGAATTCCTGAAGACTTTTAATATCGATAAAGCCTTTATGGGAGTCATGGCCGTATCAATTGACAAAGGGATTACGCACGGAGCTTTTGAAGAAGTTGAAATCAATCAGACCATTTATGAAATCAGCCGGAAATGTTATCTAATGGCTGACTACTCAAAGTTTGATCAGGTGGCGCTGACAAAAATGGTTGATTTATCAGTTTTTGACGGGTTTATCCTGGATGATGAAACCCCGGAAATTTATCGGGAATACTGTAAGAGTAATAATATCGAAATAATCTAAAGACAAAATTCTTGATCTAATCGATTTAAAACGCATCGAAATTGACGATGCGTTTTTTTTATGTCAAAAATATTTGTAAGCGCTAAATAAATAATATCATCCGATAATTTCGTAAAAATGAAAAAGATAAATAACTGAAATTATGCTAAAAACGAGAAAAAACAACCATATTAACGAAATGTCACTATAATTTTACTACAATATTATCATAAAGTTAATACAATATGTTGACATTCAATGTTGATCATGTTATATTGTAGTAGAAATGCATGGTAAATAAATGTTATTTACGAAAAAAAAGACTCGAGGCCACGAGAATTTCTGAAAAATGCTAATTATTTAGGTTAAGAAAGCGAGGAAATAATGAATTCACGAGAAAGAGTGATGGCAGCAGCCAATCACCAGGAACCAGACCGGGTACCAGTTGACATGGTGCTGACCATTGATGTGTACCGGGATATGAAAAAAGTGCTGGACATGGAATATCTGCCTGACAGCCCCAGAATGGGTCGATGGACCGAGGTTCAGATGCCAATTGAGATGATCGAAAAATTGGGGATTGATATGTATTACATTTCGCCACGATCCGGAGTTTCGGTTCATACTAAAAGCTTTGAAGACGGCAGTTTTACTGATGAATGGGGCTGTTACTGGAAGAAAACGGCCATTGACGGGGGACATTTCTACTTTGAACTGGTCAATCCGCCATTAGCAAATGCCACCATTGAAGATTTGGAAACCTATATCTGGCCGGACCCTGAAGATCCCAAACGTTACGCTGGTCTAAAGGAAGAAATGAAGGGCGTTCGGGAAACGACGGATCTTGCTATTTTAGCAAAATTTGCCGGCGCTGTCTTTGAACTGGCAACCTATATGCGTGGTCATGAGCTGTGGTATCGGGATATTATCAACAATCAGGAATTTGCTCATGCTCTGATGGATAAGATCTGTCAGATTCAAAAGCGCACCAACGAAGTGATCATGGCTGAAGTTGGTGAATACGTTGACATTTTAAGACTCAGTGGCGAAGATCTGGGGATGCAGGATCGTCCGCTGATGTCGCCAAAAACATTTAGAAATGTTGTAAAACCCCATTTAAAAGAGCATTTTGAACATGCCAAGAAAACCTTGCATCAATATAATCCAGAAGCGAAGATTATGCTCCATTCCTGCGGTGCCATTAAACCATTTATCGCGGACTTGATTGAGTGCGGTGTTGATGTGCTTGATCCGGTTCAGCCGGCGGCAGCCAATATGGATCGCTATGAATTGAAAAAAGAATTTGGCAATGACATTGTTTTTCATGGCAATATCGATATTCAAAAGATCCTGCCTTTTGGCACCAAAGAAGACATTACCCATGAGGTCCGGGACGCTATCAAAGCATTAGCGCCTGGTGGTGGATTCTTATTGTCCCCGGCACACAATGTTCAAGGGGATGTCAGTGCTGAAAATCTGGTCCACATGGTAAAATGTGTTCATGAATTCGGAAATTACCCCATTAATTTAGATTAAAACAGAAAAAGGACAGGTGAAAAAAGTGGAAATTCTCAAAAAAATATCAGAGACTCTTTATGATGGTGACGAACGGGCCATGCCCGGTTTGGTTCAGGAAGCCATTGATGCCGGTTGCGGTGCCCAGGAAGTTCTTGATGCAATGATGGCCGGGATGGCCATTGTCGGTGAAGAATTCAGTCGCGATGAACTATATATACCTGAGGTACTGTGTTCCTGCCATGCCATGATGGAAGGTTCGAAAATTTTGAAACCGTTGCTGACCGATCAGGATTCAAAATCATTGGGAACTGTTATTCTGGGTAGTGTTCAGGGAGATATGCATGATATCGGCAAAAACCTCGTCGGGATGATGCTGGAAGGCCGTGGCTTAAAAGTCATCGACATCGGAATCGATGTACCGGCCGAAAAATTTGTGGAAGCAGCGATTGAAAATAATGCCGACATTGTCGCCTGTTCGATTCTCCTTACCACTACCATGCCGGAAACCCCAAAGGTTGTTAAAGCATTTGTAGATGCGGGCATTCGTGATCAGGTAAAAATTATGATCGGTGGGGCCCCGATCACTCAGGATTTCTGTGACCGCATGGGCTGTGATGCCTTTGCCAAGGATGCTGGTGGTGCGGCTGCTCTGGCAGTTGAACTGTGTCAAAAATAATATCTAAACCCTATAGTAAATAAAATTATTGCGGCTGTTGCTGGATTCACAAGAATTTCAGGTGAGGATGCAACAGCCATTTCCAGAGGAGTAGACATGATAATTATCGGAGAAAAAATTAACGGGACCATTCCGGTGGTCAAAGAAGCCATCGAAAAAAGAGATGCCGCTTTTATTGCCAACCGGGCGATCAAACAAGCAGAAGCGGGAGCAGATTTTATTGATGTTTGCGCCAGTACGGCACCGGAACTGGAGATTGAAGCACTGCAATGGCTAATGGAGGTGGTCCAGGATGCCACCGATACGCCGCTATGCATTGACAGCCCCAATCCCCGGGTTATTGAAGCGGTTTTCAAATATGCGAAAGAACCGGGATTGCTGAATTCAATTTCTGGGGAAGGGGATAAATGCGAAGTGCTGCTGCCGTTGTTAGCAGGCAACACCTGGGAAATAGTCGGTTTAACTTGCGATGATCAGGGGATTCCCAAGGATGTTGAAACGAAGGTGAAGATCACCCAAATCATGGTTGAAAGAGCTGATAAATACGGCATTACACCTAATCGGATTCATCTTGATCCCTGCTTATTGGCGCTGGCAACCGCGAACGAATCATTCTTAAATTTTATTCAGGAAATCAAAGCGATCAAAGGGGTCTATCCGGATATCCATATCACCTCAGGTTTAAGTAATATTTCCTTTGGTTTACCGGGACGAGCCCAGGTCAATCGGACCTTTATGGCACTGGCAATTCAGGCCGGGATGGATTCAGCAGTAATGGATCCCACCAATAAGGATATGATGGGGACGATTTTTGCAACCTATGCATTGCTTGGGCAAGACCGAAATTGCCGAAATTACAGTAAAGCGTTTCGGTCTGGGATCATTGATTCTAAAAAGAAAAAAGCTTGAGGGTGTAGTTAATTAAAACACAAAAAAATGTCAATCTCTGAAGTTGCCTTGGAACAGATTAGAATCGATAAAATCAAAGTATTGATTTGTAAAACCCAGAAACTTCTTGAATAGTTAGTTGCATTCCCTATTTTGCAAACTGAGTAAATAGAGACGTTTTGCAATCTAAGGCGACTTCAGGGATTGACGCGATAAAACCAAGCGATTGTCATGTTTACGCAGCAAATGTAAACGTTTATAAACGGCAACATATTTCCCCAAAAGTCTAAAATGCTTTGGCGGCATTTCAGATAAATAGACATTTTAGCAAAAGCATGTTAGGAAACACCCAGACCAAATAATTTTAAAGGAGTAAAAAAATGGAAAAGTATGTACTCGTTATTGATGAAGGAACCACCGGAACTAGAGCTTTGATTTTCAATCAAAAGCTGCAAATTGTTGCTCAAAGCTATGAGGAATTTACCCAGTACACCCCCAGCGAAGATAAGGTTGAACACGATGCTTTGGAAATCTACGACAAAAGCGTGGCGATGTGCAAAAAAGCCATTGGCGAGGCCATGATTTCACCTGAAGAAATTGCTTGTATTGGGATAACCAATCAGCGGGCAACCTGTTTGGTCTGGGATAAGAACACCGGAGAGCCGCTTTACAACGCCATCGTCTGGCAGGATACCCGAACTGCAGCTTTCTGTCAGGAACTCAATGTCGGCGAATGGGGTGAAAAAGCCAGAAAAACGACTGGCTGGACCTTGGCACCGGTTTATTCCTCAATGATGCTCAATTGGTATATCAACAATGTGCCCATTATTAAAGAAAAAATTGAAACCGGCGAAGCTCTTTTCGGAACCATTGATACCTGGCTGATCTGGAAATTAACCGGTGGCAAAAAACACGCCGTCAGTTATTCCAATGCTTCAGTCATGGGCAGTCTCGATTTAAAAACCGGTCAATGGTATGATGAATTTTTAACTTATCTTGGCATCGACACGAAAATATTTCCGGAAATTATGACCGATGCCGGGGACTATGGTAACACTGAAAAAGCTATTCTCGGCGCGGCAATACCGATTACCGGTGTCATTGCCGATCAGCATGCCGCCTTATTTGCCCAGGGATGCCGAACTGCCGGTACAGGTAAAATTACCAACGGAACCGGGTCATTTTTGGATATCAACGTCGGAACAGAATGTGTTATTTCCGATCAGGGACTCAACACAGTGATCGCCTGGAAAATTGGGGACACGATGACTTACGCCCTTGAAGGGTACGAATCAGTGACCGGTTCGGCGGTACAATGGCTCCGGGATGGTCTTGAAGTGATTACCGAGTCTGGCGAAACCGAAGCTCTGGCCCGTTCAGTGGAAGATACCAATGGCGTTTACTTTGTTCCTGCTTTGGCTGGTTTAAGCGCACCTTATCATGATCCTTATGCCCGGGGCACTATTTTCGGAATTACCCGAGGGACTAAAAAAGCCCATCTGGTCAGAGCAACACTGGAAGGAATTGCATTTAGGCTTAAAGATATTATGGATGTCGTCGGCAAGGAAGCCGGCATTAAAATGAAAACCATCCGGATTGACGGTGGTGCTTCTAAAAATAATTTGCTCGCCCAAATGATGGCGGATATGATGGATGTTCAAGTCGATCGTCCTTTCTCGGTGGAGGCAACCAGTTTAGGCGCAGCAGAAATGGCCGGTCTTTACACCGGGTTGTGGAAAGAGGAAGATTTTGATGCCGCTCTGACCATCGATGCCAGCTTTATCCCGGAAATCACTGCTGAAAAACGAAATAAAGCCTACGCCGGCTGGCTGGAAGCCATTAAACGCTCGATGAACTGGAACGTTTAATTGATTGGAGCAGAGACTATATTAGGATATTAAAATCACCTGGGAAAGTGGACTTTTAAAACCGCTTTGGAGATTAATTTTTGTCGCTTGAAACTATCAAATTTTAGAGCAGTTGAAGTATTTTTTGAAAAAAATCAGCACCGCGCGCCTGGTCAATTCTGTTTTAGAACTAGACTGGGTGCTTGGTATTTAGGATCGGCGTGATCGCAAGATTAAAAATCTTAAACGACATGTCTAAAATATTTATCCAAACGGACGCCATCGGGTTGAATCTCAAAATTGGCCTGCCACATTTCAACGCCGAGGGCGACGCTTTTGTCCACAGCGGCTTTGACGTGTTCAGAGTTGGTGCTCTTATCAATCACTTTAAAACCGGGATTATCATAAATAAAACAAATCAGCAGGATCGCTCGTTGGGCGTTTTGGAGACTGTTTCCAAGTTCAGTCATATGCTTTACAAAGCGATCGGTGGAGCTGAACGGGGTTGTTTTTTTAGTTTTTACATAGTCCGGGATCGTAATTTGGAGGCTTTGAAGCGGGGTCTTGACTTCCAGGTAGGTATTTCCGACCAGAAAGTCAAGTTTCGAAAGGCCCAACACCTGTTCTCTTAAAACACGATTGTCGGTTCCAACCATCGCGGCAAAACCACCGGCATTGAGAAAAAACTCAACATAGCGATTCACTGCGTTTTGGTTAATCCCGATCCAGACCTTATTTTTGTCTTCAAACTTATTCAGAGAGATTGCCTCTACGGTATAAGGGGTCTTTCTTTTAGTCGACTGACTTTTCGACAATAGACACGGCCGGTCGGTCAGTTCAATATTACCGATTCTTCCGGTTGTCGGACAATGACATGGAATAATGCCATCTTCAGTAACCACATCAATAACAAATTGACTTTTTCGCCCGGTTATTTTCGCCTCTACAAGTTCGGTATCAAATTCGAAAAAAATAGCTTGTTTCTTCATGGTGGTGTCTCCTTTACATTTATCAGCCAATTATAGCAATTAAACCCTGACAAACAGTTGCCAGGGTTTAATTGTTTGCATTTCTATTACGTATATTTCTATTACGAGTATTAAAAAATTAATCCCGATGACTAACCGCCTCCAGACAAACCTTTAACCAGGCAATATAAGAATCTTCCCGCATGACAGCACCTAACAAGACGGCATAATCCCCAAATTCTTTGGTGCCATATGAGGGGATGGTTCCGGAATATGCGGCCAGGGAATATTCCAGCTGGTCTTTTTTTAAATTATGTTTGCCGATCTGACGACGAAGCAGGGTTTCAAAATCCGATGCTGACATGAAATCGGTAAAGAAAGTTCGTAATCGGAAGACGTCTTTGGGAGTGACGGCTAAGGGTTCATCAAGCAGCAGCCAGTCAACAAATTCCTGATGACCCTTTGGGGTAATAGTATATAATTTTTTCTCCATTTTTTCCCCCTGAACAATAAGTTCAAAGGAAATGAGTTCCTCATCCAATAAACGCTTTAATTCGGGGTAGACCTGGCTGTGTTTGGCATGCCAGAAATTCGCCATGATCCGCTTTTCAAATTCCTTGGAAATATCATATCCAGTTATGGGTTCCCGGTCAATCAGGCCGAGCAATGCGTATTTTAAAGTTCTCATCGAAGGAGTTCCTTTTCTTCGTAACTATTTTTGTGTTTCAAATCAAAGACGATGGTGTGAGGATATAAGTTTAGTAAAATATCGCCTTTTTATTGAAATGTTTAGTTTTATGTAAAGATGTTGAATTATAATTTTAACTCAAAAAATACCGGCAATCAAGAAAAACTATTTTAAGTACATTCTGGATTTTGATAAGCATCCCGAATAGCGATGCAAATGGACCCGTTGATTTCAAGTACCAGATGAAAAAAAAATAGCTTAACTCAAACATGTATATATTGACATGTTCGAGTTAAGTTATTATAATGTGTTAAAGAACGTTAATATCCAGACAATCAAAAGATGCATTAAAAAAATAAATTCACAGGATAAGAAGGAGTCAGTAAATGGAAAGAAAGTATCCAAACCTATGTAAACCTATTCAAATTGGAAATGTGACATTTCGCAACCGTATGTTTTCCGCCCCAATGGGAGGAACCGACATCACCGCTGATTGTACCATTGGCCCAAAGTCCACAGCGTTTTATGAACTGCGGGCAAAAGGCGGAGCGGCTTCGGTAACGGTCAGTGAGGTGGTTGTCCACCCGCAAACCGAAGGATCCCACATGTATCATCTTGATCTTCACACCGTTGGTTCGCTGGCAAGCTTCACCTATACGGCCGATGCCATTCGCCGTCATGGCGCCATCGCCAGTGTTGAGTTATCGCACTCGGGCCAGTACGCGGGAACCTATCTCACCGATAAGGACAAGAAACAGGGACTTTGTCAGTGGGGACCCAGCGCCACCACCCGACCTGATGGCATGGAGGTCAGAGAGCTGACCCAGGAACTCATTGATGATATTGTTGACTCCTATGGCCAGTGCGCCGCCCTGGCTAAACGAGCTGGCTATGAAATGATCATGGTTCATGGCGGCCACGGCTGGTTGGTCAATCAGTTCCTCTCACCATATTTCAATCATCGGACTGACAAATACGGCGGTCCGCTGGAAAACCGCGTCCGGTTTGCCCAGGAAGTTATTGACAGTGTCCGGAAAAATGTTGGACCGGGCTTTCCCATCGAATTTAGAATGAGCGGTTCGGAATTGTTTGAAGGTGGTTATGGTCTGGCTGAAGGGGTTGAAATTGCCAAACTGATGGAATCCCGGGTGGATCTGCTCCATATTTCTGCTGGCACCTACCAGCGCGGATTCGGCATTACGCATCCGTCGATGTTTGTCGATCATGGCTGTAATGTTTACCTGGCAGCGGAAATCAAAAAACACGTCAGTGTACCGGTGGCTACTTTGGGAGGACTCAATGATCCAGCGATGATGGAAGAGATTATTGCCAGCGGCAAGGCCGATATGGTTGATATGGCCCGAGCGTTGCTGGCCGATCCGGAATTGCCTAAGAAAGTCATGGCCAACCGCGATGAAGATATTATCAAATGTCTGCGATGCTTCACCTGTATGGCTGAACGGGCAGTTACCTCTACCCGCCGATGCACCGTCAATCCGCTGATTGGCCGTGAAATGGACGGTATGGAAATCATTCCATCCGGCAATCCCAAAAAAGTACTGGTTGCAGGGGGCGGTCCCGGCGGTCTTCAGGCGGCGTTAACGGCAGCCAAACGGGGACACCAGGTGATTCTCTGTGAGCAGAGCGATCAAGTTGGTGGGATTCTCAAAGGCGAACAGGCCATTCCATTTAAATATGAAATGTATGAATTGGGTGTGACCTTGGGTAAGCTGGCGGCCGATGCTGGCGTTGATATTCGACTGAATACCAAGGCGACCAAGGAGTATGTCGAAAATGAACAGGTCGACGCCCTGATTATTGCGGTGGGTTCGGAACCACTATGCCCACCAATTCCAGGTCTGGACAAGGAAAACGTGGTGGTCGTCAACGATTATTACAAGAAAAAAGATCGGATCACCGATGCCGTGGTCGTTCTGGGCGGCGGTCTGGCAGGCTGTGAAACGGCCATTCATCTGGCCCGAGAAGGTAAAACGGTTCACCTGGTGGAAATGCAGGATGAGCTATCTCAGGATGCCAACATCCGTCATCGTCCGCTACTGCTGGAAGAAATAGCCAAATGTGGGATCCAGGTGCATACCGGATTCAAGGGGCTGGAAATCAAAGAAGATGGAATTCTCTGCGCCGATGCCCAAGGGAACGAAGTGCTGGTACCAGGTACCTCCGTCATCTGTGCGCTGGGTCAGCGTTCGAATAAAGCGGATGTTGAAGCCTTATATGATTGCGCACTTCAAGTTGCCACCATTGGGGACTGCGTTAGGCCATCCACCATTACCACGGCTGTCTATCAGGGACATCATGCCGGGCTGGATGTTTAACCGGCATAATCCGATCAGGACAGAAATTAATGAGTTGATGTGACCAGAAAGATATCCAGAGTTTTATTCTGGATATCTTTTCTTTATCAGTCAGAACCGGCTGCAGTTAATCTGCAACCGGTTGTTTTTATTAGCTAGCGTGTTAGCTGATATCCATGTATAATAGAAAATAAATGTAAAGTTGTAAATATCGACAAAATAAGGAGGCTGGCAAATGCGCTCATTCTTAAAACTGGAAGGCCAGGCAAAGGATGATTTTTATCAGGCTAAATACGAATACTATCGGCATTTTAATCTGGGGACTCTGTTTATCTCGTCGATTATGTTCTTTGTTCTGCTGGTGCCATTCTGGCAGGTTTATGAGCAGTTTTCCTGGCGGTCCCTGGCGATCCGCTGTCTGGTCGTAATTCCACTGGCAGTAGTGTTTTTAGCTTATCGAAAGACCCGTAATTATAAGATCATGTCGGTCTTGTCGCTGTTGATGGTGCATGCTATGATCTGGGGAAACATCTGGTCAGCAACCTATATGACCGATCACTCGTATGTAAATGAAGGCTTTCTGATTATGAATGTGGTTCTGATGCTGGTGTCCTTCAGTGCGCCGCCGTCTTATACGATGGTGGCCCAACTGGCGCTGATTGGCAATATCCTGCTGGCGAATCAGCTCTTTCATTTTGCCAATCTGGATGTGATCCTGTCCTTTAACATTAAAGCAGTCATCTTGTTGGGCCTGGTGAATCTGATTATCACCGGGTTTTATTATGATCATTACATCACCCAGAAAAAACTCGAGTTTGCCTTGTTTCACGATCCGCTGACCCGGGTTTTCAACCGCCGGCAGCTCCACAAGATCATGGGGGAGGGCCACGATTTATCCTTTATGAGCGATGACATCGTTATTCTGATCATGGATGTGGATCATTTTAAGCAGGTCAATGACACCTATGGACACGATGAAGGCGACCGGATTCTGCAGTTTGCAGCGGACTGCATTCGGCACTGTCTCCGCGGGCCGGATCTGTTGATTCGCTGGGGCGGTGAGGAGTTTGTGGCAATTCTGTCTGACTGCCAGCGGGACCAGGCTAGCGTGGTAGCCGAGCGGATCCGCCGTTCGGTGGAAATGTCGGTCAACGGTGTGTGTAAGATTACCCTTTCGCTGGGGGTTGCCATCTATGAGGGGGGCGACTGTTTCGAAACCATCAAAAAAGCCGATCAAGCCCTCTTTGTGGCCAAACACAGCGGCCGTAATCAAGTGATCTATTATGAGTCGCTGGACCAGGAGGCTCTGGAAGCTGAAGGGATCAATGGTCAAACTAACGCCTGAATGATTGCCAAAAATACAATGAGATAGTCTTCCCAACGAGGTGGAAAAATGGATTTCAGAAAATTGGAGTATTTTATTGCCGCCGTTGAACATGGCAGTTTCACCAAAGCCGCTCAGGAATGCTTTGTCTCCCAGACGGCCATGAGCCAGCAGATTGCCACTATGGAACAGGAACTGGATTTTTTATTGTTTGACCGCTCCGGTTACCGGCCGACGCTGACCCTGGCAGGCAAAGCCTTCTACGAGTCCAGCAAGCGGATCATCGCCGATTATGAACAAGCTGTGAAACAAGCGAAAGCGTTAAAAAACGGTTGGTCAGGGTCGTTGCGAATTGGAATATCCGGGCCGGTGGAGAAGCGTTTTCTGCCGGAGGTATTAAGTAAATTTGTGGCCTGTCGGCCGGAAGTCAATTTGGAATTGTGTGAACTCAGCTTTCGAAAATTATCTGAAAAAATCAGGAACAGTGAAATAGACATCATGTTCGGTCTGGCCAACGAAATTGAAATTTATCCCCAGATCGAGATCACTACCTTATTCACCAGTACCCTATGCGTGATCGTCTCTACCAGTCACCCCTGGCATGATCGTTCAGAAATATATGGAAATGAATTGAAATCTGAAAAGCTGATCATCTTTTCAAAAACCTATGGACCTAAATATCATGAATCTTTTTTTAAGAGCTGCGAACAGGATGGTTTTGAACCGGACATTTTAAAAGAAGTCGATAATTTTGATGAGCTGATCTTATTAGTTAGTGCCAACAAAGGCGTGGCTATTATTTCTGAGGAAGTGCTGACTGAAGCTTCCGGCATTCACCGAATCAAATTGATCGAAACCCATCATCATTCCGAATTCTGTATGGCCAGAAATAAAAATGATGAGAATCCTTTAATTGCAGAATTTATGGAATTGATCAGCACAAAGAATTAAGACCATAAGAAAACCTGATGATCTACTTTGACTCTTTGAATTATCTTTTTGTCAAATGATTCGCTATACTTGTGTTAGTTAGATATATAACAAACAGGAGGAACGAATCAGATGGAAAAAATAATTATGACCGGTGTTGATGGTAATTTTGGTGGAGCCGCGGCGAGAAGTATCATGAAAAAGGTGTCTAAAGATCAGTTGATCTTTACAACCCCCAATCACGAGGTGATTAAAAATTTTCAAGCTCAGGGGATTGATACCCGTTATGCCGATATATTTAATAAAGAAACCTTGTTAGAAGCCTTCGCCGGAGGCGATGTACTGTTGCTGATTTCGATGCCATTTGTCGGGGAGCGACGAAGAAATGCTCATAAAACAGCCATCGATGCCGCCGTCGAAGTAGGGGTCAAAAAAATTGTCTATACCTCAATTGTTGGTGCCGGTGAAGAAGAGTGCAATACCTACGAAGTTTCCGATCATAAGGTAACTGAAGCCTACTTGAAAAGTCTGGACATCGACACGATTATTCTCCGGGATTCGCAGTATGCTGAAGCCATGGTTTCGGCGTTCGAAGAAACCGCCGCGCAAGACGGTATTCTGAAAAATAACATGGGGAATGGTCATATGGCCTTTATTGCCCGAGATGATTGCGCCGAAGCCGCTGCTTGTGCCGCCGCTGGTGCTGGCGAGAATAATAAGATCTACGATATCAGCGGACCGGAAGCGATTACGATTGTTGATTTTTGTCAAATTGGCAGTGAGGTGACCGGTAAAAAAGTCAGCTATACTGAAATCAGTGATGACGAGATGTATGCCTTTTTTGACGCCATCGGGGTTCCCCGAAGCACTGAAGGGGAGTGGGCTGAAGCGGCCAAAAATTTTCCTTTCTGCTCCGATGGGATGGTAACCTTTGGCCGGGCCCTTCGGCTGGAACAGATGAACGCTTGCTCCAACGATTTTGAAATGCTCACTGGCAGAAACCCTTTGTCCGTCCGGGAAATCTTCCAGGATCTGGAAAATCATCGGATCGGTAGCCGAACCTCAACTGAAGTTTGAAAAAATAAGCACTAACGTAGTACTGACAATTATTAATCAAGTTGTTTGCATCAGGGCGAACTTGGCGTAGCCTGTCCGAGACCGCAGCATGCAACTGATTAAAAATTGGTCGGTACAGGGTTAATCGACAACCTGGCAGCATCATCCAATTGTTGGAGATGCTGTTTTTTCATTATCCATTTCACCAAACATCGGATGGCAAAAATCGCCGGGGTCGATGTGCGCATTCTCAGATTGGGCATGGCCGGCACCCTGGGTTATGAAATCCATGGTGATGCAGCTAACACCGAAGCGGTCTATGACTGCATCTGGGAAGTTGCTAAATCTTTTGATGCCAAAAAGCTGGGTCAGGTTGCCTACACCATGAACCATACTGAAGCCGGCTTCCCCAATATTAATATGCACTATCCGATGCCCTGGTATGAAACCGAAGGATTGAAAGATTACCTGGCCGATAAACCAATGGAAGGCTTTTTCAATCTAAACAGAATCCTGGTCGGCAGCGTGGGGGCAGATTTAGCGACCCGGTTTGTGACCCCTTATGATGTCGGTTGGGAATATCTGATCAAGTCTGATCATGATTTCCCGGGAAAAGCAGCACTGGCAGAAATTGCCAAAAATCCGCCCTGAACCATGGTGACCCTGGAATGGAATCCCGACGATCTGGGCGAAATCTTTGCTTCGCAATTTAGCGGTCAGGACGTTGAACCCTTTGAAACCATGGATGACCGCCCTATGGATATGTAGTATAATAGTGGTTTTTCGATGTACTCTCATGCGGATAAAGTCATGGTTGATGGCCATGAGATTGGTATTTACAGCGGTCGATTGAACAGTTACTATTACCAACGGATGATTTCATTGGCCTTTATCAAGTCGGAATATGCCATAGAGGGAAAAGCGTTGACGGTTGTCTGGGGGACACTAGGAAAACCGCAAAAAGAGATCCGCGTAACCGTTGCCCGGACACCCTATATGAATCTGGAAAACAATAAAGAGATTGATGTGAACGATATTCCCAGATATAACAA
Source organism: uncultured Acetobacterium sp. (assembly GCF_963664135.1). Classification (NCBI taxonomy): domain Bacteria; kingdom Bacillati; phylum Bacillota; class Clostridia; order Eubacteriales; family Eubacteriaceae; genus Acetobacterium; species uncultured Acetobacterium sp. Next base: position 842,951 of record NZ_OY760905.1, on the reverse strand, counting down.
ATAGGATATCAAAAATAGAAACTCAAAATAGGCTAACCTAATAGACTGCTAAAACCAACATAAAAAACTCTGTCATCAACAAAATCAGTTTGATTTTGGTTGAGACAGAGTTTTTGTTTTATTCAGAGACAGAAATGGATTGATGATTTTTTGAAGGCAAAAGCCTAAAAAAACAATCAGTATCGGCCAATATCACAGGCTACCTGATGGGCGGTGGAGGTTGCATCATAAATATTTTTCGGGGTGACACAGTCGCCAATCTGATAGAATTCCGGGGCACAGACCGAAAGGGCCAGGGCTTCTTGCTGGAGTGGTTTCTGACCGATGGCATAGATAACGGTATCGGCTGGGATGGTACGGACGCCAACAGCATCTTCCACAGTCAGTCCGGCATCGGTGATTTCCAGGGCTTTGGTGGAAACACAAAGTTTGATATTAGGGTGACGGGTCAGTTCATCACCTAGCGCCACACCATGAACCAGTGGGAAGCCGCCGGGTAGTTCCATTAAGCCGCCCATTCGATTGGAGGTACCTTCAACCGGTGGTGGGGTGGCAATGGTGCCGGGCGCCATTTCCACAATGGTGATGTTACGGCCCAGGCTTGATAGGAAGATGGCCAGTTCCAGACCAACCAGTCCGCCGCCCATAATGACGGCATGCTGGCCGACTTGTTCCGGATGATAATACACATCTTCGGCTCCAATGGCTTTAGAGCTGTCGATGCCTTTGATGTTGGGAATCAGCGGTCTTGCTCCCATGGCGGCAATGATCACGTCGGGATGGAAGGATTCGGCCAGTTCCGGGGTGATGGCAGTGTTTAAATGGACTTCAATGGCAGCCCGGGATATTTTTAACGCTTGGCGTTTAAGATAGGTGTCCAGATTTGATTTAAAGGGGATTTTTTCTTCACAAAGTAGCGCTCCGCCCAGACGATCGGTTTTTTCGCAGAGGATCACCCGGTGTCCCTGTTTGGATGCCGTCAGCGCCGCCTGCATGCCGCCGACACCGCCGCCAGCAACCAGCACGGTCTTTTTATGGGCTGGCAATGGAGTGACCTGACTGGCTTGTTCCCGGCCGATTTCGGGATTGGTGGCACAGTAGAAAACGCCGTCGATGGTGCTGTTGGAGAAGCAGTAAAAACAGCGCAGACAGGGATTGATTTCATCAGCCCGACCCAATCGGGCTTTAATTGGCAGATCGGGATCAGCCAGGGTTTGGCGGCCCAGATTGACGACATCAACCTGACCGGAGGCAATCAGCTCTTCCATCATCTCGGGATCAGTTAAGGCACCAACCGTACCAACTGGTGTTTTGACGTGTTTTTTAATTTCAGCGGCATAGGAGGTATTGCAACCATCGGGCAAAAACATGGTCGGATGGGTTTTCATGGCGGCGGCATCGATTTCATGATGGCCTACTGAAACATGAATCATTTCAACTTTGCCATCTAATAGTTGGGCAATTTTAATTCCTTCATCAAGATTGTAACCATCCGGCAGACATTCGGTGGCACTCATGCGGAATTCGATGGGCATATCCTGGCCGACCCGCTTACGAATGGCTTCAATAACAGCCAGCGGAAAACGCATCCGATTTTCCACCGAACCGCCCCACTTGTCAGTTCGTTTATTGTCCCGGGGCGAAAGGAACTGATGCATCTGCCAGCCGTGGCCACCGTGGAGGGTGATCATATTATAACCACATTGGCGGGCAAACGAGGCGGCGTCGCAATATTTTTGGATCATCGCATTAATTTGATCATCCTGCATCGCCCGGATTTCCACCCCATCTTCTCTAATTCCGTCAATCGTACCGTAAATAAAGCCGGGATTTTCAGGCATTAAGCCCAGGTTGGCATTCTGGCCAGCATGGCAAAGTTCAATACCGGCTACGGCACCGTGGCGGGTAATGGCCGTACTGACCCGGGTCAGATTGACCTTTCCGAGAATATCGTTGCCCCGCATTTGAAAGGGGTGGCTACGGCCATAGTCACCGTCGATGATCATATCACCGACACAGACCGAAGCAAAACCGCCCAGGGCTTTACGTTCATAAAAATAGGCAGCTTCTTCGGTTAAAAACCGGTTGCTGGTTAAACCGGGATAATCCTGAGGTGCCGAAAAAATCCGGTTTTTGAAAAGTGTTTTACCCAGTTTGATGGGCTCAAACAAGTGTTTATACTTTAATTCTAGCATAGTGACAATCTCCTTTATTTTTTAGTATAACTAAATTTTATAACAGGAATGCCATTGAAGCATCGCACCAATGTCTGAAAATGTGAGCCGGAATTTCGACAATTACTTAAATGATATAAATGCCAAAACGTGATAAAATAATTAACAGAATAGAATGACTGAGAGGGCCAACAAAAATGAAAATTAAACTATCCATGATTTTGGATCAATTAAAAGAGTATCCATATAAATATGTTGAGGGTACCGCTAGCGATCAACTGGGATTTGCCAGTGTTCGTTTGCTCAAATCCTCGGAACAGGGATTCAGATCGGATGTTTTATATCTGGGTTCGGCAGCAGTAGTTCAGCAACTTGAGCCACGTCATTTGCCGGCGCAGCTGATTTGCCTTGTTGCTTCGTCCAGTCTGTTTGAAATTGAAAAGGTGGAAACCATCGATCAGGCGTTGATCCGGTCAGATTGCGACATTGAAGTGTGGCTGGACAAAATTGCCGACATTATCAGCGAATATTATCAGATCTATGATGAAATGATTAGGCGGATCACCGACAACAAAGGCTTGACTGAAATTATTAATGCAATGACTCCAATTCTCGGCAATCCGCTTTATGTGGCCGATGCTGATTTCAAGGTGTTGGCCCGAACCGATTGTGTTTTAAAAAAGCCAGAAGAATGGCGGCATATTGTTAACAATGGTATTGAGGATGGTTATATTTCCAGCTCGGTCAATGACTTTTATTATATGAAAGACCTGGTTCTAAAAACCGAACATCAGCATGAACCGGTATTCTTTTCAGGGAATGAACTCTATCCGCACTCTTTTTGCACCATGAATTTAACCAGTCGCAATAAAAAAATCGGTCTGGTGACCGTATTTGAGACAGAGCGCCCATTTTCAATCGGCACAAAAGCGACGATCGAATTTTTCAGTGACATCCTGATCATGGAGATACAGAAAAACCAGACCATGATCATCAATGAAGGAGTCAAACTGGGTTACCTGTTTGCCGAAATTCTAACCGGCGATCGTCATTCTGAAAACGAACTGCAAAAGGTCATCCACTATGTCAATATTGCTTTTCCGAAACCCTTTTTTATCATGGCTTTCCAGTCACGTCATGCCAATCGAAATCGCTATGAGCTGACTTTTTTAAGAAAAAAAATCATTAATTTAATAGACAATACTATTTGTATTATTCATCAAAACAATATTGTCATGCTGGCAAACGATCAAAGCAGTCGGCAATTTTTTGGTCAGCGTTTGGTCGACATTGAACACTGGCTGCAGGATTCAAAAATGGTGGCTGGGATCAGCGATGACTGCTGTGAGATCACGGAAATTCGAAAATCCTATCAGACAGCCCTGACCGCCATCGAATTAGGATTAAAAGCAGAAAAAAAAGGCTTGCTGTTTTCATATGACCGTTACCGATTTTCACATCTGATGGATGTAATTGGGCACCTTGAAAACAGTAACGATCTTTGCCATCCTGCGCTAGATAACCTACGGCTTTATGATGAAAAAAAAGGGGCTAATCTGGTGGAAACATTGCATTGCTATATGAAAAACGGTCGTTCTCAAGCCCAGACAGCCAAAGAACTGCATCTCCATCGCAGCTCATTGCAATATCGGCTGACCAAAATGGAAGAAGTCATGGGTGTGCAGCTGGATCATTACCAGACCTTTTTGCATCTGCAGTTGACTTATGAGATATGCAAGCAATGATGTAGCCTTGAAGCAAATAGGATCCGATGCTTTAGCTGTATAAAAAACATGGAAACCAGGTAATGCGGGGCTCTCTGATCAAGAAACCACCATCAACAATTATTGTTACTTTGTAATTTTAATGCCAGGAACATGATCGAAAGTAGTGAATTTAGGTTTAAGTGATTTTAAATCATTGATTAATTTCTTCTGAATTCGCGAATCTGAGAGAAGTTTTATGAAGCAATTTTAATAGCTTCTAACCAGGTGATCACAACCACTTGGCCGTGATTTTCGTTCAGCCTGAACATTGAAAGCTCTCAGATTTTTTCTACGAAAAAAATGCGCTGCCAGGAGTAGCCTGACAGCGCGCCTTTAAAAAACTAATTAATTTTTCTTAATTCCAGTTTTTTCTTTGAATATTCTTCATCACTAATCTCACCTGAAGCATAACGCTCATTTAAAATTTCTAAAGAACGATCGGCAAGCGGCCGATTTGAATTTCCTTGCGCGCTTTGATTTCCATTTTTTGAAAACCAGACAATCGCGACAACGATCAACACGATCAGTAAAACCATAAACATGATGACACCTCCTACCATTCCCATTAATCCAAATCCATGATGGATACCAGCCATATGACCGAACCCGGATATACCGAACATATTCATGCCCATCATTATCTTCACCAACTTTCTTCATAGTTATAAATCTTGAGTAAATTTCTCATTGTGATCATACAACAAAGTTATGTAGAAATGATGGAGATTTAGATTAGGCTTAAATTTAAATAAAAACATCAGAATAATCCTATTTTTGTAAAATCAGCCGTTCGATTTTACCATTTATTTAAAAATTTGCGGTTGATTTTTCAAACAAAGCTGGAATTTTCATAAAATGATACGCTATCGTCCCTGTAATCTGGGTTTTTATTCGTATATAATACAGATATTACAAAAATGGAGGTGGTTGGTTTAGAAAAAAACGTTTATCGATTCGAATGAGCGAAGAACGGGAGGAGTCACTTTGAAAATAATTATCTTGGGCGGTTTTTTGGGTTCCGGCAAGACAACGGTGCTTTTACAGCTAGCTCACTATCTGGTGGAACAGTCTTCAGATCAAAAAAAGACCCAGGTTGCGATCATTGAAAATGAAATTGGACAGATCGGCATTGATGACAAGGTGTTCCGGGGCAACGGTTATGTAGTCCGGGATATTTTTTCTGGATGTGTCTGCTGTAGTCTCAACAGTGATCTGATCTCCGGGGTCCAAGAGATCAGAAGCATGTCTGATCCTCAGTGGTTGATTATTGAGGCCACCGGGGTAGCCTTTCCTGATAAGATTGCCGAATCGCTTTTTGTCAATCTGGGTCTGGCATCCCGAATTATTACCCTGATTGATGCCAAGCGCTGGCAACGGATTCGGGTGCCACTGGCCAATTTAATTGAAGGTCAACTAAGCGATGCCGAAATCGTGCTGATCAATAAAACCGATCTGGTCAATGAAACGGAGCTGCTTGAACTTGAAAAAGAATTAAGTGGTATTAATCAGGATGCCGGGCTTTACCGAATCAGTGGGATCAGCGACATCAAGGCGGAAATTCTACAGGTGATCCAAAATGGCTAAGGTGATAAACAGTAGCTATTTGACCAAACGGCACCGTTATCAGATCCAGACCACAATCCATGAAGGGGCGCTGGCGGTTTCCGGCGAAATTAGCTGGCCAGTGATTCAGTTTGAAAAAATACAGCCGATGATTGCGGTAGAGTTCAAAACCTTGGCGGCCTGGGTTGACCAACGTGGGGGAATTGTCGGCCACATCAAAGGGGTGATTATCACACCGGAGAAGTCAATGATGTTCTCGACAACCGGTGCCGAGGTGCAGTGCCACTTTTGGGAGACTAAAGATGAACCTAAAGACAATGGACAGATCAGGCTGACAGGGATTGTCTTTAATATCCCTCAACTGGAGCTGGAAGAAAAACTGATGGCTATTTTCGATCGTCTCGAAAAGAGCCGGAAATAATTGTTGATGAAAGTATTGATGAAAAAGAATCAATCTTAGAGGAATAAAAAGATGACACAGAAAAACGAAACAGTCACAGTGAACTACACCGATGGGGAAGGTATAGCTTATGAAATGACCATCATTCGGCACTTCACTTTTGGCGATCAGCAATTTGTGCTGACTGTGGAAAAGGACAAACACCATCATGAAGGCGGTGCATGCGCCTGTCACGATCATCATAATCATGAGGATTCGGACAGCTCGAAAGCGAAACCACTCTATGTTTTCGAATGGATCACCGGAAGTGAAACCGGAAAACTACAATCAGTTAGTGAAGAAATACTTAAGGCACTGGCACCCATTCTGGAAGCAATGTAAAACGAAAAAGGGAACAGACAGGAGAAACAAAAATATGATCATAATTGGAGAAAAAATCAATGGCGCAATTCCCTCCACCGCTAAAGCCATTGCGGTGCGAGATACCGAGTTTATTAAGAATCTGGCCCGGATTCAGACGGCGGCTGGAGTTGATTATATCGATGTCTGCGCATCGGTGGAGAACAACGTCGAACTGGAAACCATGAAATGGCTCATTGATATCGTCCAGGAAGTGACTGACACCCCCATTGCAGTGGATAGCCCCAACGAACAGACATGTGTTGCGGCTATGACTTACTGCAACAAACCGGGACTGTTCAATTCCGTTTCTATGGAAGGAAACAAAATCGATGTCGGATTTGCCGCTATTGCGGACACTGGTTGGGATTGTGTAGCATTGTTGAACAGTGACAAGGGCATTCCCAAAACCGCCAAAGACCGGCTGGAAGTTTTTGCCGATATTATGGTTAAAGCCAAAGAATATGGCATTGCTCCATCCCGGTTGCATATCGATCCGTTGGTGGAAATGCTTTGCACCTCGGAAGAGGGAATTGCGGTGGTCACCGATGTGATCGGTGAAATCAAAAACCAATACCCAACCATTCATGTCACCGGGGCCATCAGCAATATTTCATTTAATCTGCCGGCCAGGAAAACCGTCAACATGGGTTTCACCGTCATGGCGATGATGGCCGGGTTGGACAGTGGGATCCTTGATCCTACCGATCGGGATTTAATGGGGATTATCTTTGCCACTGAGGCATTGATGGGGGAAGACGAATACTGCGTAGAATATATCCGGGCTTACCGGCAGGGGATCCATGGTGCGGTAAAAAAATAACTGTCAAAAAATGACCAGTAAAACTTAAAGGGTTTACACACAATTTATTATATAATTAGGAGGAAGCAAACATGTCAAAAATTTTAGAAGTGAAAGAATTGGTGGAAGCAGGGAAGTCCAAGAAAGTCGGGGCAGCAGTACAGGAAGCATTAGATGCTGGCAATCAACCGGCCGATATTCTCCAGGCGATGGTAGATTCAATGAGCGTGGTAGGAGACAAGTTCTCATCCGGAGAAATTTTCGTACCGGAAATGCTGATTGCCGCCAAAGCGATGTCAAAAGGGGTGGATGTGTTACGACCCTTAATGGCCGGCGACAACTCCGCCTCATTGGGAACCTGTGTCATCGGAACGGTTGCTGGCGATCTTCACGATATCGGCAAGAATCTGGTCTCCATGATGATTGAAAGCGCCGGGTTTACAATGGTGGATCTGGGTGTGGATGTACCTGCAGAAAATTTTGTGAAAGCAGCCAAAGAAAATGACAATGTTACCTTAATCGCCTGTTCGGGACTTTTGACCACCACCATGCCAGCCTTAAAAGAAGCGGTAGCGACCATCAAAGCCAGTGATCTCAGCGGTTGCAAGGTGATTGTCGGCGGTGCCCCGGTAACCCCAGAATTTGCGGCAGAAATCGGTGCCGATGGTTATGCTGCCGATGCCGGGTCTGCAGCGGTGAAGGCCAAAGAACTGGTTAAGTAAAAATTAATTGATTAGAACTAAAAATAATAACATAAATAAGGGGAGAATATATAAATGAATCAGAGAGAGAATTTTTTTGCAATGATCGAAGGGAAGAAGCCGGAGTTTATTCCAAATATCATGGAATTATATAAAATATGTGTTGGTGGAGCTGATTGTGCAGATCAGCCAACAATGGGAGGTATAGACGTATTTGGTATCAATTGGATTTTGACAAAAGAAGGTGAAATGCCTGAGCCAAATAAATTTTTATTTAATGATATCTCCGAATGGAAAGAATATGTCAGATTTCCGGATGTGAATACTTTGGGTATTGAACAAGCAGCCAAAATGGAACTGGAGGGCGTGAATCGGGACGAGGTGATTATCAATGTTTACAGTCCAACTGGATTATTTGAACGTTTAGCAGCGTTTATGGGCTTTGAAAATACGCTTTGTTCACTGGTTGAAGATCCAGATTCCTGTCGGGAATTTTTTGAAGCTTTTGCAGACTATAAAATTGCCTGTATGAATCGTTTTATCGATGCTTATCGGCCGGATGTCATTACCTATCTAGATGATTTAGCGACTGCCAACGGACTATTTATGTCACCAAAAGTCTATCGTGAGGTCATCAGACCTGCTCATCAACGGATTGTCGAGGCAGTGACATCCAGAGGTGTAATATTTTGCCAGCACACCTGCGGAAAGTGCGAAAAGATTATTGAAGATTACGTGGAAATGGGGGCAAAAATATGGAGTTCGGCGCAGATCAGTAATGATCTGGAAGGGATTATGAAAAAGTATCAAGGTCAACTCATTGTCGAAGGTGGCTGGGATTCATCAGGAGCAGCCAGCTATATTGGCGCTTCAACTGAAGAAGTTGTTGCGGAGACAATCCGCTGTGCCAAACAGTATGGAAAATGTGGCAATTTTATACTTTTTCCAACTTTACTGAATGAAAATGGAAACTCGCTATTTGTTGGCGATTACCGGTTAGGTTCAATGATTGAAGCCTGGCACGGAGTCGAAAAACTCACATGAAACAGGCTATACTAACCGGACTAATCGGCGGGGTCATGGGTCTGATCATGAGTTTTCTAATGAACTGGTTACTGGTTCCAATCCCCGAAACAGTGCTGGCCAATGCTCTCGGAAATGGCATCAGCGGGCTGATAAGCGGTTTTATGGGTGGCTTTATTGGACTGCTAATGTATATGAAAAAAACCGCTGCCCAAGAAAAATAAACGCATTACTAAAATGAAGTCAGGCTGGCGACAACTGGCGAGATAACAAAACAATCATGAGTTGATGGCTTGGTCTTCTTAATCGACCCGATCGAAAAGCTTTAATTGAATCAGATCATCTCAAAAACAAGTGACAACACAGCGCTTTGCCCCGCTGTGTTGTTTTCATCTTTCTAAAAAGGTATCTTTTTTAATTTAATATTGTTTTTAGAACAATCATGCTATACTGATAAAAAATCACAGATTAAAATGTACAGGTGAAACAATGGATCAGAACGAAACCCTCCAATCAACTCAAAAACGCATCAGCGACCTGGTGGACATCAAAACCCTTCAGGAAATTCTCGACGCTTTCACTACCACCACTGGCCTGATGGCCAATATTGTGGATGTCGAAGGGGTTTCGATTTTCCCGCGCAAAGGCATAAAAAAATGCTGTAAATTCTGCCGCATTATCTATAGTCTGGAAGGCGGCAAGAACCGCTGTCAGGCCGCTTACAAACGGGCTGGCAAACAGGCGGCGCTGTTTGGTGAGCCCTATATTTTTCGCTGTCCATCGGGTCTGATTGAGTGGGCGGCACCGATTGTCTTAAACGGCGAACACGTCGGCACGATCATCTGCGGACAGGTGCTGATGTGGGAGCCAGAGGAGTTTTTCTGGATTGAACTGCGAAAAATGAACCAGGCGATCACCGATGATTTTGAAGAATTGTTTGAAGCGGTCGGAGAGCTGGCCATTGTCACCGGCAACCAAGTCCAGGCTTCGGCTTATCTGCTGTATGTGGTGGCCAACTATATTATGAAAACCGGTTGGGAAAATTTTGAGCAGTCCCGGGAGTTTGCCCGTCAGCGAACCCTCTATCATGCGGAAATTGAAAACCGCAAAAGCCGGGAAGAGCAATTGGACAAAACCGAAATCTTGTCCCTGATTGATGAAGACGAAATCATCGTGCAGCTGCAGCAAAACCGCAAAAAAGCCAAGGCTTATCTGGAGGGTTTGATCTCCGGGCTGCGCTATGAAGCCCATCAGAACGTATCGCAGATGCGCGCTAAAATGACTGAATTATTGGTCATACTGTCCCGGGTTGTCAACCAGATGGGGCTGGATAACACCGTGTTTGCAGATATCAACAATCATACCATCAGTCAGTTTTATCACACTGATTCCATCGAGAATATTGGCGTACTGACCTCCAAGTCGGTCGATGCTTATCTGGAACGGCTTGAGGTATCTGCTATCAAACCGGAAAACCCCAATATCAAAATAATGATAGATTTTGTTGAAAACAATTATCAGAAAAATCTGACAGTGGAAGCGATCGCCGACGCCGCCTGTCTCAGCCCCGGCTATGCCGGCCGGATTTTTAAAGACCAGTTGGGGCTGTCGATCATGGATTATGTTTTGAAAGTGCGGATTGACAAATCAAAAAAACTGCTGCTGAATCCCCATTATCAGATCCAAGCCATTGCTGAAAATGTCGGCTATCTTGATGCTGGCTATTTTACCAAGGTATTTCGTAAATTTGAAGGGATCACCCCCACCCAATTCCGCAAAATTCATAAACGATAAGGGGCAGACTATGGAAAAAGTATTAATTGAATTGCAACAGGCCATCGAAAATGGGGAAACCCAGATCGCCATGAATAAAACCAAGGAAGCATTGAATTTTGGCATCCGCACCGATAAGATTATTCAGACGGCCATCAACCCGGCCTTTAAAGATCTGGGGCAGAAAATGTTTGACGGCGAAATCTATGTTACCGATGTGCTAATGGCCTCCCGGGCGGCCCATGCCGCGATGTATGTGATGGAACCGATTCTGTCGCGTTCAACCGTCACTTCTAAAGGGATTGTGGCGATTGGCACGGTGGCCGGAGATCTCCACGATATCGGTAAAAACCTGGTGATCATGATGCTCCAGGGCAGCGGGTATACGGTTATCGATCTGGGCATTGATGTGCCGGTGGAAACCTTTATTGAAGCGATCCAGATGCATAAGCCCCATGTGCTGGCGCTATCGTCGTTGCTGACTACTACCCTGCCAGAGCTGGACAATATGATGGAAGCACTGGTGGAACAGGGACTGCGATCTCAGGTGAAAGTCATTGTCGGTGGCGCTCCAGTGACGGCCGAATATGCCGGCCGGATCAAAGCCGATGCCTATGCCAATGATTTGTTTGAAGCAACGGAAGCGGTGGGGGATCTGGTGAAGAATCGGATTGGCAAGTATTCCATTTGAACTGCTTGACTCCCAAAAACTATATCATTTCGCCGCTTTGTCTGGTGTAGTCTTAAAACAATTAAATTACGCAGCCAATCTGGTTACCGGGATTGGCTTTTTTGTGGTCCTGGTTATTTTTTGACAGCTTCGCCATAGGCGTTGGTAAATTGATCAACCCGGTTGAAGGTAAATTTGTTATAGAGGGTCAATTGGTCGCCGTCAATTTGATAAGCAAACGCGTCCTTATCTTCTAATGTCTGTGAAAATTGCTCGCCCTGATAATATTTGCCGTTGGTTAAGAAAAGACTGTTGCCGCTGGCCTGATAGTCATAGGTGCTCTTAGTCCAGGTGCCATTACTGCATATTTCATGAATTACCTGATTGTCCTGGGTAAATTCATAATTCTCATAGCCCATAAAGCTGTTAGTCGCTTCCCACTTTCCTACTAGTGGATTGGCGGGGGATTGGGAAGCTACTGTTGTGCGGCATCCGGACAACCCGACCAGCATAAACACAATCATTACACATAAAAAAAGTCTTTTTTTCATAGTCACCTGCTTTTCTATTAATAGAGTTAATCTGCAAAACAGTCTCAAACATCTGAAGCTAGGTTTATCCTGCTGCTATTTCAACAAAAGCATCTGAATAATCAATAAAAGCGATTCTAACACAAAGTACTTAAAAACAATTGAACCATTAGCCAGTCTGACCCAACTGAGGACAATGACTTGTTGGCTAACTTGACAAAATTTACATGCCGTGATATTATATATCACGGCATGTAAATTTAAAGCATAAAGTTTAGAATCGCAACGATTGAATACCGGCCATTTTTATGGCAGCCGGTGTTTTTAAATTTGAGGAGAACTATGAAAAATCAAAATCCCTGGCCGGAAATCATCAATCTTTTAGAAAGTGCTGAATCAAAATTGGCCAAAGCCCGTCTAAAAACTTTTGGTGCTCATGGGTTGACCGGGCCCCAAATCAGCATTTTATTATTGCTTGATCGCAAAGGCGCGATGAAAATCAGTACCATCGCTGACGAACTCGATATGATCCAAAGCAATGCCTCTAATATCTGTTCCCGTCTGGAAAAAGCCGGCTTAATCGCTCGGGACCGCTTAAAAGAAGACCAGCGGGTCGTCAACATCCAGCTAACCGATGCAGCCCAGGATAAAATGGTGGATATCAAAACCTGTGTTGATGACTTCCACAAAATAATTGAAGAAAATGTTTCGCAAAAAGATTTTGCGGATATTAATTTCGGTCTTTCCAAACTCAACAAGGTCTTAGACATGCTTTAAGACGACAAAGCTACACGGTACATTACCATTGCCAATTCAGGTTCATTCAAGGAGAAATATGAACGAAAAAACCAAAAACAAAGGATTTGCAGTGATGCTGGCGATTATCCTTTCAGGGATGGTCGTCACCATGCTGAATCAATCCATTATTAATATTGCCCTGCCCCAAATTATGAAACAATTCAATATTGATGCCGCCACGGCGCAGTGGCTGGCCACCGCATACATGCTGGTATGTGGGATACTGGTTCCTGTCAGCGCCTATCTGGTCCAGAAGTTCAGTTACAAACAGCTGTTTATCACCGCCATGGCCTTTTTTACGATTGGCTCCTATGTGTGTGCTGTTTCCCCGGGGTTTGAAGTAATGCTCATCGGCCGGATTCTTCAATCCGTCGGAGGCGGCTTGTTAATGCCCCTGAGTATGAACATTTTCATGTCCGCCTTTCCGGTAGAAAAACGGGGTGCCGCCATGGGTTTGCTTGGCGTCGGTTTGATCCTGGCCCCAGCCATGGGACCGACCAACAGCGGCTATGTGATTGAATATTATAACTGGCATGTCTTATTTTACGCCATGACAGCCATTGGCTTTGGGGTGATGATGGTGGCGTTCTTTTTCTTTAGCTTTAAAAACGAAAAAGGGGAGGCACGTCTGGATACCTTCGGGGTGATTACCTCCAGTGTTGGTTTGGGACCTTGCTTTACGGCGTCAATGAGATTTCCGGCAAAGGTTGGAATGATCCGGTGGTCTTGAGCTTCCTGGCCATTTCGCTGGTGTGCCTGACGGTATTTGTTTTTCATGAACGCAAAAAAGAAAATCCGCTGTTGGAAATGAAGGTTTTCAAAGACTTTAATTTTACCTATACGATTATCGTCAATATCATTTTGCAGGTAGCCCTTTATGGCGGGATGATGCTGCTGCCGATTTACCTCCAGACGATCCGTGGCTTCAGTCCCTTAGAAGCAGGGCTACTGTTGCTGCCCGGCTCGTTGCTGATGGGTTTAATGGGGATCTTTACTGGCAAGCTCAGTGACCGGATTGGGATCAAACCGCTGGCCATTATTGGCTTGACAATCCTGACGGTAGTCACCTTCATGCTGACCACCCTGACAATGGATACGCCTTATCTTGAAATCATGCTGCTCTACACCATGCGGTCTTTTGGGCTGTCCTTTATTTTAATGCCGATTACCTCGGCCGGGCTGGCTACGATTCCGCTGGAGCTGATTCCTCATGCCAACGCCCTGTCAAGCACCCTGCGACAGGTGGCGGCGTCCATCGGTATCGCTGCGCTGGTGGTGGTAATGTCCAACCAGGCCAAAGATTATCTTCAGGATTTGGGACCGGCGGTCACCTCCGAATCGGTTAAACTGGCCACTATTTACGGCATCAATCATGCCTTTTTCGTTTCAGCGATCATCAGTGCCATTGCCTTATTCTTGTCCTTTTTCTTTAAACGACCAAAGCTGGAACAAACAAGCTTCGAAAAGGAAGTCCTGGCATTTGAATAGAACAATTCGTATTCACTAAAAGAAGGAGAAAAAATGGGAAAATATCGCATTATCACAATTGAACGGCAGTACGCCAGTGGCGGCAAGCAAATCGCCAGCCAGTTAGCGGAAAAATTAGGCTATGCCTTTTACAATGAAGAAATTCTTGCCATGGCGGCTAAAAAACTGAATATCCAAACGGATTACATTGAGCATCTGGAAGAGACCGCCACCATCGGCGTGGTGGACGCCATGTCCAGAGCGATCCGATATACAGATAAACAGCAGCTGTCAGAGAAATTATTCTGCGCCGAAAGTGACATTATTAACCAATTGGCACTGACTGAAAATGCTGTGATTGTGGGACGCTGCGCCACCCAGATTTTAGCGAATCGAAAGAATTGTTTGAGTGTCTTTATCCATGCCAATAATGAGGCACGCATTAAAAGAGCGATAGAAGCATATGGCATTCCCGAAAACGAAGCCCTGGCAATGTTGCGAAAAACCGACAAGCGCCGTTCCGAATTCTATAACAGTCATGCCGAAAAAAAATGGGCCAGTTTAGACACCTATAATGTGTGTCTGGACAGTGGTGTCCTGGGTATTGATAATTGTGTCGAAGCCATCGCATCACTGGCCGTTTCCATTAATCGATAATAACTTTAAAATGCTTGCCCCGGTGCTCTTCTGGACGATTGTCAAGAAGGCGTCCGGGGCTTTTTTAATACGGCAACATCTGGGCTTTCTGGAGTAGTTGATACATTACAAAATTAAAGATAAAATATTCTGATTTATTTTTGGATAATCGTAATAAAAAACTAATATTTGCTAATTATTTTATTAAAATGTCAGAAAAAAGCTGTAATATTTAGTGGGTTTATCAATATATATTTTTAGCAAAATCGATAAATTTAACTAATTAATATGGCTGATTATTAATTTTCTGATTTACGGATGATTGAGTGGAATATCTTGCATTAAAACAGAAAAATATTGACATGATAATCAAATAGTGATAGCCTAAAACAATAGTTGTATACACAAGTGTAAAGAAGTAAATCTAAGAATAGGTGATTTTAAAACGAATCAGAATTTATAGCATTGCTATTATAATGCTAGTATGATCAGTCTAGTAAAACTGTATGTTCGTTTTGAATTTCCTGAAAAGTTATGGAAGGAAAGGAACGCATTGTAATCGTGTGCAATTATTTCAATAACAGATGCATTGGAAATCAAGAAAGGAAATGAAGATGGATTGTGAAAATCAACAAAATTATGAGCGTACTCAAAAAAATTTGAAATCTGGTTTAGCCGGCAAAATCTCCCTGTTAGTTATTATCTTTTCAATTACTGGTATAGCGGTTTCAGGAATCGCTTCCTATTTGATGGCCAGAAATGTCATCATTAATCAAAACGGTACAGATCTGCCACAGACTTTAAGTACCCTAGGCTTAATGATCTGCGTCGTATCCCTTGTTATCATCGGGATCAGTATTCCGATAGCGCTTGCTTTTGGCAAAACAATGACCAAGCCGATCCTCAAACTCAACGCAGTCTTTCATCGAATGGCTCTTGGTGAAACAGATTTTGATTTGCATCTGTTAAAGGAATTCAAGGGAAGATCTGAAGATGAACTGGGACAGATGATGGCATCATTTATTGCTATGGTCGAGAATCGGAAACATCTGGCGAACGCCGCTGAAAGCCTCGCTAACGGAGATTTGAAGATCGAAATCCAGCCCCAGTCTGAAAAAGATGTGCTGGCACATTCATTGATCCATATTGTTGAACAGCTGAATCTTTTATACTCAGAAATGGAAAAAACCGGCACGGAAATCGCTTATCATGGTAACTTTAATTTTAAAGGGGATCCAACAATTTTATCTGGCTCCTATCAAGATTTTATTGAGGGCATCAATGAAGTTGTGTCTGGGCTTGTTCAACCGCTTAGAACAGCAAGTGAATATATCAATCTGTTCGGAGACGGCAAAATACCAAAGAAAATTACTGAACCCTACAATGGCGATTTCAATGTCATCAAAGACAGCATTAATGCCTGTATCGATGGGTTGGGGGCATTATCCGAAGGAAATACGGTCCTTTCTCATATTAGCATCAACGATTTTTCGCAAAAAATCGAGGGGCAGTACACCGGAATTTTTGGTGAAATCTCCCAGTCTATCAATCAAGTAGTGGATCAGTTCAGGGATATTATCATGGTAACGAATAACATCGCCCAAGGATACCTCAGCGATTTGGAAGACCTGAAGAAATTAGGCAAGCAAAGTGAAAATGATACCTTGATTCCAAGCCAGATTGAGATGATCGAAACCATTCTGTTGCTCATTCAAGAAACCCAGACCATGACCCAAAACGCCACTCAGGGAGATTTAAGTTACCGGGGTGATGTTACCCAGTTCAAAGGAGAATATGCCAAGGTCATTGTTGGATTCAATCAGACCCTGGATGCAGTGATTGCCCCCATCTCTGAAGCTTCACATGCTCTGACAGAACTATCAAAAGGCAATCTAAAGGCTGAAATGGTAGGGGAATATTCAGGAGATCATGTCGAAATCAAAAAAGCACTGAACAAAACCGTCAAGTTTTTGAAACGCTATGTCGATGAAATAACTAAAACTTTGAAGGAAATCCAGCAAGGAAATCTTAATCGAGAGATTACATCCTTTTATCAGGGTGATTTTTTTGAAATAAAAATGGCACTTAATGATATCACTACTCATTTAAGTGCTACTATGTCTGACATCAATGTGGCAGCAGAACAGGTGGAAGTGGGTGCCCAGCAGATTTCCAGTGGTGGTCAGATTCTATCTCAAGGTGCTGCCCAACAGGCCAGCGCCATTCAGGAACTCACCGCTTCGATTGAAGAAGTAGCAGAGGAAACCAAAAAGAATGCCGTTAATGCCAACCAAGCCAATAATATCACCAACAAGGTTCAGGAAGATGCTGAAATTGGCAATAGTCAGATGAAGAAAATGATCGTTGCCATGGGGGAAATTAATGTTTCTTCTCAAAATATCTCAAAAATCATCAAAGTCATTGATGATATCGCCTTTCAGACCAATATCCTAGCTCTCAATGCTGCCGTTGAAGCAGCAAGAGCCGGTCAGCACGGAAAAGGCTTTGCGGTTGTGGCGGAAGAAGTTCGAACCCTGGCGGCAAGAAGTTCAGAAGCCGCCAAAGAAACGGCCAACCTTATTGAAGGGTCCATTGAAAAGGTGTCTATCGGGACAACTATCGCGGATGATACTGCGGTAAGCCTCAATGAAATACTGCAGGAAATTGAGAAAGTCACCGGAATTGTGAAACACATTGCCCAAGCTTCCAATGAGCAGGCTTCAGAAATTGCCCAGATCACTCAGGGCATTGAACAGGTTTCCCAAGTTGTTCAATCTAATTCGGCCACTGCTCAGGAAAGTGCCGCTTCCAGTGAAGAACTCACCGGTCAGGCCGAGATGCTCAAACAGATGGTGGGCTATTTTAGACTAAAGGATCAGGATCAGATCGGTCTGGGGATGGTGGATAAAAAGTCAGTCAGTATCACTAAACAGCCAGTAAAGAAAGAACTTCCCCGGATTATTCTCGACCATTCCGAAATGGATAAATACTAAAAAATAGTCGCTTGAAAAAGCCCCGCAATGAAACGTTTAATATGAAAACGTTCGGCATCTCGTATGTTAGATAATGATGAATGAAAATAAACGCTTTTGCACCAATATTTACAAGAGGCGTTTTTAATAAGAGTAAAGAACTGATCTGCAATAAGGAACTAACTAATACCTATATTCCCAGTTATCAGAAATAAAAGACACGCTTAAAATGGAAACATAAAACCACTTTAAGCGTGCTTTTCTTTTAAGGAAAAAACTTAAGATTAGCGGATTTGCGCAGCGTCGATTACCACGTAGCTGCCATCGGCCCATTGATCCAAAGCAATTTCGATTACCGGAGCCCCTTCCGTATCGATAAAAGCCTGGACGATTTCATCATCCATCTGGGACTCAATGGAGACTTCAGCCACCCCATTGAAGGAATATCCTTCGAATGCTTTGATGATATCCCGCCAGATATCCCGGGATCCATCAATTTTTTTCAGGTTTTTGATGACGTGTTCAATATTCATTAGCAATTACCTCCTCAATATTATGTCGGTTATTAAATGAATACCCTCTCCGACACATTTTAAAAATATTTGATCAAGATATTTTTAAAAAGAACATTATCGTTTATTGATAACCCGGTGAAAGCCAATGCACAAAAAATCCCTGGGTTTTTCCGATGTCGATGTTATTCACTATTTTAATAAAATGAGTTAGCATAGGTGACAATGTGGTAAAAACTAAAGATAAGACGAAAAATACGGAGAAAGGATTGAGGCAAAATGAATGAGGTATTTAATGAAGCAAAACTGGCCGGAATCACTTTAAATAATCGGATCGTCCGATCTGGCAACCCATGAAGGGATGAGCGACGAAAATGGGTGGGCGACTATCCAATGCTGGCAAAAATCATGCCTACGAAAAATCTGCCGATGGGATGCGCATTGACGAGGCGGTTAAAATTGCCAAAATGCTTGAGGAAAATGGCTGTAATGCTATCGAAGTATCATCCGGGATCGTTGAAGACGGGTTCTGTGTTTGCCCGCGGCGAGTTTCCCTAGCAGCGTGGTGATTCCACTGGTAATGGTGGTATTAGCCTTATTGCCTATTGTATAAAAATATAAGATAAAATAGTCTGATCGATTATATAATTAAGAAAAGAATGTCTGTTAGAGGAAAAGGAGTTTTTAATGGATAAGATAAAGGATTTAACGGTGGATGTTTATCTGAAAAAAATGGCGGTTTGTGATTTTCCCAGTCCGGCGGCTGGCAGTGCAGCAGCAACAGCGGCAGCGATGGCAGCAGCATTGCTGGAAATGTCCTGTGACGGCAGCCTGAGAAAACATGGGGAAAACGCATTACTAAAAGAATCTCTGGCAGTGGGGGAACGGCTTCGGACAGCCTGCCTGGATCTCGCCGATGAGGATATTATTGCCTATAGCCGGGTGATTGCAGCAGCCAAAGATAAAAAAGCTGATCCCCAAGCTTATCAAGAAGCAATGAAAGGTGCGACCGAACCTTTTCTGACCATTCTTAGCCATTGCCATACGTTGCTGGTGCAGATCGAGAAAATCATCGGAAGCAGTTTTTCAAGAGTGTTGGGAGATCTGGTCGGCGGAGTTTATCTGGCTGAGGCCGCCGCCGCTGCCTCAAAATCCGGGGTGGAGGTTAATCTGGCGTTAATCACTGACCCGGGCTTCAAGGAAAAACATCTTCCTGCGGCCAGAGCTCTTTATCAAGCTTGTCTTGATCTGAAAAACGATATTTTGGGAGAGGTATTTCCCCAGACGACCGGGAAAAATTCAAGCTAGGACGATAGCCAGAAGGTGCTGGCGTTTTGGTTCAAACCGGAGAACAAGCCTTTCTGGTTTCAAAAGAACGGAGCCTTCGACGAGGAAATCAGATCAGCGTTTTATGATCTCTGGATTGACGGCTGCAACGGTCTGTTATCCGACTGGCGAGAAACCATGGATGGCCGGCTGGCGGAGATCATTCTGCTGGATCAGTTTTCCAGAAATTTAAACCGGGATCATCAAAAGGCGTTTGCCCAAGATCTCATCGCACTTGTATTGGCCCAGGAAGCCGTCCGGCAACCGGAGTTTGCCAGCCTTTCCCAGGAACAGCAACGATTTGTGCTGATGCCCTTCATGCATTCGGAGTCAGCGTTTGTTCATCAAAAAGCTTTGCCTCTTTTTGAGCAGCTGGGCGATCCCTTGACCCTGGAATTTGAAATCATGCACAAGCAGATCATCGATCAATTTGGCCGTTATCCCCATCGCAACGCCTTGCTAAATCGAGTGTCCACACCAGCAGAAATCGAATTCCTGAAACAGCCCAACAGCAGTTTCTAGCTAATTCGCAATGCTGATCGGGACATTTCAGAACGAACCAATTAAAAAAATAAGAAATAATAAGATACGCAGTTAATGGAAGAAGATAATCATTTATTGCGTGTCTTTTGTTTTTGATAAAAATAAATCGTCGAAATTTGGTTTTTATTACAGCGCTTGACAAGCAAGCAAAAGCTAATATATTAACTGTGTAAATACTAATTAAACAAATAGTAAGTGCATAATTAGCAAAGGAGGAAAAAATGCATTTGCAGGAATTACATTGATAAAATTAAATAAAGATATCATCACCAAAAGGGATAGGGCTTTTAGAAGCACCTATCCTTTTTTAAATTTGTTTAATTACTTGCTTATTAGGATTAAAGATAACCAGACTGCGTAACTGGTGGTCATAATTCGGATGAGAAAGAAGCGTGGTTGAGATAGGAAACAATATTCAATGTCTGCAGAAGTCGTTCCCGTTCAAAAGGGTCATCCAGATTAAAAGAAAAGAGCTGATTGATTTTTTCCAGTCGGTAGCTTAAGGTATTGCGATGAATATGGAGGGCCGTAGCGGTGGGCAGGCTGTGCCGTTCATGCTTTAAATAGGTTTCCAGGGTTTCTACAAATTTGGTCTCGTGTTCGGCATCATAGGCCTGAAGGATCAGCATCCCCGGATGACACATAGCGGCCAGTTCATCTTTCTTATCAAACCCAAGAAACGGGTGAAAGCGCATCACATCCTGATAGCGATAAATCGTGGTCGGCAAAGCCAGCTGTTGTCCCAAGATGATGGCGGTGGCAGCTTGAATATAGAGGTGATGAAGATTGGCAAACCCCTGGATTTCATCGCTGATACCGATGGTGCCGTTGATACTGTTGCTCAAAGCTCTTAATTTATTGATCAGACTGGTTTGCTGGCGCTGAAGTTTAGGGAAAACAGCAACAATGGCATTTTTATAAAAAACCGGTTTGCAGCCGTTGATATGTTCGAGCTGCCGTGAGATTTGTTCATTCCGTAGTTCATCATGAAGCTGGGGATTGATCTTGACGACGGTGTAGGCATCGTTGAAATCAAGCTTCAGGGCACTGACCTGATTTTTAATGTGAGCCAACTGCATCGGCTTGCCTTCCAGCATATCGATGATGAAATGCTCATAATAACGACCTCGAGTGGTTTGAAAATGCGGGTCGGATCGGATCGCATCAAGGACATAGGGGCCCGCCAGATTGGTCAGCTCTACATCCCCCGGGGTGATTTTTTTGAGCATCCCGACCACAAAAAAATGTCCTTGAAGTTTATTTTTATAGCGCATGTTATAGTTGATAAACGGCGTGTAGAAAAATTTTGAAACGATCAGATCAGCACAGAGACCAGATTCCATGGATTGCAGTTCGTTGCTTTCGATGAGGTTCATCACGATGTTGTAAGGCAGATAACCATCACTGAGCAGCCGTCGCCAGTTGGCACTCATTTCCGGCATCGTTTCCGGCCCGTGGATGCCCAGCACCTTAAAACTAGTATCCACCAGATAAACCGGGTTACCACAGACTTCCGAAATAATTTCAACTACCTGTTGGAGGCCTTTTTTCTGAAGGATAGCTTGGGTCAGCTTTTCAAACTGGGTGCGAATCTCGTAAAATAGTTGAGAGATGCGATTAAACAGTTCAAAAAGGGAATATTTAACACCAATCAAAAGCGTGTCACAGGGTAAAAGCGTATCATCGGGGAATTTTCCGGAATCGTTCAGCAGACACAGTCCACAGCCAGATTCGTAGTTCATTCCATTTGTAGACTGAACTTCACCGACATATAAAATCCCACTTTTTAAGACCGATAGCTCAGGTGAAATCAGGCGCACATCACTAAAAACGGACTGATGCGGGGCTTTCAGTTCAGCCGTGTTGGCACTTAAATTCAGTTTCTCCAAGACAATCTGCAACGAAATTTCCATAAAACTCTCCTGTTTTTATCTATTGTGCCGTCTGCACAGTATTTTTTGATTTTTCTCTGTCCGACCGTCCGATGATTTTTTTAGTAAAAAGAAAGATAATACTGGTAACAACGATTTCAGAAAACAGATGTGTCATTAGTATAGTGCACATGTTGTTCTTGTGTCAAATTATTGTATTGTAAAAAAAGTAAAAGGAGAAAAAACAAATGACTGAACGCGAAAACATGGAGTTGATTTTTCAGCACAAACAACCAGACTGGATTCCCCATCTGGGTAATGACACCTATGGTATCCGTGACTATATTGTCGAACGGCCAATTATGACCACCGGAGATGATGCCTGGGGCTGTCATTGGATCAGCTGTCCAACAGCGCTAAATATTACCCATCCAGACACCAGCGATATCAAATTTGAGGATCTGGACGAGTGGCGAGAAAAAATCAATATCCCTGATCTGGACAAGTTCGATTTTATCCTGATGATCGAAGAGACCAAAGCTTTCTCTAATCGGGAACAAAAAATGACCCAATACGTATCTCTTAATGGAATTTTTGAGCGAACCCATATTCTGATGGGATTTGAAAATGCTCTCTGTGCCTGCATGGAAGACCCAGAAGAATTTGGGGAAGTGCTTGAGGCGATTACTGAACATAAAATCCGCCTGTTTAAAAAAGTATTTGAAATTGCCCAACCGGACATCCTGGTCTATCACGATGATATGGCAACCCAAGCTTCACAATTTTTATCCACCGATTTTTACAAAGAGTACCTGTTTCCACGATACAAACGAATTGTTGAAGCAGCTCGTGAAATCGGCTACAAGTATGTTTTGCATCACAGTTGCGGCCGGATTGAAAAGATTATTCCAGATTGGCTGGAATGTGGTTTTGACGGTTGGGACAGCGTCATGCCTTGTAATGATCTCGTTCAGGTCAAAAAAGAGTTTGGCGATAAGATCGTTTTTATGCCTGGTCTCGATACCCAAGGTGTATTGGGAAAAGCCGGTTCAAGTCGCCAGGAAATCGAAGAAATGGTGGTTCGCTGGATGAACATGCTGGCCAGTGATGGAACCGGTCTGATCATTGATGCCACTGTTGCCTACAGTTTGAATCCGCCGAATGAGGCCATCTGTCTGGAATTCATCAAAAAACACGGGAAACCGTTTATGGATGCTAAAAAAGCCGGCATCGATTATATTCCCGAGCTGGAGGTTTAAACATTGATCATTATTGGAGAAAAAATTAACGGAGCGATCCCCTCAACCGCCAAAGCCATTGCGGCTAAGGATGCCGAATTTATTAAAAATCTGGCCATCAAACAGGCCGAAGCCGGTGCAGACTTTATTGATGTCTGTGCATCAGTAGATGATGACATTGAACTGGAAACCATGAAATGGTTAATCGATATCGTTCAGGATGCCACTGATGTACCGATTGCGGTAGATAGCCCCAACGTTTACACCTGCATCGAGTCGATGAAATACTGTAACAAACCGGGACTGTTTAATTCGGTTTCATTAGAGGGCGATAAGGTGGACATAGCCTTTAAAGTGTTGGCGGATACCAAATGGGAATGCGTGGCGCTCTTAAATAGCGATAAGGGAATCCCCAAAACCGCGAAAGATCGTTTGGATGTTTTTACCGATTTAATGGCAAAATGCCAGGATTACAAGATCGATCCATCCCGGATGCATATTGATCCCCTGATTGAAATGCTGTGTACCTCCGAAGATGGAATCCAGATGGTGACTGAGGTCATTCGCGGTATCAAAGCCCAATATCCGACCATCCACGTTACCGGAGCGGTCAGCAACATTTCCTTCAATCTGCCGGCCCGACGGATTGCTAATCAGGCCTTTGCTGTTTTAGCGATGAGCGCCGGCATGGATAGTTTCATTTTGGATCCTTTGAACAAGGATATGATGGGAATGCTGTTCGCTACTGAAGCCATGATGGGCGAGGACGAATACTGTATGGAATACATCAGCGCCTACCGTGAAGGTATTTTTGTTAAATAAAAATTAACTGCCATTAGCTTTGATGTCGATTTACACAATGGCTTGCGAAAACCGACATCAAAGCAAGGATTGTTCGTTTTTATAATTTGGATATGATCAAATTTAATAATAAATAGGAGAAAATAACATGTCAAAAATTGAAGAAGTAAAAGTTCTAGTAGAAACCGGTAAATCAAAAAAAGTGGCAGCCACCGTTCAGGAATCTCTGGATGCTGGCGACAAAGTTCAGGACATTTTGGACGCGATGATCGCCTCCATGGGCGTAGTTGGGGATAAATTCTCAGCCGGTGAAATCTTTGTGCCAGAAATGTTGATTGCCGCCAAAGCGATGTCAAAAGGTGTCGAGGTGCTAAAACCATTAATGGCTGGAGCGGACTCCACCTCATTAGGAACCTGCATCATTGGAACTGTTGCCGGTGATCTTCACGACATCGGAAAGAACCTGGTTGCGATGATGATTGAAAGCGCTGGTTTTGATATGGTGGACTTGGGTGTTGATGTTCCAGCTGAAAAATTTGTAGAGGCTGTTAATGAAAATGCTAACGTGGTTCTGGTTGCCTGTTCTGGTCTTCTGACAACTACCATGCCGGCCCTCAAAGAAGCCGTTCAAACAATTAAAGCGGAATTGCCGGAGATGAAAGTGATTGTTGGCGGTGCCCCGGTGACCCCTGAATACGCTACAGAAATTGGTGCCGATGGTTATGCACCGGATGCCGGTTCTGCTGCGGTCAAAGCCAAAGAAATGGTTGCCTAGTCATTTGCCCCCGATTAATTCTGATTGTTAAGCGTAACTGATATGCGTTAAACAAGTTATTCAGAAATAAACCCGACGGTCTCGAAGATTCTCTTCGAGTTCCGGTTGGGCAGCTGAGCAGGTGATTTGATATCGGAAGAAAACGTTTAACAATAAATTAAAACAAATTAGATCTGGAGGATCGAAAAAAATGATCAGAATGAATAATAAAATTAAGAATTTTTATGGTATCGGTGATATGTTCTTCTCGTTTATGGTTTGCATTGAACTCTATTTCATGATGGTGTTCTTAACAGATGTTTTGAAACTCAATGTCGCTATGGCCGGAACCATCATTTCCATTACGGCAATGGGGGATTTAATAACTGCATTTATTGCCGGTGGTATTGTCGATAAATCCAACATGAAATGGGGAAAATACCGCTCCTGGTTACTATTTGCCCCTGGGGTAGCATCAGTCTTCTTTGTTATGGAGTTCACTGGTGTTGGTTCAGCCACAACAGCGGGCATCGTCTTTACAATCTGTTATCTTATTTCGCATACCTTATGGAATATTTTTTATACCGCCAGCCGTGCCCTTGCTGGTGCCGTTACCGATGATCCGACCGAACGTGCACATATTTCGGGCCGAATTTCGGCCTGGATGAATGCCGGACGAATTGGCGGATCCAAACTGATCATTCTGATGATCGGATTCTTTGCCGTCAGTTTTGGCAGCGGAGAAAGTCAGTTAATTGGTTATACAATAACTGCCCTCATTACCAGTGTCTTAATGTGTATTGGTTACCTGATCCACTTTAAAATTACCGACGGTTATGATAAGCCTCAGGAAGTGTCAAAAGAAGCGGCAGCTAAGCAGAAGGTGACGATTGCAGATATGTTCAAGGGCGTTGGGAAGAACCCACCGCTAATTTCAGTCCTGGTTTGTGAGTTTCTCCGCCTCAGTGGTTATTATATGATGATGGCGTTAGCCGCATACTACTGTAAACTTGTTATTGGCAATCCCGCTGCAATTGGTAATCTTTTGCTGGTAATGAACATCTGCTGCCTGATTGGTGCCCTTTTATCAAAAACTTTTGTGGAAAAATTGGGAACAAAA
Organism: uncultured Acetobacterium sp.; assembly: GCF_963664135.1. Lineage (NCBI taxonomy): Bacteria > Bacillati > Bacillota > Clostridia > Eubacteriales > Eubacteriaceae > Acetobacterium > uncultured Acetobacterium sp. The sequence continues at coordinate 817,112 of NZ_OY760905.1, read as the reverse complement.
ATGACAACTGTATTAGGAATGGGTGGCGCAGCAGCAATGATTGTTATCGCAATGATGGTTTCCCCGAATCTTATGGGCGTTATGGTCTGTCTGGGAATCAGCCAGTTATTCTACGGGATTTCTTTTGGACTGACAACCAGTCTTTATGCAAATGCAGCAACCTATGCAGAATTCTCCACCGGGAAAAACACCACCGGTTTTATTATGGGATTACTCAGTTTTTCGATTAAAATGTCACTTTTTATCCGTGGTCTAATTATCACCGCTGTACTTGGTTTCATTGGCTACAGTGCGCAAATGACCGTAACTGATCAGATTGTTGGCAATATGTCGACGGCTTTCTTTATTATCCCGGCTATTCTGATCGCAGTTGCTATTTTACCGCTACTGATGATGAAAATGAAAGATAGTGATGTCATCGATATGCGTAAAGAAATTGAAGCGGGTAAAACCGCAAATCTAAAAGTCGAAACAAATTAACTAATTCCTGAAGCATTGCAGTTCTGTTTCGAGCGCAAATTTTTATTGAATCAAAACAGAACTGCATTTTAAATTTTTGCTGATCATGGAGGAATAGATGAAATCAACAAGAAAACCCGGTTCAAGATTGTTTTCAGGACAAGGGTTACCGTTATTTATAATGATATTAAGTATTGTGAGCTTCATTCTTTGGTTAGCTGATTTAATCACAGCGGGGGAGATACTTAATCAGATTGATGTCAAACTTATTTTTGTTTTTGGCATCGGCTTGACAGCTGCAACTATTTTGATTTGGATTATATTTAAAAACAACAACAGCGTAATATTGAGTTTGGAAAATTCTATACAAGCGATTAAAAAACAAAAAGATGACCAAGAACAGATTGCCCAAATGATTGCAGATGGAAATTTTTCATTTGCAATTCAATCCGTTTCAGAAACGGATCAGCTCAGTAATAATTTAATTAAAATCCGGAATTCTTTAAATTTACTTGAGTCACAAAATGACGGAGAGCATGATAATCATGCAGCATTGCTTTCGGGTGGTTTCTATAAAATTTTGAATAATCAGCAAGTGGCAGTAAAAAAAGAAACGGATCAGAAAGAATTCTATGGTGCCATCTTGGATGCACTTCCATACTCGCTATTAGTTTCAGACAGCGATTTTAAATACAAATATGTCAATAAAAGTATGGCCAATTATTTGCTCGCCAAAGGAATCATTACCGAGCGGGAATTGGCAATCGGGATGGATTGCAGCGTATCGGGATCCAACATGTGTGGAAATGAAAACTGTGCCCGCCGGCTGTTAATTGAAAAGGGCTTGAATACAACAAACTTTGAAGCGAGAGGGAAATATTACAAAGAAGATATTGCTTTTCTGAAAGATAAAAATGGCAAAAACACCACCGATGTGTTGGAACTGACACTGGATCAAACCCCAGTGATGAGTGTATCCGCTTATAATCAAAAAGAAGTTGACCGACTTTTGCATAATCTGATCTGCCTTGCAAATGGTAATTTGAACTTCGATTTAGATGTTGAAGAACCTGATGAATTTACCCAGGATGCCTATCAGCAGTTTAATTCAATCAGAGGAAATATGATACAGGTGAAAAATTCAATCAGCAGTCTGATTGAAAATACCACGTGGATCATTAAAGAAATTATTGATGGAAATCTCAGTGCCAGAGCAGATGAAACTAAATTTAACGGTTCCTGGAAAACCTTGATTAGTGGGATGAATACGATCCTGGAAAAAATCAAACAGCCGTTGGACGAGGTGATCGCAGTCATGTCAGGTGTTTCTAACGGAAACCTTCACATTGCAATAGAAGGGGAATATCACGGTGAATTTAATCAATTAAAAGTATCGGTCAATCAGACTAAAGAATACCTCAACTGGATTACAAATCGGATCAAACAAATAACCGGCGAAATTAGTCAGGGCAATCTGGATTTGGGTTCCATTGATCGATTCGAGGGTGATTTTTCTGATATTTCGGATGCACTGAATAGTATTGTAGCGACACTAAATGAACTGTTAAGTGAAATTAATGATTCCGCTGAACAGGTTTCCTCAGGAGCTGATCAGGTGTCCGGTGGCAGTCAATTGCTGGCTCAGGGGTCAACAGAGCAGGCCAGCACCATTGAGGAATTGACTGCTTCGATTGCAGAAATAGCTCTTCAGACAAAAAACAATGCCAGGAATGCTAATGAAGCTCAAAGACTATCAAAAAACGCTAAACTTGGTGCTGAAAACGGAAATATGCAAATGAGTGCGATGCAGCATTCGATGAGAGAAATTAATCAGTCATCCATGGATATTTCAAAAATTATTAAAGTGATTGATGATATTGCGTTCCAGACAAATATCCTGGCTTTAAATGCAGCGGTTGAGGCAGTCAGAGCCGGCCAGCATGGCAAGGGATTTGCCGTCGTCGCTCAGGAAGTGCGGACTTTGGCAGCCCGAAGCGCTGACGCTGCTAAGGAGACAACTATTTTAATTGAAGGTTCAATTAACAAGGTGAAGAGGGGAACCGAGATTGCGGATGAAACGGCAACTGCTCTTTTATCAATGGTCGATGGAATTGGTAAGGTAACCGATCTGGTTGGAAATATTGCGATCGCATCCAATGAACAAGCGTCAGAAATAGCCCAGATCAATCATGGCATTGAACAGGTAGCCCAGGTTGTTCATCAGAATTCAGCTACGGCAGAAGAAAGTGCGGCTGCTAGTGAAGAACTCTCAGGACAGGCGGAACTCCTGAAAAATAAACTGCATCGGTTTCGCTTAAGGGATAATGTGTGACACATTATTCCTTAACCTTGCGAACCGATCAGTTCAGTTTTTTACACATAAAAATCAGGAAACTGGCTGCAATCGCAGCAATTGTTGGGGAAATGACTCTATTATCAAATATGAATAATGTAAATAAAAGCGGTAATTATCGTTTTTTACTTATTTATATAAATATAAACATTACAAGGAGGGAAAATAATGGTGAAATTTATTACAGCAAAAGAAGCAGCAAAATTAATACCAGACAATGCAACCGTTGGGGTCGCTGGCATGGGTTTGTCCGGCTGGCCGGAAGAAATTGCGGTGGCCATTGCAGAAAATTATAAAGAAACAGGGAAACCATCCAATATCACGATGAAACAAGGCAGTGCCATGGGCGACTGAAAGAGCGAGGCATGACCCGACTGGGAATTGAAGGTTTGGTGGCAAAGTGGTCGGCTGCCCATATTGGTTCAGCCTTTGCCATGAATGATCTGGTCAGAGCTGGAAAAATGGTTTGTCACTGTCTGCCCCAGGGAGTGATTGTCAATCTCAGGCGGGAAATTGCTGCTCATCGGCCTGGATGATTGTCGGTTGGGTGTTGGCGGGTCTTGTTGCAACTGCCATTGTACCAGTCTTTGGCTGGCGGCCGTGTTACTTGATTGGCGGAATCCCACTGGTCTATGCGATTTTTCTGTACTTTAAAATGCCGGAATCTGCGGCCAACAAGGGCTACCAGGAAAAAGCGGTCAAAGCGCTGCAAAATATCGAACGGATTGCAACGGGTAAGTTTACAGTTTGGGATCCGGACGCACTAATTGTTCCGCCAAAACTGAAACAAGCCGGTCCCCAAGCGCTGTTCTCCAAACCGTATATTCGCATTACCGCGGCAATCTGGATTATGTATTTTTGCGGCTGTTTCATTGTCTATGGCATTAATGCCTGGTTGCCTTCGTTAATGCTGGAAAAGGGGTTAACCCTGACATCAGCTTACAGACTGGCAATCGCCCAGAATGCCGCCGCGATTATTGCCAATTGTTCGACCGGTTTTGTTGCCGAAGCAGTCGGCCGGAAAAAGAATCTGATTATATCCTTTGGGGTGGCAGCTGTTTCAGTAGTTATCATGGCCACTGTCGGTGGTGGATTCGGTGCGATTTTGACTGCCTGCATTTTCCTGGGCTTTGCGGTAAACTATTCCATCACCGCCATTCAGCCACTGATGGCAGAAGCTTATCCCACCGAGTTCCGAAACACTGGAGTGTCCTGGTGTCACGCCTTTGGCCGCATCGGTGGTGCCAGTGCGCCAATTGTTGCTGGCATCATTATTGGCATGGGAAAAGGCTATGCGGTGTCATTTTATTTTTACGTGATTCCGGCCGTAATTGGTTTATTGGTAGCGGTATTCCTGGTGAAAACAGAAACCAAAGGAAAATCGCTGGATGAGTTGGCAGAAGTAATCAATTAAGAAGATTGGACAAAAATTAAATAAGAAAAATGACAAAAGCTGAGTAGGCAAACGCTCAACTTTTTTTAATTTCACCGGGAAGATTCTAATTCAAACCCAAACCAATTAGTTTAAAGGTCAGACTGACATGAAAAAGATCATCGTCATTTTTCAAGTCCGTTTCACCAATTTCCTTAATCCGCTCCAGCCGATAAACAATCGTAGCTCGATGAATAAACAGGTCTTTGGCGGTTTGCACCGCATTCATATTGTTCCTGAAGTAAGCTTGGAGGGTCTTGACATAATCGGTTTGATTCTTCAAATCATAACGTTGCAGCCGCAAGATGATCGGTGAATAAAGGGATTGAGCCGGTAGCTCTTCCGTCATTTGATTAAAAATATAGGGGATTACTGCATCGCAAAACTTATGGGTCCATTTTTGGGGCTGATGACGGCTGCCCATCTCTAGGGCAATTTCTGCTTCACGAAAACAGATCTTCAGATGACTGAGCCCATCCGCATAATGACTATAACCGATGCGGAAATTACCATCTTTAATCAATCGATTGATCCGCTTGAAGTAGCTATCCCGGGATTCCTGAATATGGGAGACATTGAACAAAACAAAAATACTCTGATTATTCGAAAACGCAAAGCTTTCCTTGAAATCTTGCATGATCACATTGCAAAAATAGGTGGTGGTTGCGTTATAAATATCCTGGCTGCTGGGCTTGATGTAGGCAGCGCAATAGACCTGATCGGGATGCCAGTCCAAATTTTTCAGCTCGGCGGTCAGGTTGGTTTGGCTATAGTTATTCCCGAGGATAATTGATTGCAGTAACGCCGCCAGTTGCGAGTTTTTATCATGATGAAAGTTTGCTAAATAGCTGGAATCCCGGAGCAGATGTTGGGACAGGTGCTCTAACAGTGCGGCATCACTTGCGGCAAAGGGATGATTTGTCTCAGAGATAATCAAACGAAAGACAAACTCGTGATTCAGAAAAATATTCTTGCAAAGGGTTTGAAAGGGCAGCAGCTGAGCCGGATAAAGAAAAACGTCCCGCTCGTTTTTTATTTCATTGTATTTAGGGTCATTCTTAAATAAGTTGACCTGTTCGACCGAGATTCTGCCAGCTTCACCCAATTGCAGTTGCTGCTGATCCATCAGTGCATCCAGTCCGGTATGGGCAATCATATAATAATCAGCATTCATAATAGACAATCCATTTTCAAAGATCGGATCAGAAAGCTCCAATAAATATTGTAAGGAGCGTTGATCACGGATACCCTGTTGCAGGTTGAGATCCCAGCATTCATAATTCGTAAAAATCTGATGAATAGTATTGCTCAATTCAAAAATATCGGCGGAATCGTCGATAATTAGCAGCTCCAACTCATCATTGATGTAAATATCCGGGGGATCGCCGATGCAGATCAGTGCCGAACCAGCTTGGTAGTTGGCATTGGGGTTGAGTTTTTCGGCGAGCGTTATATATAATATGTCGGAACCTAGCTCCGTTTCACCAGCGTAAAAAACTGGCCGTTCCAAATGCAGTAAAGAACTTGAAATGACAGTATTGGCATCTTTTACAGCAGTGCCCAATTTTTCCTGAATAACGGCAACGGATAATTTCATATGATTGCACCTCTTTATACATAGTGTATAGATACAAACGATCAAAGTCAATCAGCTTGTATAATTTACGTTTTCGTAAATATAGTATAAAATGAAATTAATAAATGATTCAAAAACGAGGAGGAAGAATGAGATGGCATTAACACCGAAGGAGAATTATCTGAACGCAATCAATCACCTGGAAACCGAATGGACGCCAGTGCACATTGTCGACTGTGGCGTGTTGGGCTTCGGCGCTCTGCCAGGACCCTGGTTTGAAAAAGGCCCGCTAGGCGGCGGTTACGACGGATTTGGCATTCGCTGGATCACGCCAGCATCCGGCGGCGGCGCCCCGATTCCGGCCCCCAATGAACACATCATGGATGCGGATACCATCACCGACTGGAAGAAGATTGTCAAATTTCCGGATCTGGAAGCCGTTGACTGGCAGGCCATTGTGGCAACAGAACTGGCAATGATGCCGGTAGACAGAAATGTCCAAGCCGTTGAGTTTGGCTGTGGTAATGGCGTGTTTGAGCGGTTGGCCGCCTTGATGGGTTTTGAAGAAGCCTTGATCGCATTGGCCGAAGAACCGGAGGCTTGTAATGAACTAATGACAGCCATTACTGATTATAAAATTGCGTTTGCAAAAAAAGTCAAACAGTATTATGATCCAGATCTATTTACAAATTATGATGACATCGCCACCGAAAGAGGGCTGTTCATGTCTCCGGCGACCTATCGCGCACTGATCAAACCTCATCATAAACGGCTGAACGATGCTGTCAAAGAACTGGGCATGATACCAGTGCAGCACACCTGCGGTTACTGCGAACCCCTGATTGAAGATATTATTGAAACCGGAGCGGCTGTCTGGACTTCAGTGCAGCCTACCAATGATATTGCCGAGATGCAGAAAAAATACGGCAACAAAATTGTTTTAATGGGTGGATTTGATACCAACGGTGCCCCCGGCGCTCCCGATGCGACTCTGGAAACACGAATCGCCGAAGTTCATCGCTGTTTTGATGAATATGGCCAACAGCCCGGCTTTATTTTCTTTGGCTTTGTTCTGGTAAACAGCCTGGATCCGGCTGAGGTTGGCGCCCAGTTGGGACCGATTCTGCAAGAAGCAGCCCGCTACAGTCATCAATTGGCAGCAAAATGAGGAGGTTTAGAGTATGAAAAATGCAATTACAGCAGGTCTGTTCGGCGGGATTATTGGTTTTATTATCAGCTTTGCCATTAATTACTTTTTGATCGCTATCCCTGAAACCAGCTTTGCCAATGCGATGGGAAATGGTATCAGCGGCTTGTTAAGTGGCTTTATGGGTGGCTTCATCGGGTTACTGATTTATCTCCGACAATCTAGTGAATTTAAATAGAAATAAAAAAACGAGAAAGATTTTCGTTTTGAGATCGGGTGATAATTCATAATCCCTTAAAATACTTGTGATTTTATTATGCTTTCTTTCATAATTAACGGGTAAAATAATATTAAACATATTTAAAATTATTTTATAGAGATTCGAGGAGGATCAAGATGACAAAAATCGGCATAATATTAGGAAGCACCCGACCGGGACGAAATGGCGAAGCAGTGGCAAAATGGGTTAATGAACTGGCACAGAAACGTAGTGATGCGAACTATGGGTTAATCGATGTGGCAGATTATCATTTGCCCCTTTATGATGAACCATTTCCGGCAATGATGCAGAAGTATACCAAAGAACATACAAAGATATGGTCCCAGAAAATAAAGCAATTTGACGGATTTATATTTGTTACCGCTGAGTACAACCATAGTATTCCCGGCGCATTAAAAAATGCCATCGACTTTTTGAATGTTGAGTGGCAGAATAAAGCTGCCGGATTTGTGAGCTACGGCAGCGCCGGGGGAACCCGGGCGGTTGAACATCTCAGACACGTCGCCGGCGAACTCCATATGGCCGATGTGCGGGCCCAAGTGATGCTTTCGATCTTCACTGATTTTGAAAATAATACCTTTAAACCAAACCCACGTCACGAAGGGACACTAAACGATGTCTTTGATCAAGTGATTGCCTGGAGTAATGCATTAAAAACATTGCGAGATTAGTTAACCATCATTAAAGAAACGGAACGATTAGTTTAATCAGTTTAGTAGATCTAAAGTAAAATGACACAAAACCAGAAGCAGAGGACATTCGTCCGATGTTTCTGGTTTTTTAATTGCTGCCGTTAACCCAGACTGACATGAATGAGCAGAAGCCTTAGCCTTGAAGCAGGGATTGTGGCAACCTTTATTCTGCTGGCGATCAGCGGTATTCTGATTCGGAAAAACCCGAGGTTTGCCAAATAATAATATGATAAAATATTTAACACGACTAAATAGCTATAATTTGGTCGTTTTTTATTTTTTGAATAGGTACTAAACGGTTTACAAATGGTCTCTTTTATGATGAAATATTAATTAAGAACAATCGATACAATGTCTGAAAATTGAAGGATACATCGTGTTCATTATCCTTGAAGCAATTTACAAGCAAGGGCAAAACTGAACCTATGGTTCAGGATACTTTTGCATTTGTCTAATCGTATAAAATTTGGAGGATTCGTGATGAAACCGTATTTTAAGTGGATGTTAAGTTTATTATTGCTAGCAACATTAGCGGTGATTGTAACTGGTGTGATGATGGCTGAAGAGCTCATATGGGGCCTGGGGCTTGCATTGTTATTGTTTTTAATTATGCTGATCCCGGCTATTGCATTGCGGGCAAAACGATTGGGGCGCTACGATGAGTCAAAGGTGTTGGGAAGCTGGGCCTATTCTCCTGAGGAGGCTCGGCAGGTCGCTCAGGATATGCTTGGCTGGCAAAGTAAGCGGAACCGCTGGTTGGTACCTTTTACGGCCGGGTGTCTCGCGATCATTGGCGGTATTTTTGCCATGGTGCTTTATGAGCAGTTCCCGGAGGTACCACTTTGGCGGTGGTTATCGCTGTTGTTGGCAGCGGGACTGCCTTGGGCCGCCCGCGGATTCTATCGCTGGTATTTGAAAAGGATGATCATGAAAGATCCCTGTGAAACCAAAATTGGTTGGAACTTTTTGCTTTGGGGTAATGTGAGGCCTGTTTTTAATGAACGCGAAACACTCAAGGCCATGGATGCCAATTTGCTGGAAGAAAACGGCCGTTTCTATCTGAGGGTGCTGTACCGAAGCACCGGGCGCATGCGCTATGGCGGCAAAGTGGAGTTTCGGGATCTGGTACCATTGCTGGTGCCAGATGGCTGCGAAGTTAAAGCCCGAGCATTAGTAAAGCTTATTCGTAATGGAAAGTAGGGTTGGTTTAAAAATGACAAGCGAAACAAACCAATTGATATATCCCGTTACCCGGCATAAACGGGGAATTACAGCGATAATGGCAGCGGTTGCCGGCGAATTATTGTTCAGCTTCTTTCTGTTAGTTGGATTTGGCGAGCATCTCTGGGCCCAAGTCGCTGGCGGAGTGATTAGCGTGCTGATGATACTGCTCTTTTTATCTGGCATGAGCCTGTCCCGTTCAGGCCGCGGCGGGGTAGAAATTACTTCAGAATGCCTGATCGTTTTTCGGGGAAAACAACAAAAAACACTTCTCTGGACGCAGATGGAACCGCCAGTATTCGGTGGAATTTTCCAGCCCTGTGTGACTCTCAAAGCCGGAACAGTACGCGCCGTGGTCTATAATGCCCTGCCCGGCTATCCACTGGTGTGGAGCCGGCTGTCACCATCACAATCTGGTTTATTCCCGTCAAACAAAACTGTGACAATTCATAGTAACCGGACCCAGCATTTCGGTGCCATCGCAGGCAGTACTCTGCTGTTGCTTTCAGCCGCCGCCATGCTAATGATTTTGGGTATTCCAGGTGGACTGTCACCGATACTGGTAGGGACAGTTGCGACATTTTTTGTCTTTGGGGCGGCCTTGGGAGTGTGGGCGATGCTTCGCATTAGGCGTCGTTATACCTTCGATGATGGGGGAATCTGTTGCCATTCCTGGGGCAGGGTAACGAACATTCCGGCATCGGCCATGAAGGATGTTGTTCTGGAACAGGCGCGGATCCGAGATTTGGCGGTGGACTATCGCTATCGTGGGGAGGCCATGACGAGGGCGGTGCGTTATGCTCCCATGGAGTTGGGACTAGGCGTGCGGCTAATCTTGGCGGACGGGGAATGGCGGTTAGATGAAACAATGACTAACTTTCCGATGGAGCGGCTATATGAGGAAATTCGTAGCCGATACCAATTGACTGGCCGGATCACGATGCCGGAAATGGTGGCGGCATCGCTCAAATAAAAGAACATATCAAATCGAAAAAATTGTTTCGTGCGAAACTGGTCACTAAGCTTATGGCAGTTTCGTTATTGGCACGAACAACATTCAGAAAGGAGTTTCAATGATCCTAAACACTGGCAATCGCACCGATATCCCGGCATTTTACAGTAAATGGTTTTACAATCGCATCCGAGCCGGCTTTGTCTTGGTTCGCAATCCTTATTATCCCCAACAGGTCATCCAATATCGGTTATCGCCGGAGGTAGTGGACTGTCTGGCCTTTTGCACCAAAAATCCCGCCCCGATGCTTGACCGATTGTCAGAAATCAGCGCTTTCAAACAGTTTTGGTTTGTGACCATCACCCCCTATGGCCGAGACATTGAACCCCATGTGCCAGACCAGGCGCAGGTCATCGAGGCATTTAAGCGGCTGTCCACCGTGTCGGACAGCCGGGCAGTGGGTTGGCGCTATGATCCGATTTTTATTTCGGAAAAATATTCTCTGGATTTCCATCTGGACAGCTTCGAGCGGATGGCCAGTAGCCTTAAAGGCTATACCGATCACTGTGTGATCAGCTTTATTGATCTCTATCAAAAGACCCGCCGTAATTTCCGGGATGTCCAGGCGGTGACAACCGCTGAACGATCTCAAATCGGCCAGGCTTTTGCCGCCCTTGCCAGACAAAATCAGATGACCCTGCGCAGCTGCAGTGAAGGGATCGATCTGGCGCCCTACGGAGTTGACTGCTCGGGCTGTATGACCCAAGCAGTTCTGGAGCGGGCCATCGGCACCAGCCTGAAGGTCCCTAAAAACCGTCATACCAGCCGAGAAGGCTGTGACTGTCTGCTGGGCAGTGATATCGGCGTCTACAATAGCTGCGGTCACGGCTGTCGCTACTGCTATGCCAATCACGACGATCAAACCGTCAAACATAATATGGCCAGCCACGATCCAAATTCGTCCTTTTTAATTGGCAATGCCATGGATGGGGATATTATTAAAGCCGCCAGACAGCTGTCCTATGTTGATGGGCAACTGTCGTTTTTTTGATAAAACAGTAAAACTGGTAAGCATTCGAATTAACCAGCCGCGGCAAATCCGGATTGGAAAATCGTTTATAGTAATCCGTTAACGGTCTACATAAGTAAACCGTCCTCTGCTCAATTATTCAAAAAAAAGCGCAATCGCACAATAAACAAGCAGCAGCGCCAGAATGGTATTGATTAACCGGGCATATGTTGAGAAAAGTCGCTGAAACAAAGTGCCGAAAACCGACCAACACAGGGTAAAACCAAAACCGATCAGAGCTAATAACAGGGCAAAAGCAAAAAGGATACCCGGTTGTCTGCTAAAATTGGGGAGGATATACACCTCCATCGAGATTAGGCAGTAAAGATAAACTTTGGGATTAATAAATTGCAGCATCAAGCCGTTGAGAAAGCCACTACTGACATGGCTTTCTTCGATTTTGGAAGTACTTTTAAAAGTTATCCAGGCTAGATAAAGCATATAAATTGCGCCAATTAGAATCATTGGTGCCTTGATCATTGGAATCACGGATGAAAGGGTTGCGAAAAAATAGGTGCAGATCAGCATCACTACCGAAAATCCCGCAAAGACACCAAAATTAAAAGGTAGCGAACGTTTGAATCCATATTGTCTGGCAATTGACATTGACATGATATTGTTGGGGCCGGGTGTGATGGCGGTAATCACGGCATAGGTTAAAAAATTGAACAAATTGAACATGAGATTGACCTCCGATGATGAATATAGTATACTAATAGTACAATATATAAGAATTTTATATATTGTACTATTAGTTTCATATATTGTCAATACATCGAGCGATTAATTAGGAGGTTTCTTTTGAATATCAATTTAATTGTGGGAAAAAATATCAAAAATATCCGCGAATCAAAAAAATTGACCCTGGATGCTGCGGCTAAAACGACCGGTGTTTCACGCAGCATGTTGGCGCAGATTGAAAAAGGGGATGTCAATCCGACTATTTCGGTTTTATGGAAAATTGCTGAGGGCTACAAAACCTCATTTTCTTCTTTGTTGAATATCCAATCCGAAGAAACGATGATCATCTCCGCAGAATCAGTTATTCCGTTAATAGAAGATGATGGGAAATATATCAATTACCCGGTTTTCCCTTTTGAGGAAAAAAAACTGTTTGAAACCTATCGGATTGAAATTGCGCCAGAGGGCAAGATGTCCTCACCGGCGCATATTCTGGGAACTGAAGAGTATGTCACCGTTTTTGAAGGCGTCGTCGAAATTTTAATCAACGATACACCACACTGCCTGAAAAAAGGCGATTCCATTAGATTTAAAGCGGATGTTTCACATGCCTATCGGAATATCGGTGAGAATACGGCATATCTGAGCATGTTGATTTATTATGCGGATCAATCAATCTAATTGATGATGAGTAATTTTAAAAAAGCGATTCTGGGATGATTTTTTACAAGTCTTAAATAATTATTAAGCATCTGTTGTCAGAGTAAACAACGGATGCTTTTTTTTACAAAAATCTGCAGGCCGGAGAACAATATTATTTTACACACAATTTTGACATCATATGGTTCCTTTGTTTGTGTTAGAATAAACCATATCACAATATGATTGAACTCTTCATCTGAATAGTGATAATTGACACCACAGCGTTGAAAAGTGCAGCCCTTGTATGACCTGTTGTCCCATTGGCTAAAAAACCATCTGGGAATAAAAAAAAGAAAATGATCAATAGAAATTTAAGAGGATTAGAAATGAACAATTTAGAGCAGCGCATCAATGCGGCCAGAGAAGCCATAAAAAAAAGTGAAGTTATTCTAATTGGTGGTGGTGCCGGACTTTCGGCAGCCGCTGGTTTGGATTATGGCGGGAAACGGTTTACCGATAACTTTGCCGATTTTATCGAGAAGTACGGGATCACGGACATGTACTCCGGATCATTCTATCCCTTTGAAACCGAAGCGGAATCCTGGGCGCATTGGGCCAGACACATTGACGTTAATCGCTACGCCATGCCGGCTACATCACTGTATCAGGAGATCTTTGAATTGGTCAGGCAGAAAGAATACTTTGTCTTATCTACCAATGTCGAAAGCCAGTTTGTCAAAGCCGGATTTCCGGCTGAGAAGGTCTTTGAAGTCCAGGGTGATTATGCCTTTATGCAGTGTGCCAAAGCCTGTCACGATACCTTGTATGATAATGCCGAAATGATTAAAAAGATGCTGGCAGCGACGGTTGATTGCAAAATTCCCGTTGCGATGGTGCCCAAATGTCCGGTTTGTGGTGGTAGCATGGATGTGAATCTCCGTCATAATCAGTATTTTGTTCAGGATTCGGCCTGGTATGCCGCCGATAAACGATACAAAGAATTTTTAGAAGTCAGCCAGGGGAAAAAGATAACGCTGCTGGAATTCGGAGTGGGGTTTAACACCCCCGGCATCATCCGCTATCCCTTTGAAAATATGACCTATGAAAATCACCAGGCAACCTTAATCCGCTTTAACCGTGACTACCCCTTGGGGCCAACCGAAAACGACGGGCGAACCATTTCGTTTGACGAAGCAATCGGTACAGTGGTAAAGGCGCTACTTTAAATCCTACTTACATTAGGATGGCGATATTGACCATGTTTTTGGGTGTTCTGGCCATACTGAATTGAAAACACGGGACAGCGGTGGAGACAGCCCAGGCACATTACACATTGCTCTTTGATCCAGACCGGTTTCCCATTTTCCATCGTAATGGCGTCGACCGGACAGTGCTCAGCACAGAGACTGCAGCCCACACAGCTATCTTCCACATGAAAATGGTTGGTCGTTCGTTGTTTGTCATAGGATTTGTAATACCGCCGCGCCAGAAAGCCCGGGGTTTTACGCTTCATCATGTCGCCGTTTGCTTTGCGCTTGATCTGATCAATTACTGTATCAATTAGTAAATCGGCTTTATTGTTGATTTTTTGCATTTTGGCCTGATCGGTTAAATCAAAGATCGGGGTCCAGGTGTCTGGCATCTTGATGCTATAACGGGCATCCAGGGGAAAGCCTTTTTTAGCCATGATATCATTGACTACGGCTCCAGTATTTCCGCAGGTGGTGCCATAAGTGGACACAAAATAGGTATAGGGCTTTTTCTTTGTGATCAGTTCAAGACTGGCCAGAAAATCTCGAACCAGAATTGGCAGTCCAATAAAATAGGTCGGTGCAACAATGCCAACGGCTTCGTCCGGTTTGATTTGAAACTGGGACAAGTCGTTTTTCAAACCATCGGTCATCGAAAAGATTTCATCATGCGTCGCTGCTGCGATCCGGGTGGCGACGTGTTGACTATTTCCTGTTGCTGAAAAATAAAATATCATTGGTACTCCTTCTTCTTCTTTACATCGTCTAGTATTATGTTTTGATTACTGATTGACAGCCTTAGCCAGGTCGTCGGTGGCGTCGTCAGCCATATAATCTTTGCCCCATTCACACATCGAATCCAGAATCGGATAAAGGCTCCGACCGAAACTGGTCAGGGCATATTCGGTTTTAGGCGGCACCACCGGATAGACGGTCCGGGTAACCAGTCCATCCCGCTCCAACTCCCGCAACTGCTGAGTGAGCATTTTAGGGGTGGCGTGCTGGACAATTTTTTGCAGTTCATTAAAGCGCAGGGTCTTGTCAACCAGGTGCCAGAGAATTTTGGTTTTATATTTTCCACCAATTAGGCTGATGGTGGCATCAATTGGGCAGCAGAAATGTTTTTTTTCGGTCATTTAGAACTCCTTTTATATTTTAATGGATACTTACTATCTTTTTGGGTAGTAAGTGACTAATAAGTGCATACTTGTTTTATTGAAAATCACTGATAAAATAATAGCATGGAATGAAAAGAGAAGCAAGGAGATTGCCAAAGCACCATAAAGGAGAATTTGAATGAGTAGTTTTAAAACAATTAAGGCAGATAACTTTGATGTCAGCCCGTTTCGTTTAATTGGAAAAGAATGGATGCTGATTACCGCCGAAAAAGATGGAAAAATCAATAGTATGACAGCATCATGGGGTGGTATGGGCGTTTTGTGGAACAAAAACGTGGCTTATATCGTGATCCGTAAAAGTCGGTTCACTAAGGAATTTGTGGATGGATCCGATCATTTTTCACTGACATTCTTTGACCATAAGGAACACCAGAAAATACTCAACTATATGGGGACCGTATCCGGCCGGGATGAGGATAAAATTAAAGCATCGGGACTGACGGTTGCACATCAGGAGGGGATCCCCTATTTCAAGGAAGCCGAAACCGTGATGCTGTGCCGAAAACTCTGTCGACAGCCGATTGATCCGGGAAACTTTATTGATGGGTCCATCGATGAGTTATGGTATGCCGATAAAGATTATCATGACCTTTATATCGGCGAAATTATTGAGATTCTAAAAAAGTAGTGATGTGTAAAAATAAAAAATATATGGAGGAAAAAATGAGCGTAATATTTAATCGAACCAGTGTGAGAAAGTATGAAAACAAAGAAGTGGAAGCGGAAAAAATCGAGTTGTTATTAAAAGCTGCTATGGCTGCACCATCAGCTGCCAATCAGCAGCCCTGGGAGTTCTTTGTAGTTAAAAACAAAGAAACCCTGGCCGCCCTAGCCGACTGTAGCCCTTATGGCGGATGCATTAAGGATGCTGCCATGGCGATTGTGCCAGTTTATCGCAAGGAAATGATGATGCCGGATTTTGCCGACATCGATATGGCTGCCGCTACCCAGAATATTCTGCTGGAAGTTACCGAACTCGGACTGGGAGCAGTCTGGATTGGCATTGCGCCGTTGGCAGACCGGATGGAAAATGTCCGCAAAGCTCTGAATGTTCCTGATCATCTCCAACCCTATGCCATCATTCCGATTGGCTACCCGGTAGCGGATGCAAAACAGCAAGACCGTTTTGATGCAACCCGTGTTCACTTTGAATAAACTGTAAAAATTTAGATGAACTGATAATATGCAGAACCTGTTTTCAACTGGAGTCAATGGTTGGAAACGGGTTTTTGTTTATTGAAAATGTTGGACA
Source organism: uncultured Acetobacterium sp. (assembly GCF_963664135.1). Taxonomy (NCBI): domain Bacteria; kingdom Bacillati; phylum Bacillota; class Clostridia; order Eubacteriales; family Eubacteriaceae; genus Acetobacterium; species uncultured Acetobacterium sp. Next base: position 800,928 of record NZ_OY760905.1, on the reverse strand, counting down.
ATGAATTAGCGTGTTGACGTTTGAATTCCAAGTGGTTACCATCTATAATAAGTAATATGAGGGTATAGCAGATTTAAATCTCACATTAAGAAATTACCGAAAAGGAATAAAAAGATGAAAGAACGAGAAACACTGGACGATTTAATTAATACATTATCAAGTGAAAATGAGCAGTACCGGAAGCTGACCATTCCTGCCGATCGAGATGAGAAACGACGGCTATTGCGGGGATTAATGAATGTCCGAGAACCGGGGCCCATCGATTCGGAGTTTTTAGTGATGCAGGACCGACTGCTCCAAAAAGAAGTCCGGGAAAAGGGGATCGTAACGGTTTCACAAATAGCAACGGTGAATGAAGGCTTAAAAAATAGCGGCGTGGGGGAGATTTGTTTCGGTGACAAACTGTCCCTCTGGCAAGGCGATATCACCCGGCTGGCAGTGGATGCAATTGTCAATGCCGCCAACAGTCAGCTGCTGGGCTGCTTTGTCCCCGGCCATAATTGCATCGACAACGTGATCCATAGCGCGGCCGGCATTCAGTTACGGGAAACCTGTTTTGCTTTAATGACAGCACAGAACTTTCCAGAACCAACCGGAAAAGCAAAAATAACCAGTGCCTATAATCTGCCAAGCAAGTATGTGATTCACACAGTCGGGCCGATCGTTCAGGAAGGTTTATCGCCGGAACTGGAACAGGATCTGGCCAACTGTTACCGCTCCTGTCTCGAAATTGCGGTCGAAAATCAGATCCGCACTCTGGCATTTTGCTGCATATCGACCGGGGTGTTTCACTTTCCCAATCAACGGGCTGCTGAAATTGCAGTGGGAACGGTGATGAATTTTCTCAAGACACATGAGGATCAATTTGATCGCATTATTTTTAATGTCTTTTTAGAAGTGGATTTTAAAATCTATGCGCATTTATTTAATGGTTTCTCACAAAAATCATGTTTGGATTAAACAGGCGATATACAAAAAGCGGGATGATAAACAAAAGCTTTACCTTTAGAATTTTCGCATAATTTGCAGATCCATATAATAATCGTATTTGGTAGCGGCAGAAACATTGACCATTTTAGAAATAAGATAAACCGTATCATCCAGTTTAAGGTCATGGGTATGACTATAACGGATCAGGTTTCTCAGGGTAGCCAGGCAGTTTTCTTCCGAATACAGAAAGCGCTGGGTCAGATAGCGCCCTTCCGGGATAAGTTTCGACTTTAATCCCGGTATTTTTTTGTCAGAAAAAATCCCAAAGCCTTTAACATTCAGAGCCTGATTGGTTTCATAATCGGCAATGGAATAAATCGTGCACATCACATTGCTTTCCCGGTTGTCAATGTGGCCGGTGTCAATAGCGATCCGGCTGACATGCTTATCCAGGTCATAAATGGAAACATCCAGCTCGTTGTAATAGAGATTTCGGGTCAGCAGGTACGCTTCATGGATTTCTATTTCTTCTTCATTATTATCCCGATATTTAATATCGGTAATCAATCCTTCAGTAACCCGCTTGGAATATTCCAGTTCGGTGATTTTCTGATCTAGGGAATTTTTATGGGCTTCCAGCAGTTTCAAAAGCTGCTGGTGGTCTTTTTTTTCACCCATCAGTTCTCTAATATCTTCCAGTGGAACAAAAAGCACCTTATTCAGATAGCGGATGACATCGATGGTGAAGAACTGATCGTAGCTATAATAGCGGTACTTGGTCTCTTCATCCACATGCTCCGGTTTCATCAGATTCAGCTGGTCGTAATTACGCAGCGCCTTGGAGGGAATACTGAGAATTCGAGACACTTCACCGATGGAATATAATTTTTTCATTTTTTTCACGCTTTCCTCTTGACTTTGCCCCTAGGGCAAACCTTATAGTCACATTATAAATTGATTGATATTTAACAGTCAAGGTGTTGAACTGTTATTTATCTTATGAAAAATGTATGGGAGTGTGTGAATTGAAAACGGTAACGATAACCATTGATGGGCATGTGCTGGCGGTTGATTCAGAGGATAGCATTTTAAAAGCTGCCTTGAAGGCGGACCTGTACATCCCACATTTATGCCACCATCCGGATCTGCCGGACATCAGCGCCTGTGGGTTGTGTGTGGTGGAAATTGAAGGGATCGAGGGGGTTAAAGCGGCTTGTTCCACTGTAGTAGAAGCGAATATGGTCATCTATACCAAAACAGAAACGCTGAACAAAATGCGGCGTCTGTCGATGGAACTGATGTTGGCTAATCACGTGGATGATTGCACCACCTGTCCCAAATATTTAAAATGCGAGCTCCAGTCGCTGATTCAGTATCTGGGAGTGAGTACGGCTCGGCTGAAGCGAACCCTCAATGCGGTGCCGGTGAATACATCAAATCCCTTGTTTGTCCGGGATTTAAACCGCTGTGTGTCTTGTGGCCGCTGCGTCCGGGCTTGCCGGGATTTGCGGGGCGTAGATGTACTGGATTATGAAGTGATGGAGGATGACCGGATCATGGTGGATGTTCGCCAGCATCATCAGATGAATGAAGAAAACTGCCGGTTCTGTGGTACCTGTGTCGAAGTTTGTCCGACTGGGGCACTTCAAGATAAAGAAGGGGTTTTCGCGGCTGATCTAAACCGGGAAATCGGTCTTTTGCCCTGTCGGTCAGCCTGTCCGGGACAGATCAATGTGCCCAAATACATCCGGCTTATTAAAGAAGGAAACTACCAGGAAGCCATTGCCGTAATCCGCGAGCGGGCACCTTTTCCCCACTCATTGGGGTATGTGTGTATGGCCTTCTGCGAAGACGAATGCCGGCGCAAAGAGATTAATGAAGCGCTGTCGGTTCGAGAACTGAAAAAATTTGCCGCCGCCCAGGATCAGGGGCTTTGGAAAGACAAGGTTCTGATCAAACCGGCCAGTGGAAAAAAAGTGGCGATCATTGGTAGTGGTCCGGCGGGACTGACTGCTGCTTACTATCTGAAAAAATCTGGCCATGAGGTAACGGTATTTGAAAAACTGCCGGTTGCCGGCGGCATGCTGACCACCGGGATTCCGGCCTATCGGCTGCCCCGGAAAGCGGTTCAGGCTGAAATTCAGGTGATCACCGATAGCGGCGTAAAAATTCTGACCGATACGGAAATAATTGATCTGGAAGCAATAAGCGAATTAGGCTACGATGAAATTCTGATTGCTACTGGAGCCGGACAGGGAACACGGCTGCCGATTGATGGCGCCGATTGTGGCAATGTGTTGGAAAACATCGCGTTTTTAAGAAATGCCGCCATGGCGATTCACCCCACATTGACAGGAAATGTTGTGGTTCTGGGTGGCGGAAACGTGGCCTTTGACTGTGCCCGAACTGCTCGGCGGTTGGGGGCAACGGGGGTGACGATTGTCTGTCTGGAAAGTCGGGAAGGGATGACAGCCAGTCTGGACGAAATTGAAGAAGGGTTGGCAGAAGGTATTCAGATTATCAACGACACTTCTTTTTACGCCATCGAAAATAATGATAATCATGCCACCGGGGTAAACTGCCGCAAAGTGGAATCATTTAATTTTGATAAAAACCGGAAGATGCAATTAAAGCTGGTGCCAGATTCGGAACATATAATTTCTGCTGATACGATCATCTTTGCCGCCGGCCAGCGTCCGGAAATACCGGCCGGCTGGAATCTGCCGATAATTGGCGGCAATCTGATTGAGTCAGTTGAGGAGGTCAAAGTGAAGGATAGTAGTGTTTTCCTTGCCGGCGATGTATCTTATGGTACTCATTCGGTTATCCGGGCTATTGCTTCGGGGCGGAAAGCGGCGGTGGCCATTGACTTGGCATTAGGCGGTGACGGAAAAATTGAGGATGTACTGGCGGCGGAAGAAGCTTCAGAAGCCTGGCTGGGCCGGGACGAAACTTTCCTGGATAAGAAACGGGAGCAGCCTGCTCAGGAAAATCCCGAAATGCGGATCAACGGATTTGCGGCAGTCACCGATTGTTTTAGTGTCGATCGTGCCTGTAAGGAAGCCGAACGTTGTTTCCAGTGTGACCTGCGGGTTGCCATCACCAAACCCAAATTCTGGGCCAATTATGGGATTAAATAGGAAGGGGTTAAGATGGAAAATAAAATACGCAAACAGTGGAGAAAAGCTTCGCCAGACGAAATCGGCAACTATGTGGAATCAATACACCAAGCAGTTAACCGCACGCGCTGTCCGGTGGATCAACTGAAACAGTTCTCGGACACAGTCCGACGCAACAGCTGTGGGGAATGTGTGATCTGTCGGGAAGGACTGCTGCAACTGGCGGTGGTTACCGCTGGCATCACCCAGGGACTGGGCCGGGAACAGGATGTGGAAATTATTCAGGACATCTCTGATGATCTGATTATCGGATCCAGCTGTGACTATGGCAAAGAAGTGGGTAAGATTATCAGACAGAATATTGCTGAATACGAAGATGACTTTACCAAACACATCAAACGAAAACGCTGCGATGGGCTGGTCTGCAACAAGCTGGTGAGTTTTTACGTATCGCCGGAAACGTGTACCGGCTGTGGCAAATGTTTGGACGTCTGTCCCGTCAATGCCGTCGCTGGGGGTGAGGGACTCATCCATGTGATTGATGTCTCCCGTTGTAATCACTGCGGTGATTGTGAAGCTGTCTGTAGTGATAAAGCAATTTTGCGGGCCGGAGCAGTTTTGCCTAAACTCCCGGAGGAACCAGTTCCAGTGGGCAGCTTCCAGGCAGATGCAGAAAGCGGCGGGCTGATGTCCCGGAAGCGACGACGAAAAAGCGAACAATAATTAAAATAATAAAGTTGAAGGAGAAAACAAAATGAGAGAATTTGAAACAGATGTAATTGTGGTCGGCGGCGGTGCTGCCGGTTTGGCAGCGGCTATTACTGCAGCCGAAAACGGTGCTGAGGTAACGATTCTGGAAAAAGCCAACACTACCGGGGGCTGTGCCAACATGGCCATGGGTTTGTTGGGGGTTGAAACCAAACTGCAGAAAGAGCGATTAATTGGAATTACCCGGGAACAGGCTTATGAAAAATTTATGGATTACACGCATTGGCGTTCTGATGCCAAACTGGTAAAAAAATACATCGATCAATCGGCAGGGACCATTGAATGGCTTCAGGACATGGGCGTGGAGTTTGCCCTGCCATCCAAATATTTCCCGGGCTCTGAAGCAACCTGGCACATTGTTCAGCCAAAATCCGGCAAACCGGGTCTGCGAGCAGCGGCAACCATGATCAAAGCCATGACTGAACGGGCTGAAGAACTGGGGGTTAAGATTATGCTGGAAACACCGGTTAAAGAGTTGATTAAAGAAGACGGCGAAATCATCGGCGTGGCAGCCAAAGATAAAGAAGGGGACCTGGAAATCTTCGGTGGGGCGGTGATTATCACCACCGGCGGATTTGGGGACAGTCCGGAATTTATTGAAAAATACACACCGTATGAATGGGGCAAAGATCTTTACTCCTATCGGATTCCCGGTCTAACTGGCGATGGGATTCAGATGGCTTGGGATGCCGGTGCCGGCAAAGATTATATGGATATGGAACTGGTTTTCTTTGCCCCCAATACCGGTGGCTACGCCCCCATAGAACTGCCCTTTCGTCAGCCCAACGTCTTTGTGAATCTCGACGGCCAGCGTTTCTACAACGAAGCCGTGGTCGAAAACCCAGTGTTTTCAGTGAATGCCATCTCTCGTCAAAAAAACCGGATAGCTTTCTCCATCGTTGACGACAAAATCATGAAGAAATACGAAGAAAACGGCTTCGATCTGATCAACGTCGTTACTTCTTCCATGGACATGAATGACTTCAAACAGGAAATGGAAGAGCATCTGAAAAATGGCAGTGATGTTTTCTATGTAGCGGATTCACTGGAAGAACTGGCTGAAAAAACTGGTATTGACAAAGACGGACTGATTGCCGGTATTACTCAATACAACGCCATGTGTCAGACTGGCGATGCGGATTTCAATAAAGAACTGAAATACATGACCCCACTTGATGGCAATAAATTCTATGCTCTGAAATTTGCCCCCAGCGCATATGGCAGCCTGGGCGGCATCCGCATCAATGACATGACTGAAGTAGTGGATAATAACATTAATGCGATACCTGGTCTTTACGCTGCCGGAACCGATGCCAATTCGGTTTGCAATCCAGATTACGTCTTTGTACTGCCAGGTAATACCCTTGGCTTTGCGGTAAACTCCGGCCGAATGGCAGGAAAAAATGCCGTAACTTATATTAAAGAAGCTTTAGCTGAGTAAAAAGCACCAGATCGGACCTATCCGTTAAACCACGTTGTGGTAGATCGGATGGGTTCTTTTTTTAGCATAATCATTCTCTCGAGAGATAAGAATTCATGATACGGTGGAAACGATACAAAATGCACAAAAAAATATCAGTAGGATAAAAAAAACAGTAAAAAAAATTGGAATATTCTGAAAAATGAGGTTATAATAAATGTAGTCGTTTAATTTATTCATATAAATTATAATGAATGTAATCAATTGCTGAATGGGTAAAATATTGCTATTTGCGATGGACTTTCAAAAACAAAAAATTGCTTCTGTTTTGAATGACGATGAGATTCCTGAGAATTAGAATCGATCGTGGTGATGAGTTGTATTATCGGCGATTATTTTTGGTTTTGAGTGTGTTATGTAGGAAGATAAAAGACTGAATAAAGCATCATGGAGGGGAAAAATGAATCAAAAAAAGAGTTTATTGTCAAAGTTGGTATTGTCGGTGGGATTGCCAATTGGTGTAATCTTTTTAATTGTTGCCGGACTGGTTGTATCAATGGGAAACCAGAGCAATAGTGCATTGATTTTTGGAATTGGTTTTGTTGCGATGCTGGGCGTATTTATTTTGTCGGTAAAAGGGATTTCAAATAAACTGTCAGAGCTGACCCTGGCGGCCAGTCGGTTGGCAAAGGGTAATCTCGATACCGTGATTGCAGCTGATCATTCCCAGGATCAATTGGGAGAGCTCAGTGAAGCCTTTGCCGAGATTGCCGAAAATATCAGGACGCATACGGCAGAAGTAAAGAAACTGGCTGAAGGGGATATGACCGTTGACATCATTACCGGATCGGAAAAGGATATCTTGGGAACGAGTCTAATGACAATCAGGGATTCCATTAACCGCTTTGCCGGTGATACTGCAATGCTGGTGGAGTGGGCCGAAAGCGGTGAATTTTCAAAGCGGGATCCAGCGACTGATCTTGTCGGAGCATACCAAAAAGCTGTTTTAAATACCAATCAGGTGATGGATATTGTTGTTGATAAAATGCAATGGTATGAAGCAATTCTGGATGCCATTCCGTTTCCGGTTCATGTTATTGATAATGATATGAACTGGACCTTCTTAAACAAGCCATTTTCTGATCTAATGATTGCTAACGGCGTTATCAATAATCGAGATGCCGCCTGTGGCATGCCATGCAGCAGTGCCAATGCCGACATCTGTAATACCGAAGGATGTGGAATCAGACGACTGGTTGATCAGGGTTTGACCGACAGTTATTTTGAATGGGTCGGCAGAAATAATAAACAGGATACCGCTTATTTGATCAATAAAAAAGGCGAGAAGGTTGGCTATGTTGAAATTGTAACGGATCTAACATCGATTATCAGTGTGAATGAATACTCCAATACCGAAATAAAACGATTAGAAGAGAACTTATTACGTTTAGCTGAAGGCGACCTGGATCTTGATACAAATATTGCTCCAGCCGGGGAATATACTAGGGAGGTCTATCGTCAATTCAGTGAAATCGGCGATAATTTAGCAGCGGTGAAAAAATCAATTGGTAATCTGATTAATGATGCCACCATGCTAACTAAGGCCGCCATTGATGGAGAATTGGATACCAGAGCAGATGCCGGTAAATTTAAGGGCGCCTGGGAAGATCTGGTTGGTGGGATGAATAACATTCTTGATGAAATTGCCAAGCCAACCCGAGAAGTGGCCAAAGTAATGGTTGAAATGGCCAAAGGCTTTTTACATGTGGAAGTATCCGGCACCTATAAAGGTGAATTTGATGAACTGGTTAAGTCCGTCAACTACACTGCTGTCCGGATTGAGAATGTTGTTCAGGAAATGTCCGTTGTTACCGGAGAAATTGAAAAAGGAAATCTTAATCTAGAACAGGTTAGAGACTATGGCGGAGATTTCCATAAAATATCCAATGACTTAAACGGCATTATAACTTCATTGAATAAATTGCTCGGCGATATCAGCGATGCGGCCCAACAGGTAACCGCTGGTTCAGCGCAGGTTTCAATGGGCAGCCAATCGTTGGCTCAGGGCTCCACGGAACAAGCCAGCTCGATCCAGGAACTGACCGCATCGATTACCGAGGTTGCCGATCAAACCAAAGCAAACGCTATGAACGCCAACAAGGCCAAAGAACTGGCCATGGATGTCCGGGAGAATGCTGCCAAAGGAAATGCACAGATGACGGAAATGCAGGGTGCCATGGTTGAAATTAATCAGTCATCCCAGGATATTTCCAAGATTATCAAGGTTATTGATGACATTGCTTTCCAAACGAATATTTTGGCGTTAAATGCTGCTGTTGAAGCCGCCAGAGCTGGTCAGCATGGCAAGGGTTTTGCCGTCGTTGCCGAGGAAGTGCGAACTCTGGCCGCCAGGAGCGCCGAAGCCGCTAAAGAAACAACTGTTTTAATTGAAGGTTCCATCAATAAGGTGCAACATGGGACAAAAATTGCGGATGATACTGCTGCGGCGCTGGATGAAATCGTCGGAGGGATAGGCGAAGTCACCGATTTAGTCGGGAATATTGCGGTGGCATCCAATGAACAGGCCACTGGTATCGCCCAGATCAACACCGGCATTGAGCAGGTCGCTCAGGTTGTTCAGCAGAATTCTGCTACCGCTGAACAGAGTGCCGCCGCCAGTGAAGAATTATCAAGTCAGGCAGAAATGCTGAAAGAAATGATTAATCAGTTTGAATTAAAGCGAAGATAAAACAGCTGCGTTAGAACAGGATTAATGTAAAGGCCAAACCCACCCGGATTAATTGCTGATCCGAGTGGGTTTTTATGATCAAAAAAGCATCGATTAGATTGCTTGGAAAGATAAACATTTAACACCTTAATTATTTCATTGACAGAAAAAATTGCACATAATATAATATTCACAATTTAACCGGTAAAATTTTATTGAGTTATAAATTTGTTCGGTAAAAAAAAGTTATCATTGTTAGGAGAAAATTTTGGAAAAGAGAAAAATTAAGGTTGCGATTTTGTCGATCTCATCATTGTTGATGATCTCAATGACCGCATCAGCGATTCTGGCCGATATTCAGGCCTTTTTTGTGGGCGTGGATCCATCACTGATTTCGATGGTGTTAACCATCCCGTCATTAATGGGGCTTGTCTTTGCCTTTGCATCCGGCCCGTTATCCCTGCGGATGCCGAAAAAAAACCTGGTTGTCTTTGGATTGGTCTGCGGATTGATCGGGGGGATGGTCGCTCTGCTTTTTGGTTCGTTCAGTATTTATGTGTTGTTGGGCTGCAGTCTATTATTGGGGGTTGCTCAGGGGATTAATTCGACCATGTCGATGGCCTTGATTGCCGATTATTTTGTGGCCGAGGAAAGTGGGGCCCTGATGGGCCTGCAGTCGGCCTTCGTCAATGGCGGTAGCATGGTGCTGCTGTTTACTTCGGGAATGTTGGCCGGGATCCAGTGGCAAATGTCCTATCTGGTTTATCTGGTCTTTATTCCAGTGACTGTCATTGTCATGAGAAACCTGCCCAAAGATCAGCCTCCAGCTCATGAAGTAGATAAACAAACTGAAAAAAGCGCGAAACTCAATGCCCGGGTTTATTTTACCGCCGTGATCATGTTTTTATTCGGCGTTTTTCTGTTTGTTTTTCAGACCAATGTCGCCATGTATGTGGCCGGCAAAGGTTTTGGCGATGCCTCAACGAGTGGTCTGATCAATACTTCTATGTCAGCCGCCGGAATGCTCACCGGGGTGCTGTTTGGACGGATGCAACGGGTTCTTAAACAACTGGTCATTCCGGTATCGCTATTGGTTGGTGCACTGGGGATGCTGGCCATTTTTGTGGTTGGTTCGCTGCCATCGCTGTTTATCGGCGCGATGTGCTGTGGCTTCTGTCTAGCGACTATTAATCCGGCGGGTACATTTCTGGCGGCCAACGCAGTTCATCCTTCGATCAGTTCATTAGCCATTGCCGTCGTTACCGCAGCCACTAGCGTGGGGATCTTTGTCTCACCGATCCTTTCCAATGCTGTAGCTAACGCCAGCGGCGGGAACATCGAAATTAAATTTCTGCTGGCCGCTCTGGGGCTCTTTAGTGTAGCCGTGTTGTCCTGGTTTGGCAATATGGTTTTGGATAAAAAACAGGTTGGGGCATGATTTTTCAACCACTGAATTAAAAAATCGAATGATCACCAAAAGTTCAGCTAAGAGCAATTTTAGCTGGATTTTTTTGCGTTCGGCCATGCTAATCCTTAACTACTGAATGTTCCCGGAACATGAGTTGAATCAGATTGAGCGCCGGATTTCTTTTTTATTTGAGCAAGAATTTAAAGAGGGCATCGATAGTAATAAAGTGACAGCTTAATTGTTTAAGACAAATAAAAAAAGGTATATTATAAAACATCAAAAATATTTATTTCCAGTTTTATCGAAGCACTGATAACCGGGATTCCGGCAAGGAGAATGATTGATGCGAGTTAAGCGAAAAATAAAAAAAAGTCAGTTCTTATCGATATTGGCTGGATTCATATTTATCCTCTTTATATTTTTTGTTCAGACTTGGAAGATACAAGCAAAGGATGAGAGTAAAAAAATCTTGTTTATTAGTTCCTACAATGAAAGTTATGCCACTGTTCCCGATCAAATTAGAGGGCTTCAAAGTGTACTTGGGGACAAGGTCATGCTTGATATTGAATACATGGACACAAAGCGATTGGATACAGCAGAAAATAAACAATTGTTTTATGAATTGATTAAATTTAAATTAAAAAATTTACCCGCCTATGATGCTGTCATTGTAGGGGATGACAATGCCCTGCAATTTATAATGGAACACAAAGATGAACTGTTTCCACAAACGCCAATTGTATTTTTTGGCATCAATAATTGGGAAAGTGGCCGGAAAGCGGCGGAAGATCCTCTTGTTACCGGCATCCTCGAAAAATTTTCGCTAGTCGAAACCATCAACGTAGCGAAGTCCTTTAAACCTGGTGCCACGAAGGTAGTTGCAATTGTAGATTCCTCGCTCACTGGTCAGGGTGATCAACGTCAGTTTAATGAAGTCCAGGAAACTTTTGCTGATTTACAATTCAGTCTCCTGAATGTATCGGATTATACCTTTGAGGAATTTTCAACGATTTTGGGAACATTAAACGAAGACACCATTTTACTTTTTTTAAGTATGTCTCAAGATAAAACCGGAACCTATATGAATATGGCGGATGAGTATGCCTTTATCAAGGAACATACCAAGATACCGGTTTATAATGCCACTTTTGGAGGTGTCGGAGCGGGTCTGATGGGCGGAAAACTAATTGACTATGAGGCCTTTGGAAAGATTTCCGGCGAATTGGTCATGGAAATTCTAGGGGGAAAACCAGTGGAGTCTATCGATGTGATCGAGGAAACTCCCTATTATTACATTTTTGACTATGATTTAATTGAAAAATTTAATATTGATAAACGCTTAATTCCGGTTGGTTCAGTATTGGTTAATAAGGAAGAAAACCCCATGGAAAAGTACTGGGGTATACTTGCATCGATTGGAATCACTGTCATCTTCCTTACTTTAGTTACGTTAATTCTGATTGCCGATAATCTAAAACGTCGGACTATTCAAAAGGCTTTGGGTGAAAGTAATGAAAAACTTAAAACTACATTCCTGGAACTTGAAGAAAAAGAAGAGGAATTGAGAAATCAATACGAAATTATTAAAGTAAATGCGGTTGAGTCAGAAATTCTAAACCAGAAATATGCCATTGCAACAGAAACAACCAATAGTGCTGTATGGGAATTAAATCTGACAAACAGTGAGATCATGATTTCTGAGAACTTTTCTCAAATTGTTAACCATAAAATTAAAAAAAAGGAAAATATTTTCTCCTTAATGGATTTACTGTTGGATCAGACGTCCATAAACCAATTAAGTGATGTGATTGATGCTTATCAGAGAGGGGAAATCTCAGAAATCAATATTCAGATCCCAATTATGAATGGGGAACAGGAAAAAAAATGGATTTTAATCCGGGGTAGGGGTATTAAGCAGGAGAATCAAGAGGTGAAGCAGCTCCATGGTATTTTGATGGACACCACAAAAATGAAAGAACAGGAAGACTATATCAAATACCTGGCCACCCATGACTATTTAACGAAACTCCCCAATCGATTGAACTTTCTGAATCAATTATCGAATGAATTAGATGACGGCAAATCCGGGGCGGTTTTCCTTTTTGATATTGACAATTTCAAGGGCATCAATGATACCCAGGGTCATGTCTATGGTGACGAATTATTAAAGATCATTGCCGAACGATTAAAAAATAACGTCGACAAAAAGATGTTTGCGGCCCGATTGGGTGGCGATGAATTTCTTATTCTGATAAAAAACACCAACAATCATCAGGAAATTAACACTTATGCAAAAAAAGTCATTGCCATTTTCGATGAATCCTTCAGGCTTGAACGGAAGGAGAATTATATCAGCATCAGCATGGGGGTTACCTGTTTTCCAGAGGACAGTGTCGACATTGACCAATTAATTATGCACGCTGATACCGCCATGTATTCAGTTAAACATAGTGATAAAAACAATTATGCTTTTTATCAGAATGATATGAAAAAGGATATTGACAGTAGAGTCAGGATTGAAGAAATATTACGGAATGCTTTAAAGAATGATGGGTTTAAGTTAGTCTATCAACCGCAGGTGGATTTAAAAACAGGGATGATCGATGGATTTGAAGCGTTGCTAAGATTGAAGGAGCATGCCATTCGTCCGGATCAATTCATTCCAATTGCGGAAGAAACCGGTTTGATTATTAAAATCGGGCGATGGGTCACTAAAGAGGCGGTTGAACAGTTTGTCAGATGGCGGGATAAAGGTTTAGGAGAAAAGAAGATCGCCATCAATTATTCCAGTAAGCAGCTAAAAGATAAGGATTATGTCAAATATCTGGAAAATCTGCTTGATGAAAATAAAGTAAAAACAGAGTTGATCGAAATTGAAATCACTGAAAGTATTTTACTGGAAAACAATAAGATTACCATGGACTTTCTTCACGAACTAAAAACTGCCGGCTTCAAAATTGCGCTTGATGATTTTGGCACCGGATATTCATCATTGCATTATTTGACTTATATTCCGGTTGATAAGGTCAAGCTTGATAAGTCCATTAATGATAAGTTTTTGAATTTGGAAAACAATAAGGTAATGGGCAGTTTAATTTTTCTGGCTCATAGTTTAAACCTGAAAATTACTGCCGAAGGGGTTGAAGTATGGGGGAAATATTTACGGCTAAAAGATGGCGGTTGCGATTATATCCAGGGCTACTTGTTCAGCAAGCCTTTAGCCCCGGAAGAAGTAGAGAAAGTATACAGTCAAAATTTCATTGAAGCCGCTCAATTGGTCAGTGACATTTAGTAGTACAACAATCCCCCCAGCAAGTATAAATTTGCTGGGGGATTGTTATTTTTTTATTCAATTTCAAAATAAGGCTTAAATTCAAAATGAACCTGCGAAAGGACTTGTCTACTTTCCTCAAGGATGGCATCAATACGTGATGGATCAATATGCATCAACACAAAATTAAGGCGAGTAATATAATCAAGGCAATCTTCCTGAGTACAATTGAATTCGCCCCGGTCGTAAGCCCATAAAACGGTAAAACCAGCTCCTCGGGCGGCATTGGCGATCATGGCCAGTTCATCAATATCGTCACGAATGTTCAGATGATAACGGCGATCATGGATTTTATAAAGCCGGATGCTGTCCTGACTGAACAGATCTTCGTATTTGTCATCAGCTAGTTCTTTTAGAAAACGCATGGCCTTGGGATCGTCGAGAAACATTTGGTTGTACAGTCGGATTTCTACTGCGGTGCTGACTTGAAGGTCAACCTTTCGCTCTTTGAAATAGTCCGTATAGAGCTTAAAGGCGACCTTATTTTTAAGATCAAAAAGGAAGGTATCCGAGACTGCCCGGGCCAAACTGGATTTTGATTTATAATAATAGGAAATCAGCGGTTTAGTAATTTCGCAGATCTCGGCAATTTGATCCAGGTAAGTTTTTTTATAACCCTGTTCATAAAACAGCTTACTGGCCACCTGGAGAATTTGTTCTTTCTGGTTATTCATGGTCATCTCTCTCGTATTGGAATTTTTAGAATATTACTTCATTTTAGCGCTTTCGGATGATGGATGCAAGTTTATTTTAATTAAGTGATTTTGCTGATAAAGGGAGCGCCGGATTTAAAGTGGAATCAAAGGCTCTTTTGGTGGTTGTTATCAAGCGGTTTCGAGGAGTATAGTAGTGTAAACCATCGGAGTAGTGCCAATATAAGCGAGCAGAGAATTCGTAATAGTTGCTCCGCAAGGGTGAAGCCGTACCAGCGGTGATTGAACATGAGCTTTGGTTGTTAAAACTACTCGTATAAACGTTCCGATTATTGACCAGACAAATCAGATTTATTATTTTACTGTACCGGTTCAAATTAAATTGATGTAAAATGTATTGACAATTCGTAAAAAACCGTTTACAATACAAATATTGAACCGGTTAAAGATATTAAACCGGGAGAATGCGTTTGATGATATCACTGATTTTATCGATTATATGCGGCTATTATGGGATTATTACGCATTTGATAATGCGAATATAAAAACGATAGATATCATAATAAATCATCAAAAGCTTCTTGTTTCGTAAGAAATTTGAATTTGTTTAACAGGAGGAAGAAAGATGTCAAAAATTGAAGAAGTTAAAGCTAAGGTTGAAGCAGGGAAATCCAAACTGGTTCCCGGACTGGTTCAGGAAGCACTCGATGAAGGTGCAGCACCAGCTGCGATTCTCCAAGCAATGGTAGAATCCATGAGCGTAGTTGGGGATAAGTTCTCTTCAGGAGAAATCTTTGTGCCAGAAATGCTGATCGCCGCTAAGGCGATGTCAAAAGGTGTGGAAGTATTAAAACCACTAATGGCTGGAGACGGTTCTGCTTCTCTTGGTACCTGTGTTATTGGAACGGTTGCCGGCGATTTACATGATATCGGAAAAAATCTGGTATCGATGATGATCGAAAGTGCTGGCTTCGACATGGTCGATCTGGGCGTAGATGTACCAGCTGATACTTTCGTACAAGCTGCAAAAGATAATACTAATGTCAAATTAGTTGCCTGTTCTGGTCTGTTGACCACTACCATGCCGGCGTTAAAAGAAGCAGTCCAGACCATTAAAGCTGCTTGTCCAGATGTAAAAGTCATTGTTGGTGGAGCACCGGTAACACCAGATTACGCTGCCGAAGTTGGTGCTGACGGATATGCACCAGATGCCGGAAGCGCTGCTGTAAAAGCGAAAGAACTGGTTACGGCATAATACCTTCAGATTAGTACAAGCAACGCTTGTTAATTATTATCTACACTGAAAACGTATCACACATACCGTTAGGAGGTAGTGAAAATGTTAACAAAAAGACAGAATATGCTTGAAACCATCAAGGGTGGCAATCCTGATCGTTTCGTCAATCAATATGAATTTCTGAATATCATTATGGAAATTCCGACTGGCCTGGCATTTAATTATGGACAAACTTGGAAAGATCATTGGGGAATTACCTGGCAATGGCCTGAAGGTCAGTTGGGGATGTTCCCGGTCCATCATGACGGACTCGCTGTTATTCAGGATATTACCGAATGGCAGAAGTATGTCAAAAAACCGGAAATTGCGAAATCAGACGAAGCCTGGGCAGCTGCTATTGAACATGCCAATACTGTTGATCGCAATGAAGAGTATGTAGCTGGCTTCTTTGCTCCAGGCATCTTTGAAATGACTCATCACTTGATGGGAATGGAAAATGCACTGATGGCTCTTTATGAAGAACCGGAAGCGATGCATGAACTCATTGATTACCTGGTTGGCTATGAATTGGAATTTGCCGCAGTGATGGTTGAAAAAATCAAACCGGATTGCATTTTCCACCATGATGATTGGGGCAGCCAGATTTCATCATTCGTTTCGCCTGATATGTTTGAAGAATTTTTCTTGCCTGCCTATAAAAAAATCTATGGCTTCTATAAAGCCAACGGCGTTGAACTCGTTGTTCACCATAGTGACAGCTATGCTGCCAACCTGGTGCCGTTCATGATCGACATGGGCATTGATATCTGGCAAGGTGTCATGAACACCAACAACATTCCCGAACTGATCAAAGAATACGGCGGGAAAATTTCGTTTATGGGCGGCATCCACAGTGGTCAGGTTGATTTCCCGGCCTGGACTCCTGAAATTGTCGCTGATTTTGTAGAAAAAGCCTGTCGCGATAACGGGAAGCTATACTTCATTCCCTGTCAGACATCTGGTCTTCCCATTGATAACTTTGAAGGGGTATACACTACCGTCAGCAAAGAAATTGATCGTATGAGTACTGTTCTTTTCTAAAATTTCCAGATCTAAATAATTTAAATTCATGTATTTGCGGGGTGCAAAGTTCGCAGCACTTTCGCAAATACTGAACATACAACTAATAAAGGAGGATTAATATGAATCAAGTAAAACCAATCTCAGCTTTTACCATCTTGGCCCTGGCGTTTTTTGGAATGGGTGTTGGGACAATTACCCCAGCCCTTAATGCAATTTTTGTACAATTTAGTGATTTGCCGATTACCACCCTTTTGCTGGTGTCAACCCTGCCATCATTGCTCGTCATTCCAGCCACTATTATCGCTGGAGCCGTAGCCGGCAGTAAAGTCAAATACAAAACCTTGGCTATCCTGGGGATGACCCTCTTTGTACTTGGTGGTGTTGCCCCGTATTTTGCAACTGACTTCACTGTCATTCTGATCGAACGTGCCGTCTTTGGTATCGGTCTTGGGATTATGTCACCACTGGCCAATTCACTGGTCATGGGACTTTATGAAGGCGACAAAGTTGCAACGATGACTGGTATGGTTACCCTGGCCATGAACATTGGGGGGATGGTCCTTCAATTTATGGGTGGTTATTTTGCTTCTATCGGCTGGAATTACAGTTTCCTGCCTCATGCCCTTGGTATTATTTCTCTAATTATGGTTATCTTCTTCTTACCAGAACCAGCCAAAGCACCAGTTACTGCTCAAACCGAGGTTGTTCCCAAAGAAAAGCTGCCGGCAAAAGTTTGGATTACTGTACTGGTCTATGGGCTCTTTACCCTGACTATTTATCCAATGTTGGTTAATATGTCCACCCTGATTGTTAATCGTGAATTAGGAACAACTGCAACAGCCGGGATTGTTCTCGCGTTTCTGACCATCGGTGGGATGCTTGCCGGATCTATTTTTGGTAAGGTTTTTAAAATTTCCGGTCGATTTGTAATGGCATTAGGATTTGGTTGCGCTGCGATTGGTCTGGCGATGGTGGTTTTTGCATCAAACGTTTTCATCTTAACCATTGGTGTATTTATCGAAGGGTTAGCAATGTCCACCTTGATTCCAGCCTGTATGATGATCATCGGCATGTCTGCTAAACCAGCTCAGATGGCCTTTGCTGTATCTCTGTTCTTTGCTGGTATGAATCTTTTCGGATTCCTGTCAACATACTGGATCGGCGCCATTGCTGGCTTCACTGGTGATGCTGTGACCGCACCAATCATGGTCGGTATGGGTGTCCAAGTCGTGCTTTGCGTAATCTATCTGGTTGTTAATCCATTAAAACCAAGTCCTGGTAGCGCACAGTAAGAGAAGGTATGATTTAATAACTGATATTTTAAAAAAATAAGCCGCCCATTTATATTATAAAATGGGTGGCTTATTTTATTTAGGGGGTAGCTAACTTTATAATAGTTGTGATTATTTAATGGAAATGGGGAACTATCCCATAACAGCCGTTTTATGTCAGCGAGTTGATGACAACCGTTGGCTCAGTTGACGCTGATTCGGTTGCTTGGTCTTTTCCCGTCATTTTATCAGTCAGGGCAATCAACGCCGGGATCGCCACTGGCAACAGGATAAACCCGAGTAGGAACAATCCGATCACCACACAAATGGCCAGCTCCATCAGCACGATAATATTTGATGGATACAGAGTAGCAAAGGTGCCGGCCAGGATCAGGGCGGCGGACATTACCACCCCGCCAATGTTGCGGGCAGCCAGAACGATGGCTTCCTGGGGCGGCAGATCCGGATATTCCCGGTAACGATCCATCAGGAAGATGCTGTAATCAACCCCTAAAGCGGCAATCATCACGAATGAAAAGAAGGGAACGTTCCAGGATAGCCCAACGGCAGCACTGCTGAACAGGAACTTAGAAACAAACGCTGTTGCTGATAAAGCTGTGTAGTAGGCGGTCAACAGGGATCCGACGATAAACACCGGAATTCGAATCGATTTGGTTACACCAATCAGCAAGATAAAGATGGCCATTAAAACAATAATTTGGGTAAAAATGATATCATGGGTGGCGACATTTTTCATATCATAGGAAGTTGCGGTGGCTCCGGCCACCCCGAAGCGGGCTTCACCAAGGATGGTTCCGGTCAATTGGCTTTGCACTGTGGTATTGATATCGGCAATCAGATCGATGGACTCTTCAGCATAGGGTTCCGAATCCAGCGTTATCGTCAGTTTTGCGGTTTTTCGATCCTCGGACATGTACATGTCCAGCATTTTTTTAATGTCGCTGCTGCCCAACGCTTCCGTCGGGATATAAAAACTTTGGGTACTGGTAAGCTGATTCAGGAAATTGCCGCTTTGTGTGATGCCGTCAGAAACGGCTGTCAAGCCGTCGCTGCTCTGGTTGATCCCGTCTTTTAATTGCGTCATACCGCTGCTGAGGGTGGTCAGTCCGCTGTAGAGGCTTATCCTGACCGGTTTTTATTTTATCGGCACCGCTGCTTAACTGCGCCATGCTGGCAATCACTTGCTGTTGTCCGGCGGCACCCTGATTGAGGCCGTCAGACAGGGCTTTAGCCCCAGTCTCCAGATCATTAATGCCAGTCACTAATTGAGATTGGGAGCTGGTGGCATCCATCAGGGACTGTACGCCGCCGTTGACCTGGGCGAGGCCGGCAGTCAGGGTGTCATAGTTGGCGTTAGCCGAATTCATGGCCGCATTCAGGCTGTCCAGAGAAGCGGAGAGGGTGGCCGTCAACTCGCCGAGGGCTGCCACGTCCGGATCGTTGGGGAGCTTGGTATCGAGATTGGCAATATTGACCTGCATCATCGCAGTCATCTGGTTCAACTGTTCAATGGATGCTGCTATTGAGCCATAGCCAGCGCCTAGGGTGGTGTAACCATTATTGATATCAGATAGATTAGCGGAGACGCTGGTCAGACCGCCATTGATTGAGGCCACCCCATCTCTAAGTTGGGCGATTCCCGCCGCTAGCTGATCGGCACCGTTAGAGCCGGCATCAATGCCCTGGTTGATCGCTTCCAGTCCAAGAGTCACCGAATCAATGCCGTTTTTCAGCGAGCCGGTACCCTGGGATAATTCCTGCACCGGCGAGAAATCCGGTGATGTCAGGCTACTATTCATGGTGCCCAGGCCATTGTTGATCTGGTTGACGCCGTTGTTGGTGGCGGTCAGTCCGTTGACCACGGTGCTGGTCTGGGTGTTAGTGTATAAGTCGGCAATCATTTCGCCCTTAGGCTGAGTCGGCCCGGCTACAGCGCTGATGCCGTCCATGCTCTGAAGTTTTGCAGTTAAGCCATCAAGAGCTGCCAGGTCGGCATTGTTGTTCATGGCTTTGTCGTTTTCAATGACCACGGTGGTCTGCATCACCTGGCCAGATCCGAATTTATCAGCCACCAGATTAAAGCCGATCACCGAGGGATTATCGTCGCTTAAATCTTTAATGTTGTCAAAAGATAACTGAGCTGGGTTGAAGAGAATCACCGGCGCCAATACCAGCGCCACAACCACTAATGAGCGCACCGGGTACTTGACTGATATCGACGCTGCTGTACCCCAAAGGCGGCTGTCTTTATGACCGGCGGTACTTTTGGAAGGCCAGAATAGTTTAGCGCCCAGAAATTTCATCAGCAGCGGGGTCAGGGTCAGCATCACCACCAGTAGCACTCCTATCCCAATGGCCACCGCATTGGCTGAGCGGTAAACCGGAAACTGCACAAAGGTTAGGCTGGCAAAGCCCATAAAGACGGTCAACCCGCTATAAAAAATAGTTTTGCCGGCGGTTTTAAAACTTTTCAGGATCGCGTCGTCAATGGACAGGCCGTGGGATAGCTCTTCCTTGAAGCGGTTAAACAGCAGGATGTGATAATCTGTGCCGATGCCGAACAGCACCAGGATAATAAACATCTGGGTAAAACTGGTTACCGGGAAATTAAACTGGTTTACCAGCAAGCCGATGATCCCCATCGAACAGAGATAGGCAACCCCCACTGATAAGAGGCTGACCAGCGGTGTAACCACCGAGCGGAACATCAGCACCAGCACGATCAGGATAAACCCGATGGTGATGATCCCACTTTTTTCAACACCCTCGGCGACGTTTGTAACATAGTCGTTACCGATGGCGGTGGAGCCGGTGAAATAGTGGCTAACCGTCATGTTTTCAGTTGCAGTCTCGAAATCGCTCATAACGGTCTGGCTGTCCCGGGTTCCCGGTTCAAAGGAAATCGGGATGATCAGGGTGGTCTGGTCATCTGATAAGAGCTGATCCCTGGCTTCCGGGGTGGTAAACGGATCGATTAGATTGGTGATCTGAAGTTGATTCCGTTGGGTGTTCAGCTCATTGATGCCGGTTTCAATGACCTTCATATCACTGTTGGACAGTTGATTTTCATTATTGAAAACCAGTAGCATTGATTCACCTTTGGAGGTTCCCATTTTATTGAGCATTTCCGCAGCGATGACAGAGGGTTCGCTGTCAGAAATGGTAGCTTCACCTTTTTGATTGATAATCTGATTTAAATTGGGTTGGTTCATGGCAAACAGGACGGTTGCGACAATCCAGATGGCCAAAACCAGGTAACGGTATTTGAGTAATTTCTGCATTTAGTTCTCCTTCTAAAATGATCACATGTTTAAAAATGCATATAATAGCAAAATAGAACATGTATTGAATTTTGCCTCTATTTGTATTATAATAATTCTTATCTAATGACACAATCATCAGATTTGCAATAAATGTTCAAAATTGAACAATAGATAAGTTTTTGTACAATTTTGAGAAAATTAATTGGGGGAGAATAAACCATGGGAGAAAAAGCTGAATATAAAAGTGCCATCCGTTCGCGGCGGATGATCCGGCAGGCATTTCTGGAACTGATCCAGGAAAAGGATGTCGAAAAAATTACGGTAACAGATATTATTTCACGAGCCGACATCAATCGGGGGACTTTTTATGCTCATTATCAGGATATTCGGGATCTGATGGAGCAGATTGGTAATGAGATCATTGCTAAAGTTGTCGGTGTGTTGGATGAATTCCACTTTCAGAATTTTTTGCATGACCCGCTGCCGTTGTTAATGAAAATATCGGATTGGCTGGAGGAAGACCTGGAATACTATCGCATTCTGGTTAATGCACGGGGATCTGAGGCTTTTTTGACCAAACTAAAAGAGATATTCATCCGGCAGATGGAAACAGACAGTGATATTCCTGAAGATATCAAGAAATCACCGGAATTTACCATTCATTTGCATTTTATGGCCGGCGGCATTATCAATCTCTATCAGGTCTGGCTCCGGGGTGGGCTGGATAACACCATTCAGGAAATTTCCTATGAAATCTGCCGGATTCTTTCGATTTACCCCGGTTGTTCGGAGGTTGTTGTTGAGAAGGCTGACTGACGATAGTCAAGAGGTTAGCTCCCAAAGGAACCCTTATTTATTTTATCGGAAGTGATTAACTCAACAGACTTAATTATTTTCAAACCAGTGAATAAAATGATGAGTTACTCATAAATTGGGTAAATACATTCAATTAACTGTGTTGTGAAAAATAAATTCTAAAAGGGAGATAAATATGAAGAAGAGAGTGTCAGTGGTTGTATTTACAGCCATGATCATGTTGGCAATGGTGTTTTCTACAAGTGTTTTGGCAGCCAATCAGGAAGACTCAGAAACCATGATGACATCAGCGGAAGCCCCAGGAGTTCAATATCAAACACATATTCAGAATCTGGGTTGGGAAACTGACTGGAAGACCAACGGCGCCATTTCTGGAACTGTCGGGGAAGGCTTGCGACTGGAAGCGTTTTTTGTTGAACTGACTGGCAGCTATCCTTCTGATGCCAACATAGCGGCGGCCGTTCATGTTCAGAATTTGGGCAACCTCGGTCCCTTTGACATGGGCGAGGAAGCCGGTACTGATGGGCTTGGTCTGCGCTTGGAAGAAATCGTCTTAACCCTGCAAAATATGCCCGGGTATACCTTGCGATACAATGTCCATGTTCAGAACAAGGGGTGGTTAAGAGATCCGGATGATTCCTCAGCCTGGTTTGAAGATGGCCAGGCCGCCGGAACAGAGGGACAGGGTTTAAGACTTGAAGGTCTGCAGATAAAATTGGATAAAGATCCTGTTGATCTGAAGGCATATCAAGCCGCCTTGGCAGCGGTAACCGAAGCCGACTACACGCCATCCTCCTGGACGATTTATCAGACCGTTGTCAAAGCCAATGTAGTGACTGATGCGAATATTCAGGACGACATTGATGCGGCCACCGCCGCCATTATCGCCGCTCAGGCGCATCTGGTCAAAGCACCGGTGATTTATTCAGTCACGGCTACCGGTGAAAAAACAATCACTATTACCGGGGAAGCACTGGCAAAACGGACAATCAGTCAGCTCACCGTCGAGAACAATACCATCACCGCTGTGACCCCGGATGCGGCGGGTACCTCCGCCACCATCACCCTGGGGTCGAGCTTGCCGCTTGAAACCAATGTAAAAGTCACAGCGACCATTAATGGTGCCACCACCGAATACATCGTCCGCTATACCATTGCTGGCGCCACTAAAAAACTGATGGTAACGAGTGGTCCGACAAACAATGTTCTGGATCTGGAAAGTGCCGACAAAACTGCGATTACCTTTAAGGTCGGCGAGTTTGACAGCAGCAATGTGCTGGTGGGAACCATCCCGGATTTACTCAACTATACAGTTACCTGTGACAATACCGTTATCAATATTCCCGGGGCCACAAAAACGGCAACTGGCTATACCCTGGGAACTGGGGACAGCTTTGTGATTAATGGATTAAAAACCGGAACAACGATGCTGTCAGTCCGGATGGCGGATGGAACCTTTGTGGAAAGCCGCTCAATTACAGTTATCAAAAGTGTAGTCAAGATTGCCGGCATGACCTTCTTGACACCGGGAACCATCACTACCGGAATTGTCAATTATGAAACGGTTCTGGCTCTGGCCGACCAGGCACCGAGCCGAGATCCGATCGTCAGCGGGATTACCACTAACATGACCACCAGCTACGGCGTCCGAATTGCCATCACTAACCAGACCGGGATCACCACCGGACAGATATATTTGGATAAAAATCCCAATGGTCACTTTGATAGCGGCTCCGATATTATACTGGGAGCCTTATTGGCGGTCTTAACCGAAGACACCGGAAGCTCCGCCTGGATCGCCATAAAACCGCTTGACGTTATCGCCGGACAGGCTACAAACCCCGGAAATAAGGGAACCATCACCTTTAAAGTGATCGACAGCCTGACATCCGGCAAACCGATCGTCGGAACTACGGATGTGGCTGTTGTCGTACCGGACTTGCCGACCGGCGTTGTTGTCGGGGCGACCACCGAAACCCGGATAGGAGTTACCGGAAACCCGGGCGTCAAACAGGTTACGACCATTCAGGTTTTAACTGGGGCGACCGGATCTGGAACGCTCGCAATCAATGGCGAAACGATCTATGTATCCCAGTCTAATGAAAGCACGCCTGAGCTGGTGGCAGCAAAAATTGGCGCCCATGATTTCAACTATTGGACGGTAAGTGTCACTGGGGATACCGTCACTTTTACAGCCAGATCAGCAAAAGTGGATTTCCCGATTGTTGCTGTGGGCAGTGTGGATGTCACTTTCGGACCTGAGCTGACGATTGTCCATGGCGCCTATGGCGAGACGGCAGTACCGGGGATTAACACCACCGCCATCACAGCCGGAGCAACCAATGCCGGAACCATCACCGTCCGTTTTGAAGACGGAGCCATTACTAAAGACGTAACCGTCACGGTAGCCGCCGGAGATTCCACCACCACAGTTGCCACCGCCATTGCCAGTGCCTTGGCTGGGGACACCGCGATTTCGGCAAAATACACAGTAACTGCTGATACCGCAAACGTGGTCTTTACCCAGAATGCCGGACAGGAGGGGCCGGTGACGATTAACGTCTCACTGGTTTAAAGCTTAATCAAGTCGATATTAAGGCCGTTGATTATTAACATTGCGCTCATTTTTTAAAAATCCCACCGACGAAATTATTTGTCGGTGGGATTTAGTTTATTTAACGGTGCTAGTTGATGGGTCGATCAACCTTTGTGATTCGCTAAAATTTGAAACGAGAGCATCAGGTGGAGCCGGGTTTGATAGTCTGATAAATTTAAATGGGATATTTCGGTGATGCGTTTGAGCTGGTAGAGAAATGTCGCCCGCTGCAAGAACAAAATTCGGATCGTTTTTGCAATACTCATATTATTCTCCAGATAAACTTTTAAAACTTCGCAATAATTTCGACCTCGTTTCTCATCATATGCTTTTAAACTCAATAATCCAGAATTACAAAGCACTTCCGGTTCATAGCCTGCTGATGCGCGGTCAATTAAAAATTGCAGGGCATAGTTTTCATAGCGATAGCACCAGACGTTTTCGTCATAAAGCGAGCCGATTTCAAAAGCGATTTTTGACTGCTGATAATAGCGGGCCAGTTTTGCGAAATCGTAAAACTCATTGCTCACCCCAGCCTTAGTGATGCCTTCCCGGATAAAAAATGCCAGGTTCGCCAGGTGCTGGTTTCTGGTTTTGCCGGATTGGGTCAGATTAATAATCAGAACAATTGAATTGTTAAACTGAGTCACACAGCTTCCGGTAATATGGGTAGAAAGCTGAAATGACAGGGCATTGGAAGTCAAGGTGGATTTTTCATAGCTTGAAATGGGAAGCTGGCAACAGAAATAGGCGTCATGGGGAGCCCAAGAATAATAGTTTAGACATTTTTCAACTGCTCCAGGTGCAACATCCTCATGGGATAAAAGACTGATTAGGACATTGTCAAAATCTTTGGGATGATTATTGTACTGTTGGGCGTCTTGGTCGCGCAAACACAATTCGCTGTAAAAGGCCAGGGTTCGAATCAGTAAAATGTCGCTGTTTTTTATGGGCCGGTCTGTTTCACTGATACAGATCCGCGCCACATAAACATTTTGAATGTGCAGATTATGAATCAGAATCCGATAGCCAAAGATGTCTTTGGGAAAAAGTTCCGGTTCCGTAGTATGAATGGTTTGAATAAAATCGGAATCAATTTTCAAGGCATTGACTTCATCGATACTCAGGTATTTCTGATGATCCGCGATGTTAAAGAGCATCAGATGGTCGGGCTTTTCGCGTTCGGTATAGCAAATAAGTTTGAGATCAGAGGTGTAGACAGAAATCGGATTGTCAAAGATATCAAGGCTGGCGTCACATAAGGCCTTGATGCTTTTTTGGGCAAAAAAAACGGTTTGCAGCTTTTCTTCCCATTGATTGAATCGTTGGATAATTTCTCCGACCGCGTTGAAAACCTGGATCAACGAGACGTCTTCGCTCAAATACAAAAAATTTAGATTTTTTTTAAAATAAGCGGCTGGTGGTGAGCCGATACAGATCAAGCTGTAAGGTTCATCGTCAATCATTGAGTCAGGAAGATCTCGTGTATGGACAAGGTATAACTGATCGGCAGCTAAAGTCATGCCCGGATTAAACAATAATATGCCCTTCAACGAACTGGTTTTCATATCAGCGGTAAATTGTGTTTTGAATGAAAAGCCATTCAGGTAATCAGCAATAAGGGATAAATTGAATTTCATTTACTCATTTCCAATCGATAGAATTTATATAAAATGTATAAATTAATAATAAAATTATATATAGTTTAGAGAATTACAGATTTCGCTAATTTATGATAATATCACTTTAATAAGCGGTTATTGCGCAGTAATTATTTAATAGTTTAACATAATTTACAAAAATATCAAAATGATGGCTTGTGAAAAATGTTAAAAAAATAATTTATTTATATGTTTTGTATAAAATAATGGAGGAAAAAATGGAAAAATTTAAGACTGTCCAGGAAGAAATGGCAACAAAAGAATCGTATCAGAGAGTTGTGCAGGCATATGGCTATGATTTTCTGCCCTATCAAGTGCCCAAATACCAGACCCCGATTACTCCGCGGGAAAATGTTCTGCGGATGTTTGCCGGAGAAAAACCGCTGTGGGTTCCCAATATCAATTGCGACTTCAATTTAGTTCAGCCGGAGATTATGCCGGATGCCAGTGCCAGGAATCGGGGCGGTGTCGATTGGTTTGGGATTCACTGGGAATATGAAGAATTATCTCAAGCCGCCATGGTCAAGCCCAGGACAAGAAGACTGACAGATGTTTGCAATTGGGAAGCAGAACTGATCTGGCCGGATTTGGCGGCCATTGATTGGGCCGTTGATTTTGAAAAAAATTATGCGCCCTATGTATCATCAGATAAAGCGACCATGTTTGTGATTGTCAATGGATGTTTTGAACGATTGGCGGATTTGACAAATTTTGAGGATACCCTTTGTTCGCTACTGGAAGAGCCGGAAGAAGTCGCCAGACTGTTTGACAAATTCACTGATTTTCATATAGAATTGATGGCAATCGCTAAAGAGTATTATCACGCCGACATCATCACCTATCATGATGATATGGGCACCCAGAGAAACTCATTTATGTCTGAAAGAACCTTCAGAGAGCTGATTGTACCACACACTAAAAAACTGGTGGCGGCCGCCCATAAAATGGGATTATATGTGAACTATCATTCCTGCGGTCATGTTGAAAATCTCTTGGATGCTTTTATCGAGTGTGAATTTGACTTTTGGGAAGGACAGGATTCCGCCAATAACATTGCCGCTGTCATTGATAAATATCAGGATAAAATCGGAATAGTCAGTGCCTTTGACACCGGATCGGATGAAAGCGTCATGAAAGAAAATGTTTTAAAGCGTATAACCGAACATGGAAAAAACCAGAAATATATTGTCTGGCCTTATTCGGAAAACATGGAAATTGAAGTGCAAGCTAATGCCGAAATTTACCGAGTTTCCCGAGAATATTTTAAACAGATCGCCGATATTAAAAACTTATTTGTGGAGGTTGAATAAATGAATATTGAAATGTCCAAACCGAAAGCTTTTTTATTTTTGCTGGCAATCTTTCTGACGAACGTCTGTACGATGGCAGACATGGTTATAATTCCCGCTGTTGGTGGTTTGTTCCAAGCATTTGATAACGTGACGATGGTCAATTTAATTATTACCGGTCCAGCATTGGCAGGTGTATTTTTCTGTATCCTGGGTGGTCGTCTGGCCGATAAATACAACAAAAAACTACTGCTGGTTTTCGGTTTTTCCTTATTCACGGCAACATCGATTCTCGGAGCAACCTTCGATAATGTCTGGTATGTCTTGATCTTGCGTCTTTTTTCCGGCGGAATTTCATGGGGATTCACCAGCTCAGCGGCGCTGGCAATTGTTGCAGAAGTTTACGTGGATGAAAATAAACGGGGCACCGTGATGGGTTGGTACAATGCGGCAATGGCAGCAATTGGCGCTGTTTTAAGTATTGTCGGGGGGCTACTCGCGGTAAACTCCTGGCAGAATGCTTTTAACACCTATTGGATCAGTCTGCCGATTTTGATTTTGGTGATTTTATTTGTCCCAAATCTTGATAAGGTTAAAAAACTAAATCTGAATGTTGTTGAAGAAGCGATAGCAGGAAGTGTTACGGAAAATGCAGCGGATGTGAAAAATGGGGTGCGAAAACTGATTTCATTGTTATCGGCTTTCTTTATGCTGGGGATTATTTACTACATTATTTACTATCAAATTGCTCTTTACGTGGAAGCCACCGGCATTGGAAACGAAGCAGTTATCGGGACATTGAGCTCCTTGGGAACCGTTGGGTCGTGTGTGATCGGTCTCTGTTTTGGATTGATTTATGGCAAACTCCAGCGAGCAACGATTATCCCAACCTATTTTGTCATTGCCATGACCTTTATAGCGCTCTATTTATCCACTGATGTTTTTGTCAGCGCAATCTGTTGTACTCTACTTGGGGCAGCCTGGGGCAATGCTTATTCATATTATTATGTACGCGCTACCATTGTGGTACCGTCTCACCTGACCGCCACCGCTATCGGCGCCGTGAGTGCGACTAGTGGTGTGGCCATCTTTCTTTCCACCTTCGTCGCCAGTTATTTAAAAGCACTGACTGGGGCAGCCACGATTGTTGGTATTTTACCGTTATTGAGTATCGCTGCGCTAGTCGGTGGAATCCTCTCACTGGTGTTAACGATCAAAAGCAGAAAAGAAGAAGCAGCGCTGCAGGTCCAGGAACAGGAATAAATTGGATCGGGGATACCGCTGATGTGCTTCGGTTTTTCAAACAGAATTTACAGATCAGCAGTCTGAAAATTGAGCTGATTGAACACTGCTGTCAATGTGGTCTTTACCCAGCAGGCCGGGCGGGAAGGGTCGGTGATTATCCCGGGGTACGTTGGTTTAAGAATTCAAAAGGCTGAGCCAGTGACTGGTAAAGATAAAATGAGAAAGGCATCCAAAATTGAACCGTCTGAAGGTCTAGCAATAGACCATCAGGTTTGATCGCGGATGCCTTATTTTGTTTGCGTTTAATAAGTCTTTTATAACTCAATAATAATAGCTCAATAATTTTCTATCTTTGTGTTTAAAGCGTTGATTTCTGGGTAAAGGGTTAGTAAAAATGAATAAGGGAGGATGGCGTTATGAGAAAAATATTAGTCTGCATATGGACGTTTTTTATGATGTTGGCCTTTGTTCCTGCGCCTATTTTGGCAAGTGCTGAGCTGGGCGTCTCATATCAGGCCCATGTTCAAAATATCGGCTGGCAGTCTGCCGCAGTTGACGGGGCAACGGCTGGAACCACGGGACAATCCCTGCGACTGGAAGCCCTAAAGCTGCAGTTTGCCAATGCTCCTGGTGAGGCTGGTATTAAATATCAGGCTCATGTTCAAAATATTGGCTGGCAGAGCATCG
The DNA here is from genome assembly GCF_963664135.1 of uncultured Acetobacterium sp. Lineage (NCBI taxonomy): Bacteria > Bacillati > Bacillota > Clostridia > Eubacteriales > Eubacteriaceae > Acetobacterium > uncultured Acetobacterium sp. The sequence continues at coordinate 771,423 of NZ_OY760905.1, read as the reverse complement.
TCAGTAACGGCCAGGAGGCAGGCACCACCGGGCAAAGCCTGCGGCTGGAAGCGCTTAAAATAACCCTGGAAAATCTGCCCGGTTATTCCCTGGAATATCGCGGTCATGTTCAGAATATCGGTTGGATGCCTTGGGTCACTGACGGGGAAATAGTCGGAACCACTGGTCAGAGTCTGCGGCTGGAAGCCATTGAAATCCGGCTGGTCAATGCAGCAACGCTTCGAATTGGAGATTATTTTCCGATCCGAGAAAATATCCATTCTGTTTATGAGGGGCAGGGAAATGAGTTTGCATCCTATGATGTTTTCATTGACTATACGACCCCAACCAAGGTTCAGCAGCGTATTAATAATGGTGGCACTGTAACGGTAGATGTCATTGAAGAGGTTGACCATGAACTGGTAAAAACCATGTCGCAACCGGAAACTTACTACCGGGAAAATATGCTGGGGAAAGTCAATCGGGAAGAAATTTTGTTAATGGAACCGATCAAAGTTGGCACGACCTGGACACTGGCGGATGGTAGAACTAGAAGCATTACTAATCTTGCTGCGGGGGTAACCACCCCCTATGGCAATTATCAGGCGATTGAAGTGACCACCACAACGGCGGATCACCCCACTGAGCAGTGGCTGGATTACTATGTGAAGGATCTTGGTTTGGTGAAGTCGGTATTTAAAAATACTGGGAATGGGACCGAAATTACCTCGTCCCTTAAAACCATTGAAGAAGGGGCAGTGATGACAAAGTCCATTTCTTTTTTCTATCCCAATATCAATGATGATAAGATCTATTATCAAATAAAAGAGATCGGTTTTCACACCAACGACATTACCCGGGATACCTTGGCCAATGCCTATAAAGCGGATGCCCCCTTTGTTGTATTTTCGCCCAATACCAAAATCAACAGCCTATATTTAAATCAGGATGGCATGGTTTATCTGGATTTGAGCGGTGATTACCTGACTGAAATGAATGCCGGGGCGGAATTGGAGGCAATGATGCTGCAGTCCATTGCCAATACTTTTGGAAAATACTATGGGGTGGATCGAGTGCTGTTAACCATTGATAATAAGCTCTACCAATCTGGTCATGTTTCCCTGGCACCGGGGGAATATTTAACGGTTGATCTTAACGGGACAGTTTTATTGAATTGATGAGTTGACGGCGTTGGGAAGCGGCGGAAAATGGGTGATGATCAGCTGATTGTATGGAATGGACGGATGGTTCAAAACAACAAGGAGGAAATGATAATGAAAACGGAACTGAAGAAATGGGTTTGTTTGCTGGCAACCCTGATGTTGATCTGTTTCTTACCAGTTACGGCGCTGGCTCAAAATGAAACAGCGGGTATTCCAGCAAATGCGGTTGAAGCGGATTTTCAAGTTGAAGATGATCTGACTGGAGTCAGGATTGTCAAATATCTTGGCAGCGGCGGCGATGTGACCGTGCCATCAACACTGAATGGAAAAGCAGTTGTCAGCATTGGTGAATACGCTTTTTCACATTGCATTAGTCTTAAAAGCATTGTTCTGCCAGAAGGGGTTCTGTCGATTGGCAGCGGCCTTCTGGGGATGCACTGGACTGAAAAACATCGAGATGCCACAAAAGCTTGAGACCATCGGCCCCAACGCCTTTTGGGAATGCAGTGCGTTGGAAAACATGGTCATTCCGGATACGGTGAAATCCATCGGTTACGGGGTGTTTGCCCGCTGTGACCTGCTAACCAGTATCGTAATACCGGCGCAGATGCGGAAAATTATGTTGGCTACTATCAGGTTCATGCCCAGAATGTGGGCTGGCTGGATTGGGCGAAAAACGGGGAAAGTGCCGGAACCTCTGGTCTATCCTATCGGCTGGAAGGGATCTGGATCGTGATCGTCAATAAAGGTGCAGCGGCACCGGGATCCACTGTCCGTCCCTTTATTGGAAACCTGACCAGCGAAGATTTTATCAGCAAAATGAATGGGCTCTGGTACTCTTACACTGAACCCAGCACTCACATTATCTATTTCACCGACAGCTATTGCATTGACCGAACCTTTGCCGCATCACTGGGTCAGAACCTGGGTGGCTATTATGAGGTGGTCGCAACAACCCAAAATGGCGGGACGATTAAAATCAGTACCTGTCATCTCTGGAAGTCAACGGTATGGGACATTCATCCCAAAGATCCGCTGTATTTAAAATTTGATTTTGGCAGTCCCGGTGATAACAAAATTATTGTCACTGAGAGCGGAGCAAGTGATGCCCCCTATGACATTGACAGCACCAACGAGTGGACAGTCGCGCAACCCCTTGGGGGTGATTTGTATGCATTTCCAAATGTCATGTTCGGGGAACTGGTTGAAACCACCAATGCCAAATTGCATGATGCCAATATCGAATATCATCTGGATCATAACTTTACTGATTTTGGATATTAAGAGGAAGACACATACCATTATGTGATCTGGAAAATCCTGGGCAATCCACACCATGCCGTTGCGTTGGTACATGGTTGCCCGAACACCTTGTAAACCTAGAGAATAATAAAGAGATGAATGAGAAATCGGTCTCGCATTATCAGAGACCAAGATTGAACGAAAGCCTCCAACGGATTTTATCTGTCGGAGGCTTTGCATGTTTAGTGCTTACGTGATAACTTAAATTGAAAGTTGGAAAAGCGGAATTTATTAATTTGCATAAAAATGGGTATGTAATAGTCAGGAAGAATGACGGAATACAAAGAGAGATCTTCCTGAAAAGAAAGGATTCCTATGCTGACTTTTGATATGACGGATACTTACAAGGGGATGGGGGTTTCCAGCGGACTGGATCGGGGGATTTTGGTCTTTTATGGCAGCACTCTGCTCCTGGAAGAAGGAATGGGACTGGGAGCCTGCGCATTGCAGACTAATGGATATACCTATTTTTCCTCCGTAAAAAGCATTAACAAAATAGACAATAGCTTTGAAATCCGCTTCGAAATTGATCAACAACTGGTGTGGGCGTTTTTTGGAGTGAGCACCCATCTTTTGACCCGAATGTTAGAGAAATTCACAACACTTGTTTACATGAAACAGGAAAACAGACAAATGGCTTTTCTCAAATTAGGAAGCAAGTTTCGGAAAATATTTAAGGTTAAATCATCTTTTTTAACAGTTCCGTCGCTGGCAGAGGGTGTGATACTGGCTGAGTTTCGGGACAATAGCATCGCATTGGATTTAAGTCTGAAAACGACGGCAAATCATAACAACCGAAAATTTTTCATCATGAATGAATTAGGCGGCAGCTACTTTGATCAAGGCCTCTCTAATGGAAAGCTGACATCACCCCCGACTGGATGGCAAAAAATTGAAGAGAACGTGGAACTTTATAGTCAGAAATTAAAATTAGCCTTTTCCATGGCAGAAAAACAGATTCCCCAAAATGTTGCGAGCACACTGTACTGGGGTCGGGAGTCAATCAGTGACAGTTACTGTTGGTCAGGTTTCGAAAGTGAACTTTCATGGAACACCCAACAGTTCGACCATTATAAATATGTCATAAAATTTAAAGAGGTATCTCAGTGAAACAAAAAAAAGTTCTATTAATTTATCCATATTTTTATACCGGTATGGTTAAAGACCAATTGTTTTCACCCCTCGGGATCAGTATTCTTTCCGGGATCTTAAAACAACACCAGATTGATGTGATGAAACTGGATTGTACCTTTATGACCTTTGATGAGGCCATTAAAAAAGCCCAGGCCTATCAACCGGACATTACCGGTATCTATGTGATGACGACGCTGGCAAAAAATGCTGTTGAATTGCTGAAGACCCTCAGAGAAGTGAATCCGAACAGTCATTATGTAACCGGCGGGCCGTTGCCGTCGCTGTATCCGGAAAAATTTGCCAGGGAATTCGATCATGTTTTCGTGGGCGAGGCTGCGAAAAGCTTTCCGGAATTTTGTAATGATTACTTCAAGGCATCGGATGCCAGAGATTTTTTAAAAAATCTTCAGACGGATAGGTATCCCGGACTTTATAAGCAAATGATGGATTTGAATGATTTAAGCCATGGTTATCTCAGCAGCCAGGAAATTGATGCTTGCCCGAAACCTGATCGGGATGGTTTTGACCATAAAAGGTATCAGGAATTGTGTCATCAGGTTACTGGCCATAAAAGAGCATCGATTATGATGACCTATGGCTGCAAGTTTTCCTGCGATTTTTGTTCAAAACCAATTTTTGGAAACCGGGTTCGCTTCAGAGATCTGGATAAAATTTTCGAAGAGATCGAAGATATCCTATCTTATGGTTATGATACTTTATGGATTGCCGATGATCTGTTTACCTTTAATCCGAAATTTATCAAAAGTTTTTGTCAGCGACTAATTGATCAGAAGTTGAATATTACCTGGAGTTGCTTGTCTCGGGTTGATGGGATAACCGACGAAATTGTCAGCCTGATGAAGAAATCGGGCTGCTACAAAGTATATCTGGGAATTGAATCCGGTAATAATCGGATTTTGGAACTAATGAACAAGAAAACCACGATTAAGGGGATTAGAGAAGGGGTTCAGGTATTTAAACGGAATAATGTTAAATGTGCCGGTTTTTTTATTGTGGGCTACCCCGGGGAAACCATTGAAACCATCGAAGAAACCCTGGCATTTTCGTTATCCCTGGATCTTGAAGAAAGCTCATTTAACGTACCTTATCCATTACCTGGTTCACAGCTTTTTCAACGTGTATCCGGTATTTCTGACGATGACTGGACTATTGAGAACGAGACCCGTTTTCTGTTTCAAAGTGAATTTGATGAGAGCTGGCTCAAACGACGGATTAAAGAAACTCAAGAAGCCATGGGAAAATTGAATAATATGTGGTAGGCACATGATTAGGATCATGAGAAGATTTGGATAAAGAAACAAAGCAGCCCCTGACAGCGACGACAGAGGCTAGAGTTTAAGTATTTAATTAATTGATTTAATGATAGTGCCATTAATAAAGTCGCCGATGCTCGTAACAGTTGAGGTGGTTAAATTAATAAAGCACCATCATAAAAAACCCGACCTTCTTTTCTCCGGCATTGTAGGTCATCCCGAGACTTCTTGACATGGTCACAATATCCATGCCACTGCCTTCCATGGAATAACGCTTCTGTTCTGGAAAACGGCAGGGCTCGGATGTTTTGGCGGAACACTCTGCGCAAAGATTACAGCCGCCGGGACCAGCAATCATAATGGGTTCATCTTCAAGTTTGTTGCGCAGTTGATCCAATAATTCAAAAACTTCAGTCATACTCGATTCCATTTTTTCATAATATTCCCCCAGAAACATAATTTTATTGAGGATTATGGCGTGATCATAATTTAAGAACCGTTGTTTATTAGCCTCCATGTCGCCTGAAAGCGGTGGACAGGAATGGTTTTGTCCGAAATTTCCACAGGTGTTTGTTTTGCAGCTGGCAAAAACAGCGTCGGCAAAAATAATGTCGGCTGACGAAATTTCTTTGTACTCGTCGAACCCGACCTCATTGATGGCGTTAATAATTTTGTCTTTTAACATGGTTCCTCCAAAGATTATTTTTAGATTAAAACACGAAAGGAATTTAATAATCATTCGATTTTTCAGAAATAGTACTCATTTATTTTATTGTAAATAATGGTTAAAAGCTATCATAATATTAACTATTTTAATTTTCCGGGTCGAATGACCTGGTGGAAATACTTACAGATAGGAGAAAAGATGAAACAATTTAGAATCAAGCCAAAAATTCTGGAGTTTGAAGACTGTAGTGAACTGTGTGAACACTTTCAGATCGGACAAGGTGATCTAGTTTTTATCAGTGACCGTACCGGTAGTAGATCTGTTTAATAAAGAGCTGGAAATTATCAGAGATAAAGAATTGATTCTGATCCCCACCACCTGCGGTACCGGTAGTGAGGTCACCAATATTTCGATTCTGGAACTAACTGCCATTCAGTCAAAATTCGGACTGGCTGTCGATGAACTGTATGCCGATTTCGCCGTGTTGCTTCCAGAGCTTCTGGATGAACTGCCCATGAGCGTTTTGCCACCAGTTCAATTGATGCGCTTATCCAGGCCATCAATCCCAATGGGAGCATCAAAGAACTTAACGCCTTGCTGGCAAAAATTCTGAGCTGCAAACCCGATTATGTCTCTTTAAAATGCCGTAGGATTATAAATAGCGGTCATAATCGGAATAGGATTCCTTGATCTTGCCGTCTTCAAAGTCATTCATGGCTAAGCTGTAGTTGGAAAGGAATAATTGTTCAAAGGCCGAAAGTTTATGTTTGCTTTCATTGAGGCAACCTAAACACTGCGCATCGATGGTTTCGGGAATCTGAATGTCCGCAGTTTTGGAAATCCGATTAAAATCAATATTAGTCAGATTACAGTGGTTTTCAATGTTAACATCTGACCAGAGACTTTTTAAAAATTTCATGCAAGTTTTTTGCGGCTGTTCAAATACTTCTTTGATATGTGAGCTATTGAAATTCTGACTGATCATTCGGACTTTCTTTTCGATATCGGCCATGGGTAAGTAATTATTTATAGTTAATTGGTTCATTTTATTTCTCCTAAACATTATTTATTGGCCAGATTTTTTAGCAACCGGATTCGATTTTCTGTTTACTGAAAAAATATTTGGCAAAGGTTTCAAATAGACATATGGTGCCTGAATTGATCTATTGAATAAATAATAACAGATGAATGTGAACGTTATGTTAACAAAAGATTAAGATTTATTGAACTTTTTAATAATCCGGTATTTTAAGTGGATATTAAGAAGTGGAAATTGTAGTGGGTTTGCACAATGAGATAATAGACCGATTAGGAAAAAAAGAACCATTTTGAGGAAAATGTGGTACAAAATCCCAAAATGGTTCTTAATTATTTGAATATTATAATGGAATATGGTTCAAATACCCTAATTGGACGTATAAATTCCAATGGCATCGCTCATAAACTGAGCCAATCCGGGTGCGTGTTCATCGATATTTTCCTTGAAGCGATTGTCATGAACGTACATCAGTCCCAATCCCGCTAAAATTTCTTTGGTGCAGTCATAATAATGTTTGGTAATGTTGCTCTGCCACTGAGCGATCAGATCCTGAACAGCCGGGTCAGATGTTTCCTTATCCATATTGGCAACAAAGCTGGCATAAATAGCTTCAGTTTCGTTGTGGATAGTCGCCCAGTTCTCAGGGGTGTATCCATTTGTTTTCTGTTTGCTTTGATGATAAGCGTCGGTGTTTCCCCAACGTTCTTTGGTTTCTTTGGCATATTTCTTCTGATTTTCTTCAATATTTTTCATATCAAATGGTTTAAAATTCATGGTTTCTTCTCCTTGTAATTTTTGATCCAGTAATGCAATGAGTTTATCAAGACGGTTACGTTTGAGTTGGAGCAGATGTCGCTGTTTTTTAAACGAGTCCATTTCATCATAATTGGGATTGGCCAGTATCCCTTTGATTTCCTGGATGGAAAAATCCAACTCGCGCAGGAATAGAATATTCTGGAGTTGCTCGAGATTAGTTTCATCATAGTATCGATACTTGTTTTCAGTTATCTCACATGGCATCAGAATTCCTTCACGGTGATAGTAGTGAAGAGTGCGCACACTGACGCCGGTGAGGTTAGCGACTTCTTTAACTGTCATCTTCATTTTGATTCTCCTTGCAGAACTGTTTTTCAGCTAATTTCGGTAAGTAGTGTTGCCCTTACCTGAGTCTATCATAAGCTATGACCTAAGGTGAGTGTCAAGGAGGCATTTCAATTAAAATTAGAATTAAAACTAAAATTTGATATAAAAAAGGAACAACTAAGCATCACTTTCATATGGTTATCATGAAAACCATATGAAAGTGATATTTTAGTTGAATAATGCGAAAAATAGCAGCATCATATTTAAAATCGTGAGAATAATTGCAATGGCAAGCAGGATTGTTTTGGTAAACAAAGAGTTTTTATAGGAGCCCATTACCTTTTCGGATGAAGTCAGATAAATCTGTAACACAACCGTGATCGGCAGTTGAATACTTAACAGCATCTGACTGTAGATTAGCCCTTTAAACGGATCTGAAATGAGAAAAATAACCAATGTTGCCAGAATAAGAATCAGAAAAACACCAAACTTGGTATGGTTGTCTTTAATATCGTAGGGTTCGCCAAAGAGCCCAGCGAAAATCGTGCCGCCGGCAATACCAGCAGTTGTGGTGGAGGAGATGCCAGAAAAAAGCAAGGCCACTGCAAATACCAGTCCAGCCCAATCCCCTAACAGTGGGATTAGCATCTTCTGAGCCTGGGATAGCTCGGTAACCTGAAAGTGTTGGTTGAAAAAGGTTGCTGCCGCCAGAATAATCATTGCACTGTTAATCGCCCAACCAACGATCATGGAGAAAAGCGTATCAAAAAATTCATATTTAAGTTGTTTTTTTATAACTTCATCATCCTCCAGATTCCATTGACGGCTCTGGATAATTTCAGAATGAAGAAACAGATTATGAGGCATGACCACTGCGCCCAATACCGACATAATAATCGGCATCGAACCAGTTGGAATACTAATTGTCGTCCAGCCGGAAATGGCCGCCGGCCAGTTGACATCCACTAGCGTTAGTTCATATAGAAAAGATAAACCAATAATGGAAACAAAACCGATAATCAGCTTTTCCAGACGACCATAGGAATGACTGAATACCAGCCATAGAGTCAATGCCAGCATTAATACGGAGCCAATAACGATGGGGATTTTAAAAAGCATCTGCAGAGCGATGGCGCCACCAAGAATTTCGGCAAGGGCGGTTGAAACCGAGGCTACCATAGCGGTTCCCAGTGTAAATCGAGCTAATGGTTTAGGGAGGTGTCTGGCAGCTGATTCAGCCAGACAATCCCCGGTGACAATCCCTAAATGGGCGACGTTGTGTTGCAGCACGATCAGCATAATGGTAGATAGGGTGACCATCCAAAGCAGGGCGTAACCATAAGAAGAACCGGCGGCAATGTTAGAGGCCCAATTTCCCGGGTCAATAAAACCGACCGTAACGAGGAGTCCTGGGCCAAGATATTTTAGTAGATTTTTAAAGCCCAGTGCTGGCTTATGGTTTGTTCCCATGAGTCTTGAAAACCAATTCATTGTGATACCTCCTTGTGACACTGATATTTGTCAATTAATAAAATACAATTAATTGGTAAAGCTACCTAAAGTAACTATAATAGAGACAAATTAGGTTGATTGATAATCATTTTTCGATAGTCTAAATATAACGAATGAAGAAGGATGTGTCAAGAAGAACCAGTATAAAAAGACGATGTTTTCATGGTAGATAACATAATCGATAACCGAAGTGCCATGAGCTTTGCTGGCTTTACCCCGATTTGTCTGTTATAATATAAAAATTGACGGAAAAGGCAGTGATGAATGAAAATATTACAGCCTTTTATAATTTAAAAATGGGAATAAGCAGGGAAGACATATAAATGATGAAAAAAGAAGGTAGTAAAAAAAAGATTACCATCGCTTTAATGGTGGCAATGTTTCTGGCGGCGGTGGAAGGGACGGTAGTCACCACTGCCGCTTCCACCATTACCAAAGATTTAAATGGATTTGAAAATATCAGTCTGGTTTTTTCAGCCTACTTATTAACTTCAGCTATTGCAACACCAATTTATGGTAAACTGGCAGATCTTTATGGCCGAAAAAATGTGATTTCGATAGGGATCATTATCTTTTTGGTGGGGAGTACTCTCTGCGGATTCTCCCAGAGCATGAATATGCTGATCGGCTTTCGGGCCATCCAGGGATTGGGTGCTGGCGCAATTTTTACTTTGACCTATACCATCGTCGGTGATATTTTTACATTGGAAGAACGACCTAAAATACAGGGTAGCTTGGGAACCGTCTGGGGGATCGCCGGTCTGGTGGGACCCTTAATGGGCGGCGCCTTTATTGATCTGCTTTCCTGGCATTGGATATTTTTTATTAATATTCCCTTCGGGATCTTGTCAATTTTCCTGATCCAACGAAATCTCAAGGAATCCTTCGAAAAGAAAAAACAGATCATCGACTATGCCGGGATTGTGACCTTATCAGCAGCCATGCTGTTATTTTTCAATATTTTTTTGTCAGCAAAATATATGGATTACAGTCGCATTTTTATCGGGGTATCGGTTGCGGCAACGCTTTTATTACTGGCAGCATTTTATCGCATTGAGAAAAAGGCCATTGAGCCGATTGTGCCGCTGGAAATTCTCACCAAAACCAATCAAATGGTGAATGCTATCAGCTTTTTATTGGCTGCTGTTTTAATCGGGATTGATGTCTATATGCCAATTTATCTCCAGAATGTGTTGGGATTCAGCCCCACGGTTTCTGGTTTGGCATTGGTATCGATGACCATCACCTGGCTGATTTCAGCGGTGGTCTTGGGCAAGATGATCATCAGGCGTGGCGGCAAAACGGTGACCATCATTGCCAATGTAATTTTGCTGCTGGGGATTCTGTTGCTGCCCACCCTGGGACTCCATACCCCGCTAATTTTAGTGATCCTTTATGTTGGGGTCATCGGTTTTGGAATGGGGGGAGCCCTGACGATCCTGACCATCTTGATTCAGGAGTCAGTAGGTTACAGCCAGAGGGGTGCGGCGACGGCGACCAACACATTACTGAAGACATTGGGGCAGACGATTGGTATTAGCATCTTCGGATCGGTGTTTAATCTGTTTATTGTTCAATATTTCAATGACAAAGGTATCCGGGGCGTTAATCCCAACGACTTATATGGATCCTCGGATCAGGGGATTACGCTTACTGGCCAACAGGTCATTTTGTCATTGAATGCATCGCTGCATGTGGTGTTTATTATTCTGGCAGCGCTGGTTTTTGTAGCGTTAGTGTTTTCGGTATTGTTACCAAAAACCAGTGAAACTGTGAAAAAAGAATGTGAGAATAAAGCGTGTGTAGATAAGAATGAGACAATCGATCAGATGAATGAAGACGTGGTTTAATCTGGTCAGATCGCCAACATAAAACCCGGATAAGACTTGAAATGATATCATCTTATCCGGATTTGCGTTATTTGGGATAGGTGTTAATCGAACTGGGAATCGGTAATAGAAAAAAGTTGTTAACGAACATGTGAATGTCATTAAAAATGGACTTTCTCGTTTTTGATGCATTCTTCAGCGAATTTACGATATTGCTCATTCATAGTCCGGATGGAACCATTGGGTAATTGACCCAGTTCATTTTGAAGCAACGCTTTCAAATGATCATAATGTCGGACAAACGAAAGATAATCATCATCAAAAAGAAAGACGTTCAACAAGAGTTCGTGATATCTTTCATTGAGATTATCAATCGATATCAATTTTGATAAGACACGCTTTGTTGAAATATAATCACGCTTAAAAAAATAATGTCTTGCCAGATCAAAAACATATTTTTCAAACTGATGTCGATAGAAAGTCGATTGGGATTTAGCCCAGGGATAATCATTCTCAGCCAGATAATCGCCTTCATATAATATTATCGCTTGCTCAGTTTTTTGTATTGTCTCTTCATCAAAGGAATCGTAAGGGTTCACGAAGGTTTTGATTAAATTTTTTAGTTCACCTAAATCAGAATAAAAACGATGTTCATCATAGCAGTAAAAGCCATTGATCAGTTCCAGTTGAAAGGAAACACCAACCGATTTCAAATCTTTCTTTAGATTATAAATGGAGGTATGGAGGTATTTGATGGCTTTTTCCAGTTCAAGTTCCGGCCATAGGGATTCCAGTATTTCATCTCTTGAAACATACTGGCATTTTTTCTGCAATAAAAATGCAAACAACTCTTCTGTTTTAGTGGTTCGCCATTTGATTGGTTTGTTATTATTGTCAGCGAATACTCTGAATTTTCCAAAAAAATGCAAATATAGTTCAGGCTTACATTCTTTGCTCAATTTTTGCCTATTTATAAATTTCTGCTGGTTTCTGATGGTGTCAATCAGTTTTTTTTCATGCAGCTTACGTTTGGTGATATCTCGGGAAACACCGATCACCAGCATGCTGTTTGTTTCCGTACTCATTTTTAATCGAGTAGAAATTTCGATAATTTTAGTGGAGCCATCTTTGCAATATTGTTCATACGCATCAAGATTATAGACAATGTCATCACTGCGGTCACCGTCCATAAATCGCTGACAACGGTGATGACTATCGTTTTTTAGTTTTTGCAGGGATTCAACGGTTAAACTATCTTCCAATTTTTCCGCCATGGCTTCAGCTACGGTTAAGCCTCTTAACTGGTAAACGGCTGGACTGATATACAAGAACTTCTTTAGGTTGAGATCGAAGACCCAGACGCATTCTTTGAGTTCATCGATCAGAAGCTGAAAATCGATAATTGAATCGTGGATTAATTGTTTACTCATTAATCACTTACCTCCGTAACACGATGATATAGGATTTTATGGCATCGTACAGTATTGTACGGTATTGCATTGTATTGTATTTCGCTTTACTTTGTTTAGAATTTGTTGAGTTTATTATAGTATAATCCTAAACATTGTGGCTTTCAAGAGTTAAATATGAATAATTCCTAACCGTTTTTTTCTTAATCTTTGCTAAAAATATTCAAATATCGTTACGTTTTAGATTTATTTGGCATCAAAGAGTAATATATTTTCAATGAAAAGTAAAAAACCGCAGCTGCATCCGAAAAAATTCGAAAGGAGTAACAGAAATGAAGGCAGAAAGAAATGATTCACAGAACAATCAGAATGGAGGTGAGAGTTTTGTCATGAAAATGCGCCTGACCACAAAGTTGATTCTCTTAACAGTGCTGACACTGGCAGCAGCCATCATCACGCTGGGAATTTTGGTTGTCAATGCTGGTGCGGCGATTATTGATCAGGGTACAGAAGCCGATGCCCTGGAATACGTGGAAAAATCAGCCAGTCTGATTGGAGCTGAAATCTCAGGCAATCTGGAAACACTGAATGAGATCGCCCTCCGAGATCAAACCACGGGTACAGATTTTGCCGCCCAGGTGGCATCCATTTCTGCTGACGTGGACCGATTGGGCTATCAGGATATGGCCGTGATTGGAACGAATGGCCACGGTAAGTATGTTGTCAGCGGCGGCGAGTTCGATGTACCCAATGAGATCTGGTATCAGGAAGCATTGAAGGGCAATGCGTACATATCGGATGTTGCCATCAGCCAGGTGACGAAAAAATCGGCAGTTTTTGAAGTAGTGCCCATAAAAAAAGACAATCAGGTTGTCGGCGTGCTGCTGGGAAGACGGGATGCCAATTTCTTAAGTGCGATTACCAATACCCTTGGCGATGGCAAGATTAAATATGGTTATGTGATCAGTGCCAGCGGCGGAATGATGGCTCACCCCAGTGAAGAAATCGTTCAGAACCAGACCAATGTCTTTGACAACATTGAAAAAGACGGACCCCAGGGCTTTGGCGCCATGTTCAAGGCACTCGGATCAAATGAAGTTGCTGATTTTGAATATCAATACAACGGTGACACCAAATTAGCCTATGTGGCACCCATTCCGAAAACCGAATGGACGTTGGTCATCACCGAATCTCAAGCAGCGATGTTGGCACCAATTGTGCAGTTGCGTAATACTATTATCATGTTTGCACTCGGAATTCTGGTTGCCGGAGCGGTGATTTCTTATCTTATTTCCAAACGGATTGCCAAGCCGGTGATCGCAGCTAATACGATGATCAAGGAAATCAATGCGGGCCATCTCGGCGAACGACTGGAAATTACCTCCAAGGACGAGGTTGGTGAAATGACCGATTCCCTCAATCAGCTGGCAGATACTTTCCAGTTTGGGATTATTGGTCTGTTGAAGAAAATTTCAAACGGTGACGTGACATCGGTTATTGAGGTGACAGATCCAACAAATGAAGTAACCCCGGTGCTTAAACAGACCGTGGAAACCGTTAGGGGATTGATCGCTGAAGCCACGATGCTCTCCAATGCAGCACTGGCCGGGCGTTGGGACACCCGGGGCGATGCGGATGCTTTTGACGGCGGGTTTAAGGAGATCGTGCAAGGTGTTAATGACACGCTGGATACGGTGGTTGACAAGATGGTCTGGTATGAAGCAATCATTGATTCGGTTCCATTCCCTCTGCATGTTACTGATAATGATATGAAATGGGCATTTATGAACAAAGCTTTTGAAGAATTGATGATTGATGGTAAGGTGATCAAGGATCGAAAAGCTGCCGTTGGGATGGATTGCCACAATGCCGGAACGAACATTTGTCAGACTGAAGGCTGCGGTATCCGTCGCTTGGTTGATCAGGGCATCGGTGAGACTTATTTTGACTGGTATGGTCGAAACAACAAGCAAGACACGGCTTATCTGAAAAATGCCAAAGGCGAAAACGTCGGTTTTGTGGAGATTATAACGGATTTAACCCCGATGATCCGCGTAAGCAATTATACCAGCAATGAAGTAGCCCGATTGGCCAATAATCTAATTCATCTGTCAGAAGGTAATCTGGAGTTTGACTTGATGATCGGCGAAGCGGATGAGTATACTTCTGAAGTCAGCGCTCAATTTGCCGAAATTCGCAATAGCTTATCGGATGTAAAAGACTCAGTTGACAACCTGATCAGTGATGCTACCATGTTAGCCCAGGCGGGGATTGAAGGCCAACTGGACACCAGAGCCGATGCCAGTCGCCATCAGGGCGATTTTGCTAAAATTGTGGACGGCGTCAATGCCACGTTGGACGCGGTCGTAGCACCGGTTCAGGAAGCTTCGGCAACCCTCAAAGAACTGGCCCAGGGGAACCTCAACACTGGGATGATAGGGAATTACAACGGCGATTATACCCAAATCAAAGAGGATATGAACCAGACTGTTACCTTCCTGAAACGCTATGTCGATGAGATCGCTGATACGTTAAAAGAAGTTGGCGCAGGCAATCTGGATCTGGAAATAACCGGGGAATATCTGGGTGACTTTCAGGCCATTAAAATAGCTCTCAATGAGATTACCACCAATCTTAGTACCACCATGTCCGACATTAATGAGGCCGCTGGTCAGGTAGAAGCTGGTGCCATCCAGATTTCAGATGGCGGACAAGCTTTGTCACAAGGTACTACTGAACAGGCCAGCTCGATTCAGGAGCTGACCGCTTCCATCGAAGAAGTCGCTGGTGAAACCATGCGCAACGCCAAAAATGCCAATAATGCCAATGAATTAGCTTCTGAAGTTAAAACCAATGCCGAAGTAGGCAATGTACAAATGGCCCAGATGGTATCAGCTATGGTGGAAATCAACGAAGCCTCCAGCAACATTTCAAAAATCATCAAGGTTATTGACGACATTGCTTTCCAGACCAATATTCTAGCACTGAATGCAGCGGTTGAAGCTGCCCGGGCTGGACAACATGGTAAGGGTTTTGCGGTGGTGGCCGAAGAAGTGCGCACCCTGGCGGCCCGAAGTGCTGACGCCGCCAAAGAAACAACCGCATTGATCGAGGGCTCGATTTTGAAAACCGAAGCGGGCTCAAAAATAGCTGGACAAACTGCAGACAGCCTAAAAGAAATCCTCAATCAAATTGAGAAGGTTACTAGTCTTGTTGGCGATATTGCCCGGGCTTCCAATGACCAGGCATCGGAAATTGCCCAGATCAATCAGGGGATTGAACAGGTTTCTCAGGTGGTGCAAACTAATTCTGCTACCGCTGAAGAAAGCGCCGCTGCCAGCGAAGAACTCTCTGGACAGGCCGAAATTCTTAAACAGATGGTTGGCGCTTTCCGACTAAAAGGAAAGAGCTCAGAAGGCGGCACGAGAACGATGTCGCAACTGCCTCCAAAGCAGGTAAAGACAACGTCACCTCAAATTGATATCTTTTTAGATGACAAAGAAATAGATAAATACTGATGTATCGCTATTCGCGATAGCCAGAAATTATGAAAAAACCTGAAAGTTAAAAACTTTCAGGTTTTTTAGTCGCTTTAATGATACATGTATGATCGGGATTGATGGTTCTTTAGCGGATTAAACACTTCAAAATCGCCGTTACCGCATCCGGTTCTTCAAAGATCGGGCTGTGGGCAGAATCTTCAAAAAGGTAAAAGTGTTTTTTCGGAGCCTGGATTTCATCCAGATAGGCTTCAGACAGGTAGCGATTGACGGTGTAGTCATAAGCTCCGGAAAAAAAGTAGAGAGGGACATCCACCCGGGTTAACGTTTCACCCAGATCACATTGTCGGAATTCCTCGTTGAGCACGGTGTTTTTTGAAGAATTTTTACCTCGCCAAATATTGATCTTCTCCAACAACATGTACTCCCGGTTTTTCATTACCCCGAGAAAAATCCCGCTGATTACTGAATACATGTTGTGGATGGTGCCAATACCGGCTTGGTGCATTAAACGATCCCGGATCTTTTGATAGTCTTCCGAGTCGTAAGGGGATTCTTCAAGTTGTTTAACGATTTTTTTGTCATCGGCACTTTTATAGTAGTCCAGCATAAACTCGTAGGCTAACGCTTCAGAAAGATCGAGGTTCACAACCTGAGCGACTCCGAAATAGGCATGGTAGAGCCCTGGCGCTTTGGCTGCTGCCTGAATGCCGATATAGGTGCCATAGGAATGCGCCATCAGATAGATTTTGTTCTGATGAAATCGTTGGCGCAGATAATTGGAAACAGCAATAGTATCATCGACCATTTGGGCGGTAGTCATGGTTTCTGGGGCAATGTCGTTATAGTAAGATAGTCCGGCACCTCGTTGATCCCACCAGACCACCGTAAACAAATTCTCCAGATGGGTGGGGTAGCTTTCGTTAAGCCAATATTCGGGCATTCCCGGACCGCCATGAACAAACAGTAGGATCGGTTGGGTTATATCTTTGGATTTGATGATCATGCCCATCTCTACCCCGTTAATTTTCACCCAGGATTTTTCCGACAAGCTGCTTCGCAGCACATTCCCCGCGGCATCCCTGTAGGGGATCATTTTGCCGGTACTGAAAACCAGCAGAACCGATGTGATTGCAACAATGAAGGTTAACAAAACAACAAGAAAAGCAAGCATGATTTTTCGACCCTTTCACAGTAAATTTCTAAGAGTATTTATTTTTAGGACTAGTGTTTTTCAACACCTCGCATCCTTTCGGTAGTCCTAATAGTTACGATTATATCGAAACACTTTGATAGCGTCAAGGGCATGTCAAGGGAGTGATGGCAAAAGGCACGGTTGTTACGGTTGAGATGCAGGAATCATAATAATTCGATGGTGTTACTTAAACGACTTCGCGAATGGCTGATTTTCGGTGTGAACTGCTGTTGTGAATGGCTGTTGAAAGGGTTACACTTTGTATAGAAGGGCATTTTTAAAATGAACCTTAACCATTTCAATTAGTGAGGAGTAGAATAATGGGATTTTTTGACAAATTTAAACAGGGATCGAAAGATATGATTAAAAGTTATGACAAGGTGAAACTCAACCAAAAACTGAGTTATGAAGAGCTTCATGAGATTATGAAAGCGGGTAGCTATCCCTGTGGGGAACCTCAGTTGGTGGGAAAAGGGATCATGCATTGCATTCAGTTTCCTCCGGTTGACAAATATGTTATCCAGGTTGCCTTAAGCGGAACCACCGTAACCGTTACAAAAATTTACAACGGGGTTGGCGGGATCCTCAAAGAAACCGTCGGTGATGCTGTGACTGGCGGCTGGTATGATGTGCTCAATAGTGAAAACATTGACCTCAATCAAATGACCCGGATCGTCGGAGAAGATCTGTCCAAGCTGTGCGGCGAAAAAGGTTTACTCAAAACAGCATAAGCCATTTCAACAACGAAAAAATCAAATATTGTAAAATACGGAATCAATCCGCATCAAGACCAAGCGTCATTCTAAAAATGAATGGCGCTTTTTGAATACATCCCTCACAAACCTGCTAGTCCTTAAAAACCAACTATGTTATAATCAAATCCAAAGATCCGCAATGTTGTGTTGAGTGGTTTAACGGCAAAAAATAGATCATAAAACAGGGAGCAAGACGATGTCAAAATTCAGTGAAAAAATTGAGAGTCTGATAGATGAAAACGGTGAAAATGTTCAGTCACTAGCCAGGATTGGCGATATCAACCGAACCACCTTGCAGCGGGTTAAAACCGGTGAACGGTTGCCCACAAAAGAATTTTTAGGGAAATTTATTAAAACCCTGCGCTTATCGGTAGTTGAGAAAGCTGAACTATACGAACTGTATGAGATCCAGAAAATGGGTGCCAGTCGCTATGATAACCGCCAGAAAATTATCGAGCTGATTGAAACGATTACTGAACTGACCGAACAGGAAATCCAATTTTCGAAAGAAATGTCAAGAAAAGAAAACAGGATGGTCACTGAGGATCCGACAATTTTACAGAAGATTATTGCTGGTGAAACAGCCGTGGGGGAAAGGATTCGCAATGCCATCGACCGGGAATTATTCAACGCCGAGGTTCCCCAAATCCGGATGTTTATTCCTGGGGAAAAGGAGCTGGTTTACAACCATATTTTTCAGCAAATGATGGGCAATAAAAAACACCTGGCGTTGGAGGACGTTATCCATCTGCCCCGGATTAGTGATGAGACATCGACCGCGAAATACCTATCGGCACTGAAATATCTCATTTCGATTTCGGTTTTAAAAAATGTGTCCTATCAGTCCAACTACGCTTATTTTTCAGAAAGCGAAGCGATTGAACACAGTGCCCTGTTTCCCTATTATATTTTGACCTCCGACCGGTTATTGACCATTTCATCGGATTTTTCACAGCTGATCATCTATGATGATCCTTGTATGTATAAGCTTTATAGCGATGATTTTTTGAGTTTGCTGGAAAAGACGGGTTCATTTATTATTGAAAGTCGGGATCTGTATGAAATTTTCGGGCTGGATCAGTTCGCCGTCACCCATCAGTTTATGAATGCGCTTCCAGCGATTGGCTTGTATTTTACAAAAGAACTGATTCAATCTAAAATCAATCAGCAGCTACCTCATTATGAACTATTTCTGGATGCTGTCGTGGCAACATATGCCCAGTTTCAGAAAGGTAAGTCGACCATGACCACCTATTTTTCGTTGGATTATCTCCGCGGTTTTATTCTGGGGCAATGTATTTTCTTCCCACCGGATATCTGCCACCCCTTTACCCGGGAAGAAGGGCTCATGTTTCTCAGAAAAACCAGGGATGACTTGGTAAATGGTGAGATCAAGGCATATGCGATGTCGGACAAGCTTTACGCTAATTATGGTTTTTTTGAAATTCTCCAGACCAATGAAGCCATTCGTCTGATCTTTCATTATGAAGATGCTGAGGAGGTTATTTACAAAGCCATTGAACTCAAAGAAGAGCGAATCAGGGAACTGTTTGTCGATTTTTTCATCGATCTGCCCAATAGTAATTATGTGCTGTCCCGGGAAGAGACCATCGCTCAACTGGATGAGATGATTGATGAATTTGAACGTGAATAAGTCTTTTATTTGTCGGTGCTGGTTCTTTTACCCCCAAAAATAACCCAAAATCAACTCAAAAAAGAACTAGCGCCGATTCCACAATTTAACCTGCGAAACCGGCCTAGTTCACAATCTCAGTCGTCATCCTTTTGGACTCCTTCTTTTGATTTTATCAAAAACCTTCTTTTTCACTTCTCAGTTTATAGATTACACACTTATTAGGGGATATCCATCTGTTAAAAAGATTTCGCTTTTTAATGGTTGGAAGATCTGGCTTGTTGCAGATTGTTTTCCCGGCCGTTCAATCAATTATTTCATCATGGTCAAATTTTCACTTTCAACCTCGGGTCGGTACATTGATTTTAATGCCAGCGTCGTAATTGTTGTTGAGCGGTTGACACATTGATACTTATCACTCGTTCCTGAAAATGATTGAGTTGATCTTTGATATGAAGCTATTATATCACGGTGCACCAGAAAGTAAATAGACAAGATGTAAACGTTTGTATAAAAATCGTATACGATTGTGGACAGCTTTTATTCAGACAAATGAGTCGACAATTTTACATGAGTTTAGCCATAAAAGGTTCATCTATAAACAAAACCGTTTTTCTCTTGCAAACCTGAATATAACTGGTATGATTTTATCATAAATAAAACAGGAGTAACGCCTATGGATATCCAGGATTTAATCATTTACCAAAAGACCATTGCCAAACGGGAGGGGTGTTATGCCGATTTTCCCGCCAGCCTGTCCGCCGAAATCGGGGATTTCTTGTCAACCCGGGGCATCACCAGACTTTACAGCCATCAGGCGGAAATGTTTGAAGCGGCTCAGGCGCAGAAAAACATCGTCATCACCACCGCCACTGCCAGCGGCAAAACCCTGAGTTTTCTGCTGCCGGTGCTGCAGGAAATCTTGTCTAATCCCACTGCCCGGGCCGTTTTTGTCTATCCCACCAAGGCGCTGGCCAGCGATCAGTACCGGGCGCTGGTGCCCTATCTGGAATACTTTGGCGAAAACCGGATCTCCGCCGGGGTCTATGATGGGGACACCCCGGTGAATGAACGCAGCCGGATCCGCAAAAATGCCAATATTATTTTAACCAATCCGGAAATGCTAAACAGTGCCTTTTTATCCAACCACAGTAAATTTGGTTTTGATTTTATTTTTTCCAATCTCAAATACCTGGTCATTGACGAGCTCCATACCTACCGGGGCGCCTTTGGTTCCCATCTGGCCAATGTTTTTCGGCGGTTGAAACGGATCTGCCGCTATTATCATGCCGCCCCCCAATATCTCTGCAGCTCGGCCACTATTGCCAATCCGCTGGAGCTGGCCGAAGGCATCTGCGGGCAGCCCTTTATTCAGATCGATCAGGATGGCTCCCCAGCTGCGCAGCGAACCTATCTGCTGGTGCAGCCACCCCGGATTGTCGGGCGGGATCAGCAAGATCTGGGGCAACTGAAGCCAACCGCCATTGCCGCCGATCTGATTCCCGATCTGGTGGAAGGTGAGCACAGCTTTATCGCTTTTGCCAAATCCCGGAAAAATGTCGAAATCATCTTGAAAGAATCCCGGGACAAGCTGGAAACTGAAAGTTTTTTCGGCCCCTCGCTGACCGATAAAATCTCCGGCTACCGGGGCGGTTACACCCCGTTGGAACGAAAAGAAATCGAGAACAAGATGATCACCGGGGCTATCCGGGGGCTGGTGTCCACCAATGCGCTGGAACTGGGCATCGATATCGGCAAAATAGATACCACCGTGCTGGTGGGTTATCCGGGCACCCGGGCATCTTTCTGGCAACAGACCGGCCGAGCCGGCCGAAGTGGTAAAGGCTGTACCAATTATTTGATCTTGGATAATCTGCCCTTTGATCAGTATATCGCCATCAATCCGGACTGGCTTTTTGAAAGCAGCAGTGAAAATGCCGTCATCGATCCCAACAATCTGCTGATTCAGCTGGCTCATATCCGGGCGGCGGCTGCCGAAATCCCGCTGACCCTGGATGATATCGCCCTGTTTCCCGATCTGGGAGAGACCATTCCGGTGCTGTTACAAGCCCATGAACTGACCAGCCAGAACGGCAAGTTCGCCTGGACTGGCCAGGCCTTTCCCGCCGGCGATTTCAGTCTGCGCAACATCGACCAGTCCCGCTACAAACTGATCAATCAGGAAAACAACCAGGAGATTACTGAGATGGATGAAATGCAGGCCTTCCGGGAGCTCCATCAGGGTGCCATCTACATGCACGACGGGGTGCTCTTCGAGGTGATCCAGCTGGATCTGGAAAGCCACACCGCCTTTGCGATTCCTTTTAACGGCAATTATTACACCATGCCGGGAAGCCACTCCCAGATCCGCATCATTGCGGCCAGCCGGGAACTAAATGAAATACCGAGCGAAAAACAAATCGAAAAACGAATCAGCGGAGCATTTGGTGATGTCAATGTCAACGAAATGGTCTATATGTATAAAAAACTCCAGTTTCACAACCATCAGAATCTGGGCTATGAACAGTTCGAAAACCCGCTGGCCAAGGATTACGACACCGAAAGCACCTGGATCAACCTCCCGGCCAATGTGGTCAGTATTTATCGGTGTCTGATCCAATGGAGTCAAAACGGCCAGATCATCCGGAACAATCACTTTGAAGGGGTGGCCTATGCCATTAAAAATGCGACCATGATGGCCACCATGACCGAGCGGGAAGATATCGGGGTGGCGGTCTCAAACAATGCCATCGATTTGGGTGCCGATTCTGACGAGGACATCTATCTCTATCTTTATGACCGCTACATCGGCGGTCTGGGCTATGCTGAAAAAGCCTTTGATCTGATTGCAACCATTATCAACAATGCTATCCGGATGGTCAGTGGCTGCCCCTGTGAACAAGGCTGCGCCGCCTGTATCGGGGATTATCATCTCGACAAAAGCTTGGTGCTTTGGGGACTGCGAAATTTTCTGGAAGAATTGGCGGTGCCAAAGGGCATCAAACTGACCAATCCGGGATTTGCTCCGCTAGTGCCCGTAATGAACAAGCCCTTTGGTTTTGACACTCTTCCGGAAAACTGGACTGCCTTTTGCGATTATCTCCTAAAAAAAGGCGAGCGCTTTGGGTCTTTTCTGAGTGCTGTTGCGGCGGTGGAAGTTGACGGTCAGGGGCTGACTCTGGTGATGCAGCTTGATTTTTACCGGGAGTGGGTGATGGATGCCACCAATAAAAAAAGTTTGATCAATCTGTTCAGTTATTATACCGATGCCCCGGCAAATCTGCAGCTGGCGATCCGGATTGATGCACAGCGTGATGATTTGCATGTTGATATCAATGCTGATCCGAGTGCTGATCCGTCCGACAAGAAAAAGAAATTGCAGCGGCGTTATGAAAATCTAGTAAGTGATCATAAAGTCAGAGAGAATAAAACCAAAGAAAATCAGGAAGAGTAGGAGACGGCCATGAGAGCGCTCGAAAATCACGAACAAGAATGGGAACAGTTAAACGCCTATCAAAAAGAAGCCGTCCGGGATGAAAGTGAGACCTGCCTGGTCAATGCCCATGTGGGTAGTGGCAAAACTACGGTACTGATCGCCAAGATCCGCCATCTTCATGAGGTTGTGGGGATTAGCTATGGAGAGATAATTGTGCTGACCTTTACCAACAAGGCCGCCAATGAAATCAAAGAACGGCTGAAGGTGTCTGACCCTGCCATCCCCAAGGCAGACCTGGAAGGCTTTGGCACCTTTCATTCAGTGGCTCTACACTTGCTCAAAAACCGCCTGCCATTAGAAAAGTTGGGCTATACCAGCGCCTTTCAGGTGATCACCCCAGATGAAGAACAGGATCTGGCGCTGTCGATTATCAAGACCGAGAAGCTCAAGATTAAATACAAAAACCGCCTAAAAAAGCGGCTGGAAACGGCCCGGATTTGTTCGGCAGACAGCCCGATTTCTTCCGGGGATGCTTATGAAGACGAGATTCTCAAGTTGTTAGTCTTACTGAAAGACGAAAAAACCAGACAAAACAAGATGTCCTTTTCTGATCTGATCCAGAACGCCACCACTCTGATTGGCGAAACCCCGGCGCTTTGCCCCCGCTGGATTATTATCGATGAGGTTCAGGACTGCGATCAGCTGCAACTGGATTTTATCCATGGTTTGAAAAATAAAGACACCCGACTCTTTGCGGTGGGAGATCCCAATCAGGTGATTTACAGCTGGCGGGGCAGCATCCTCAACGTCTTTGACACCCTCAAACAGAAATACCAGGCCGTTGAAAAGACCCTGCCGATTAATTACCGTTCCAGCGCTTCGATCCTGGATGCGGCCAAGTGTTTTCTCAAAAATGGTGAGAACCTCAAGGGCATTCGGGAACCGGGCAGCAAAATAGTGGTGAAAAAACAGTACAACCCCTTTAACGAAGCCTGCTATCTGGCCGACAAGATTCAGGCCTTCCATGAGGATGGGGTGCCCTACGGTGAGATGGCGGTTTTTTACCGCACCCAGAACCAGTCCAAGGTTTTTGAAGATGTCTTTGCCAAAAACCAGATTCCCTTTGAAGTGTCTCTGAAGAAAAAAATCGGCGATGTGCCGGTGCTTAACTGGCTGATCAAATTGCTGCGGGCGAGCCTGAATCATCAGGACTTATCTTCGGCGGTGGAAGTGCTTGCTCACAAAGAGTACGGCGAGAAAATTACCGAGAAAAAAGCCCGGAAAATTGTCGCCGAAGGACTGGTTGAACAATCGCTACTGTTTGACAGAATCCAAGGTTTTCGTGAGCAATGTGCCAACATCAAAACGGCTGCGGAACTGGAAGGTTATTTTGATTTTGACCAGTACATCCATCCCAACGCCGCCAGCTATCAGGCCGATCAACAAGTGATCCGGGATTTTTTAAATCGGATCATCGAGGATGCAGCAAAAAAACAGCTGCCCTTACTGGACAGCCTGAGCGATTTTATTAATTCATCGGCACTGTATGGTATCGATCTGACCAGCCAACCAAATCAGCCAACTCAATCGAATGCATCAAATCAACCAAATCAGACCAGAACCGACGCAGTGACCGACGCCGTTAAACTGATGACTCTCCACGCCGCCAAGGGGCTGGAGTTTGACCGGGTTTTTATCACCGGCATCAATTATGGCCTGATCCCATTGCATCTGAAAACTCCCGCCGAGGAAGCCGAAGAACGGCGGTTGTTTTTTGTGGGCATGACCCGGGCCCGGGATTATCTGGAGCTTTCCTATTATACCAATCCCGATGACTACCGGGTGATCCCCGGCGAAAGCCGGTATATCAATATGATTCCGTCTCAGTTGGTCGAGAATCAATCGGTTACCAGTCAGCCCGTTAATCTGCAGGAACTGAAGCGGCAGATCCAGGCGGCGCAGGTGGTTCAGGTGGTTCAGAGCGAAGAAAAAGACACCCAAAAGTTTGAGCGTGAAGCGCAAATCAAAAACCAAGCCGAGCCCACCGCATCAGCAGTCCCGCCAGCCCTTCGCCAGGTCAGCCACAAAAAATACGGCATCGGCCAGGTCATCAGCGAAGATGAAACTATGATTGAGGTAGACTTTGAAAACTATGGGATCAAGGATTTTGTCAAAGCCTTCAGCGAGCTGGAGGTTCTGGGGGATGAGGCATGATTGCGACATCCCCCAACCTAATCAAAACTCCAGGGTAACTATCAAAAACTATTGAGCGATAATAATCGGCATCCCATCAAAGATAAGGCTGATCAAAGCGATTTTCAAAACAATCGTTTCTTTTGAGAATCCAGTTCCACCCAATCTGATTGAGTCGTTTAACAAGAGGCGATTCCAATAGCCATACCTGAAATTTTGATAAATCAACCGGATTACCCAGCTTTGTGACTAAGTGCGGATCGAAAGATCCGTTTTTTTCATACTCGGCACCCAAAGCGTTGAGCTGTTTAAACAGTTTGCCAAAGAAAAAATGTGGCAGGATCGAACAGGCGGCTGCATCCCCCTTAACGACGGTGCCAAGATAGGTGTAATTTAAACGGCGGGCTAAAGATGAAAGATAATGTTCCAGATATCGTGCGGTTGAACTTTCAATAAAACCAGCCTGAACAATAAAACCGATTTTTTTGTGATTGGTGGGATGAGGGTTCAGTTCCTCAAAAAGCTTCATCACAATCCCGGGCATGGAATGGATGTACAGTGGCATCACCAGCAGGATCGTGTCATAATCATTCATCTCCAGCGCTAATATTTCTGGGTTCTCCTGGAGAATATAGCGAACCGGCAGCGGTTGGGTGAGCCCTGATTGAAAATGGTCAATAAATAATTGGGTATTCCCGTGATCAGCCCGGGGGGAGCCGTTAAGGATCAGTGTTTTCATGGTCGAGCTCCTTGCTTGTCCCCAGTTAAGGTGATATTTTTGCTATGAAACTGGTAAAATGTTCGCTGCAGATAGTCTTCGAAGACTTTTTTTTCGGCTGGATCTAAAAAAGTATCCTGATAGTGAATTTCGATATCAGGATAACGGTCATAGCGCTTATCATGCATGGACTCGCCCGAAGCATAATTGGTGTAGGGCAGAAAAAGGGGGATCATCCGGTCAAACAGGGTTTTCAGCTTGCCACTGACAAACCCCTGGGATACTGTGAGATAAAAGCTGACCTTTTCTGAGGTGATATAGTGATGGTAAAAGAGATCCAAATCATGATGGATACAGCGCCCTGGTGTTTTCCACCAGCACGTCCAACAGCCGGTGCAACCTTTTATATTTTGCTTGCTTAGATCCAGGGTATATGAATCAGGAAGGATAAAATCGTGATATTCTCTGACAATCATTGTTTTCATTTGCGACTCCTTATTAATGATATGTCTAGAGTATAAAGCCGGGGGCAGCCCCCAGGTCAACAATTATTTTGATCTTCTATTTCGATCAACTATTTTGATCAATGGGCGCCCAGGCTTCCACAAAGGCCTGTTCGATATTGTCATGAAAGAGGATCAGACGGACATGCAGATATACGGTGCCCGTTAATTGGAGCTGGTTTTTATTTGCCCACTCATAGGCCGCCAGTCGTGTTTTTTCAATGACCTGATTGGTGGCATCATTGTACCGGCCACTTTCAACGACAATGTGAAGACACGGGCCAGCGTCCAGATAGTCTTTGTCGATTTCCCGATGGGCAGCCGGGGCGACTAGATGCATCTGGGTATCGTGATACTGGTCGGCATCAAAGGTAACACAGCGGATCATATTGGAAAGCAAATCCTCGTCAGCGAGGTTTATATGGGAAAGAACCTTTTCTTGGTATTCGTCAAAGGCGGAAATGGCAGAAAAGGAGCTGACAATCTCATAAAGCGGAAAGTTCATCACTGAAAACTGATTAAGGTGTCGGGGCAATGACTGACAAAATGATTGGGTGTCGGCTAATTTTAACAGTAGCTGCTGTTGCTTTTTGATATCTTGTTCAATGGCGATCTGCTTTTGAACAAGGTTCTCCGTTAAAGGGATGAGCTGCTCATTGGCAATGAGCTGGTTGATTTCAGCCAGGGCGAAACCTCTTTTTTTATAAAATTCGATAACCAGCAGCTTATAAATTTCATCAAAACCATACTGGCGATAGTTATTGGTCTGATCATGGCAGGGCTTTAAAACCCCCATGGCTTCGTAATGTCTTAGCGTATCCCGGGTAAAACCGAGGTAACGGAACAGTTCCCCGGTTTGAAAAGTGTTGCTCTGGTTATTAAGATCAATGTCGTCGATATGTTTTTTTGGGTCATTTTCCATTTTGCTGCTCCTTGTTTTTCATTGGTCTAGATGATTATTTAGACGATAATTAACCAGAAAATCCTCAACCACCGCATTAAAAACTGCAGGATTGTCCACATTGGCATTATGGCCGGCATGGGGGATGATCTTTAATGGGTAACCGGTTTTGGCGGCCCAGGTATAGTTGTATTGGGGCACCTTGCCGAATTTATCATATTCCCCCAGAATCAGCAGCACCGGAAATTTAAAGGCGGCATCCCGGTTTTCTTTGAGAAAACTGGCGTAGGCTATCCCCATAATATGGCAGAGCTCCGTCTTGCCGTAGGGTGCCAGCATGGTCATCATAGTGTCGTAACCATTTTTGGTATAGGAAACTTTTTTGGCAATGACTGTCACCAGTTTGTCATGAGAATAGCATCGGGACATCCACTCCACCTGTCGCACCCAGAACTTATCTGTCGGTGAATAGTAGGGAAGCCCAAAGGGCGAGGTATCCACTCCGACAAAAGCCAGTACCTGTTCCGGGTAATCCAGGGCAAACTGCTGACAGGCATAGCCACCCAGGGACTGGCCGATGAGCACCACCGTCGAGATGTTTTCCTGTTGGAGGATAGCCGCCAGATCAGCAGCGGCATGGTGAAACGAAAAATCCGTATAAGGACGGGAAGCCCCGTGGAGCGGTAGATCCCAGGTGATGACGGTATAATGCTTTTTAAAATAAGCAACCTGGTGATCAAACATCAGGTGATTGGCAGTAAGTCCATGGGTGAATACCAGACATTTAGCTTGGGGATCCCGGTGCTGTTCGATCCAGTAATGAACTGTGCCCCGGGGCAAGGTGATTGTTTTTTCCAGCACGTTGACGACCTTCTTTCGCAGGGTTTCCCATTCCTGAGGAATGGTTTTTTTTCTTTAAGTTTAGCCATAAAAAAAGAGGAAGTCAATGGCTAAACAAGCTTTTAACTTGAAAATCTCAGCCACCAATAACAAAATTAATTAACCTTACCAAATTTGTTATCCATTAAACGTTAATTATATTAGAAGGGTGATATGGCAATTATTGACATTTGCTAAAAAGTGAATGTAAGGAATAAGCGAGGCGTGGAAAGTGTAATTAACGATAGCCATTCAAATCTGCGAAGGTTATAATAAAAAGATCAGGATCGATAATTTCCGAAAGAAATGTGAGAGCAAGGCAAGCTTTATAGAAACCTCTGGGAGGTATTTGTAGTGCCATATGAATTAGGAGGAAGAGCAGACAAAAGTGGAAATAAATTCGAAATTCTATGCGTAATATATCAATTCTTAAAGGTTAGTGAGGAAAAAATAGATTATGTCATTTTGGAAGCTCTTAGTGAAGATGAAAAAGGAACAGATATTTGGATTGGCCATAAAAATGGTAAGAAAGAAAGTCAGCAATGTAAAGGAAGAAATGGAAGTAAGGATATCTGGGATTTCGGCACTGCAAACGCTAAAGATATTTTTGTCAATTGGAAGTATCATTTAGATAGAGACAAATTAAATACAGTAACATTGGTTACACCGATACCTTTCCCAATGTTGCAAGATATAATTGATCGTGCAAACAATACCACTAATAATTCAAGAGCATTATCTCTGGGAGGGTACATGGATTCATTCCAACAACACATCATTAACAGCCTGATTCCCATTGGGATCTTTATTTTTTCTTTTTGTACCATGGCTTTTATGAATTACAAAAATGGAAAGGCAACCAAAAACAAAAAATTAATCGGTTTGGGGATCATGTACCTGATTTTTCTGATCGGAGGATTGTTGATTATCAGCGTGATGTTCTATCTGGAGTATCAAGATTTGGCTTTTGATCTGGCTGCTGAATTAATAAATGGGAAGTCTATATGTTGTTTTCAGGCATCATGAAAATTCAAGCTTAAAGCGATAACTCACACAAGAAGAGGAACTGAAAAACCTGCTTGAAATGGAACCCATTGCTGGAATCGAAGTGATCATCAGCGATTATAGCGGAGCGAAAGTTATGAAAAGAGATTTATGAAATTGTTATCGTGCAGACAGCCTTATTGGTATTTGGTACGCCTTGACTAAAAATCATGAAAAAATCAGGAGGAAATAAAACTATGCAAAAAGGCATCTTAGTTACCGGTGGTGGTCATGGGATTGGCAAACAGATTTGCCGAGATTTTCTGGAAACCGGAGCGCAAGTCTGTTTTATGGATTTTGATAAAGCGGCATCCCAGGCATTTGCGGCAGAACATAGCAATTTGTTTTATTTTTACGGTGATGTTGCCAGCCCGGCCGCTCTCAAGGAATTTGTTCAATTCGCTATGGCGAAATTGGGGCGCATCGATGTGCTGATTAATAATGCCTGTAAAGGCAACAACGGCATTTTATCCAACCTGGATTACGAAAGCTTTGACTATGTTTTATCGGTGGGGCTCAAAGCACCCTATGAATTAAGTCGATTGTGTCGGGATGAACTGATCAAAAATCGCGGACAAATTATCAATATCGCCTCGTCCCGAGCTTTTCAATCAGAACCAGACAGTGAAGCCTATGCGAGTGCCAAGGGCGGCATCGTTGCCTTGACCCATGCCCTGGCGATTTCATTGGGCCCGGATGTCTTAGTCAACTGTATTGCACCAGGCTGGATTGAAGTCAACGATCAGACCGATCATAGTCCGACAGACAAGGCAGCGATCCCCGCCGGCAAGGTTGGCACACCCAAAGACATCTCTAAAATGGTTTTATTTCTCTGTCAGCAGGATTTTATCACCGGGGAAACCATCGCCATCGATGGAGGCATGAACAAACGGATGATTTATCATGGGGATTGGAATTGGAAATACAGTCTTATATAAAATCATCCGTCAGCGAAATGAATGGAAGCTAGATTAATAAAAGGAACGAATCAAACATGAATTTAATAAAAGAATATTCAAATCAAAATACATGGCGGGATTGGGAAAGATATTTAGAAAAACTGCCGCTCAATCAAAATCAAATTGTTTATGATTTAGGCTGCTCAATTGGAACAGTATCCCATTTGCTTGCTAAAAAAACAAAACAAGTGACGGGCTTCGATAATGATAAAGCGCTTTTAGAGATAGCGAATAAAGAAAAAGAAAATAATTGTCAATTTGTTGATGCCAATATTTTTACTTTAGATCCAAATAAATTAGAAAAATGTGATGGAATCTGGATGAGTTTTGCTTTGGCATATATGCAAAACCCGGATTTATTTATTGCAAATTGGACAAAATGTTTGAAAATCAATGGCTGGTTTGCAATTGTTGATATAGATAATTTGTTTTCTGGTCATTTACCCGAAAATAATAAATTTCTGAAAGAAATAAAAGACTTTGAACGTGAATCGGAAAAAAGCAAGACTTATAATTTTAAAATCGGTGGAAAAATAAAATCGCTCATGGAAAAGAACGGTCTGGAGATCATTGTTGCTGAAGAAAACTGGTATGATATCGAACTGAATTTCTGCGGAAACGCCGATAAAAATATCATTGAAAATTGGTGTGCGAGACTGGAACGGATGGTGCTTTTAAAAAATCACTTTGGCGAAAATTATGGAGAATTCTGTGATTTATTTATCAATTCCCTGTCATCAGAAGCACATATTGCAAATGGTTGTGCGAAATTTTATGTCGGAATAAAAAAATAGCGTTCACGCTAAAACATTTTTTAAAGTGAACGCAGATTTGATAGAGCTTTAATACAAGAAATCTGTTCTAGTAAAAGAGCTCCGGTTGCTTGGGTTCTTTGAACAGCGTGTTAAGCCGTAGTGAAGCATCATGTACTGGGCCGTGTTTGATGGTTCTGGCCTGTTGGGGACAATTCTTAATGCAGGCGCAGCAGGTGATGCATTTTTCCGGATCGATCAGGTGGCTGTTATCGGTATGAATGGCATCCACTGGACAGACTTCAGCGCAGAGCTGACATTGATTGCAATCACTGTTGACGGCGATAAAATCGACGTCCCAGAGTTTAGTTTCTCCACGATAGGGAAATTCTCCAGGCACATTGAGATCCCCAATTTCCTCGGCAGATTGAATCGCATCCAGTTTTTCCTTGATTTTGCGGCCGAAGTCTTCCGCCTGGCTTATGTCCCGGAGATCAGGGCGATCGGCAGCAATGGGTGTTTCATCACGGGAAAAGGAATGCTCACCGATAAAAGCTCCAGCAGCCAAGGGAATGCATCCATCAGCTGCAAGAATGTCTTTAAGTTCGAGCAGGGCATCATCATAGACCCGGTTGCCATAGACAACAATGCAGACCGATGGCGTATTCTGAGGTTTTATGGACTGGAGCCATTCCTGGATCACCTCCGGTACCCTGCCCATATAAACCGGTACCCCGACAATCAGCAAGTCATTTTTTCCGGTTTGCAAGGGTTCCAGCCGAACCGCCGGTTTGGTCAGATCAATTCGTTCCGATTCAATTGCGTCAATACCTCGGGCAATACCTTCAACCACCGCTTTTGTGGTTCCTGTTGGTGAAAAATAAACAAGTTTTGTTGACTGTATCTTCATTTGATAACCTCCATCATTCAATTCTATTTTCTGGAATAAGCATAATACAGATGTTATAATATTACCAGAGATGTATTTATACTGGTATAAATTATAATAGAAAGGGGCATGGTATATGAACAGTGAACAGCAACGATATAAAGAGCTGGGTGATTTTCTAAAAACCCGGCGAGCAAAAATACTGCCTTCCCAGGTTGGTCTCTTATCGGGTCAGCGACGGCGAACACCAGGGCTGCGTCGGGAGGAAGTCGCCCAGATGGCCGGGATCAGCCTGACCTGGTACACCTGGCTTGAACAGGGCAGACCGATTCATGTTACCACTCCGGTGATAGAAAGTCTGTCTAGGGTATTGCAGCTGGACCGGGAAGAATGTCATCATCTTTATCGGCTGGCAAACCAGCCACTACCAGCCAATATTCCGGAGTCACAGGAAACCGTGAGCCCGGCGCTTCAACATATGCTGGATCACCTGACATATTGCCCAGCCCTGATCACCGATCAGCGATGGAATGTGATTGCTTGGAACAAGGCATCCTGCACAATTTTTGGCGACTTCGATTCAATGAGTGATCGGGACCGGAATATTGTTTGGGCAATGTTCACCGACAGCAAATATAAGGAACTGTTTGTCGATTGGGATCGACACGCCAAGGGCATGGTGGGTCGTTTCCGCTCTAGCAGTGGAAGGTACATTGAAGACTGCTGGTTTAATCAATTTATTGACGAGCTGAAAACAAGAAGTCCGGAGTTTGATTTATGGTGGCCACTCCATGAAATCAAAATCAATGGCGAGTTGTATAAACAATTGAACCATCCTCAGGTGGGACAACTGGATTTCGAAATCAACAATTTTGATCTTGCTGATCATTCCAGCCTGAAAATGGCAGTTCATGTCCCAATGCCAGGAACCGATACCGCTGAAAAAATGGCAGCACTGCTGAATGCATTTGGTAAGGAATAGAGGCTAAAGAGATTTTTCGATGATGAAAGTTATCTTGAGAAGTAGAAAGTGAGAAAAAATGGAGTCAAATGAATTCTATCAGTTTAATGCCAAAGTCTATGATATTTTGGACCGAACCTACTTTAGAAAGCCGGCCACCAGCCCTCGGAATGCTGTCATTTCTGTATTAGGTGATGAGCCCCTAAAAGTTTTGGACATGTGTACCGGAACTGCGGCCAATGCGATAGCCATTGCCGGCACAAAAAGTAAGGTCACCGTCACCGGCATCGATATTTCTAAAGCCATGTTGCAAAAAGCAGCAGCTAAACTGGAACAAGAGAGATTATCCAATGTCAAGCTGATCCATATGGATGCGGCAAACCTGCAATTCCCAAATGAGGAATTTGATGTGGTGCTGATCTCATTGGTATTGCATGAGATCAGTCCGGTTCTGGCGGAACAGCTACTTTTTGAAGCTAAACGCGTTTTGAAAATTAGCGGAAAACTGATTGTCATGGAGTGGGAAGAGCCTGTCAACCTGTTCAAAAAGATCCCGTTTTATCTTGTAAAAAAAACAGAACCCGCAGGTTTTGAGGATTTTCTAAAATGTGAGATGGATCATTATTTTTCCCGATTTGGTTTTGAAATGACGCAGACAATTCATTGCGATTACAGCAAGGTGATGATCTTGAGCAAGAATGAACACCTTTAAAAATCAAACAGCTAGCCATAGAATCAGAATTAAAAATTCATGCCGACTCAGGATTAATTATTTCATGCGATAATCGATTTCATTACAGATAATAATGAAAAGGAGATGGATGACCGACAGGTTGGATCATTCAAAAAGTATGATGAATAGAGTTGGAAAAAGGTACTTTTGGTTTTTATTTGCTTTAATCCTCACGATTTGGATGGTACCAAATTATATCCTGGCTGCCAGTACGCCGAACGTCAGTTATCGTACTCATGTCCAGAATGTTGGCTGGCAGGATTTTGTTTCAAATGGTGCGATGAGCGGAACCTTCGGGCAGAGTCTTCGTCTGGAGGGGGTTGAGATAAAACTTGACTCGCCAGTAACTGATTTGGGGATTACCTATCAAACCCATATTCAGAACATCGGTTGGGAAGCTGATACGGCAAGAGGCTGGAAAAGCAATGGCGAAATGAGTGGAACCTCCGGTCAGAGTCTTCGTCTGGAAGGGATTCAGATCAAACTTACCGGAACGAATGCCGATCAGTTTGATGTTTACTATCAGGTTCATATCCAAAACTACGGCTGGATGGGCTGGGCAAAAAATGGCGGAAGTGCCGGTTCCCAGGGATTTTCCTATCGGCTCGAAGGGATTCATATTGTTGTGCAGCCCAAGGATTCAGCGGCTCCAGGAAATACGGACACACCATTTATTGAGGCCACCAGTCCTTTTGAAGCTCAGGTCATCGCCCTGGTCAATCAGGAACGGGCATCCAGAAATCTTGGTTTGGTATCCAGCGATCCCATCTTAACCAGGGCCGCCCAAATCAGAGCACAAGAAATCATCCAGCTTTTCTCACACACCCGACCAAATCAAACGAGCTGTTTTACCGTCCTGAATGAAGTCGGCATTACTTACAACATGGCTGGTGAAAATATTGCTGCCGGTTATGCCAGTCCGGAAGCGGTTATGGCTGGCTGGATGAATTCAGAGGGACATCGAGCGAACATTCTAAATCCTGAATTTAAAAAGCTGGGAGTCGGCTATGTCGATTCTACATCCGGATATGGTCATTACTGGACCCAAATGTTCATTTCGAATTAAAACGGTGGATCGGATCAGGAATATTTGATGATCCGATTTAAAACATCAGAGTGAAAAGATCATCCATCGTGGTCAAAACCGGGATGAGATCTTTATTTACTTTGTGTCTTTTCACGCGTCATGAAAACATGTTTGGCCACCGTGACGGCATTTAAAACTTTGGGGAAACCAGTGTAGGGAATACACTGAATAAAGGCCTCAATAATTTTCTCAGGCGAGATTCCCACATTTAGTGCCCCATTGATATGGACATCCAACTGCGGTTCGCAGCCACCGACGGTCAATAGGCTGGTGATGGTGATCAGTTCCCGTTCCTGAAGGGATAGTCCCTCCCGGGGATAGATATCGCCAAAGGCAAATTCAATAATATATTTTCCCAAATCTGGGGCAATGTCTTTAAGTGATTCGATCACCTTTTCGCCCCCGATACCATCGATTTTCTTAAGCTGTTCGGTTCCAATTTCATAACGTGTTTGATTCATTTGTAATTACCTCCAAATATATTTATAATATGAGTGTAGCGCTTAGACTATGGTCTAAGTCAACCATTATTGTGAAAGGCATTAAAATGATTATTAGTGAAATGGCGAAGTTGACAAATATCACTGAACATACCCTGCGGTATTATGAGAAAAAAGAATTGATTACTGTTTCACGGGATGAGCGTGGCAGGCGCAGTTATGATGAAAATGAAATCGAATGGATTCGCTTTATTCAGAGACTTAAGGAAACCGGAATGCTCCTGCGTGATATAAAAAAATATTCAGATCTGCGAGCAGAAGGCGATAAAACCATTCCCGAAAGATTGGAAATGCTGGAGAAACATCGCGTATTTGTGATTGCTGAACAGAATAAATGGGTTAGAAATCTTGATAACCTGGATATAAAAATAGAATTTTATAAAAAAAGAGTGTAGAAATTGTTTGTGGAAACTGCACCCAAAGCAACCATTGTTCGATATTTTTTAATTTCGCAAATGCCTATATTAATGCTGAGACAAGGAGACTAATGATTATGGATGTGAATAAAAATCAGATCGATTTAGACCAGATACTGGCTGCCCGCTATGACAACGGCTCAGATTTTTGGGCAACCCCGGACGGACGCCTGGGCATTGAAAAACCAATCAGCACCCTGACAGCACTGATGATCATGAGTGAGTTAAAAGTATCAACAGATCATGAAGCACTTCAGGGCGCAGCTGAACTGGTTCTGGCGGCAATAAAAGATGACGGTCGGGTGCGCACTGCCCCTAAGGGCGCAATCTATCCCTGCCAGACGGCTCATGCAGCAACAGCACTGTGCCGAAATGGTTATGCGGATGACCCGCGGGTCCAGTCTTCCTTGGAGAATCTGCTTTCAGACCGATACGAGGATGGTGGTTGGCGGTGTAAAAAGTTTACCTTCGGACACGGTCCGGAAACCGATTTTTCTAACCCTGGGGTAACGCTCTTAGCCCTGGACGCATTTCGTTGCGCGGGAATGCATAAAGGAAAAACGGATTTAGATCGGGCAGTTGAAACGCTGCTGGATCATTGGACCGTCAAGAAGCCCATTGGTCCTTGTCACTATGGTATGGGAACCTTGTTTATGCAAGTGGAGTACCCGTTTCTGAGATATAACCTGTTTTATTATGTTTATGTGCTTTCCTTTTATGAAAAAGCCCAAAAGGATGAACGTTTTAAAGAAGCATTGTCGGCATTAAGTAAGAAACTAGATGGCCAGAACATGATGATTGTAGAACGTCCTAATCGCAAACTGAGTAACCTGGATATTTGCAGAAAAGGGAAACCCTCAGAAGCCGCCACCGAACGCTATTTAGAAATCATAAACAATCTGGCGGAAATGAATTAGCAGAAAGGGGCAACCCGATAACCGGCTGATTTTTCCGAGAAAAGTTTAGTTGCCTTTTTATTTGATCTGTTATAAAATAACAAAAAGAATATTAATAGAATAATAACAAGACATTAAATGATTGCAAAGAAGCCGCCAATGCTGCTTTCTTTGCGTTCTTTTTTTGTCTCTTTTTTTGAAAGAAACAGGAATAAGAGCGAACTACGTTAATGTTAAATGAAAGTAAAAATTTCCACCTAAAACGAATGAGTCGATCGCGTTATGGTATCATTGAAGCAAAAGGTTTTAAGTAGGTCATACTACATAAATACATCTTACGAAAGGACTAAAATGATATCGCAGGATATCATAGGTGAAAGAGAATGAATAATAAGAGAGGTTTACTCGTCCGGATGTTGTTAAGCATCGGGCTGCCGGTTGCTATTATTTTTGCAGTTGTTGCCGGCACCGTTCTGTATGTGGTCGATCAGTCTATTACTGAAATTAGAGTTAATGAATTATCAGCTCGGTCTGAATCGGTTTCACATCAAATTGAAACATATTTTACAAAATATCTGGAGGACGCCAAGCAACTGTCAACGAGTCCGGAAATCCAGGACCTGTTTAATCAAGTGACTCCAGGGGTGGGTATTACCACAACTGCCAATTTTCCAGAAATCAAGCAAAATCTGGATAATGTGGCTGCATCAGATCAAGACAATATTCAAGTGGCCTGGATTGCTGATGTAGACTCTAGCCAGTTTACCCAATCTGACGGAGTGGTTTCAGATTCAACATATGACATTAATGCTCGACCCTGGTTTAAAGAATTGGTAGCTCAAAAGAAGGTTTTTATCTCGGAACCCTATGTAGATATCACCACTCAAAAAATCATCGTCAGCGTGGTTGCCCCGGTGTTCAAACCGGGAACCCAGGAACTGGTAGGGGCCACCTGTGTGGATGTATCGATCGACCGGATCAAAGAGATCATTGCTGAAAACAAAATTGGCGAAGCTGGATTTTTTGTTGTTTCAACCAATAGCGGTATGGTTTTTGACCATCCTAACGTTGATTATAACAATGGGAAACTCACCGACACTGACATGTCAGAGAATATCATTGCGGCTCTCATGGATAAAACAACGGGATCCATCACCTATTCAACCGGCGGCACCGAAAATAGGGGCTATGTCACCGAAATTGGCGACACCGGCTGGGTACTGGCAACCGGATTGCCAACAACGGAATTTAATGAAGCCTTTTCAGGAATTCGGACCATGATGCTGTTTATTTTTGGACTGGGACTTCTGGTCATTGTGGGAATCATCGTCGCGTCAACAAAGAACTTCATCCGTCCCATTACCCGACTGGCCAAAGCCGCTGATCGTCTGGCACTGGGTGATGTGGACATCGACCAGACCATGGCTGAAGACGCCAAGAACGACGAAATTGGTGAGCTTACCCGATCCTTTGTGAATATGGCGGGAAACATCCGGGAACAGGCTGAAGCCGCCCAAGCCATTGCCAAAGGTGATTTGGCTATCGATTTTAAACCAAAATCGTCGGGAGATGTGCTGGGTAACAGTATGGTTTCAATTAAAGAATCAATTGGAAATTTGGTTTCGGATACCATTATGCTTTCCGATGCAGCTATTCATGGCGATTTCACCAGACGAGCAGCCGCGGACAACCACTCGGGCGAGTATGCCCAGGTTATTTCCGGTGTCAATCAGACTCTCGATACTGTGGTAGACAAGATGTTCTGGTATGAGGCCATCATCGACGGGATTCCATTCCCGGTTCATGTTACCGACAATGACATGAAATGGACCTTTATGAACCATGCATTTGAAGAGCTGATGATTGAGAATGGTGTAATCCAGGATCGGGTTTCTGCCTGTGGGATGGATTGCTACAACGCCGGGGCCAGCATTTGTCAAACCCAAGGCTGTGGAATCAGACAACTGGTGGATCAGGGATCATCAGAAAGCTATTTTGAATGGGTTGGC
Organism: uncultured Acetobacterium sp.; assembly: GCF_963664135.1. NCBI lineage: Bacteria > Bacillati > Bacillota > Clostridia > Eubacteriales > Eubacteriaceae > Acetobacterium > uncultured Acetobacterium sp. The sequence continues at coordinate 733,073 of NZ_OY760905.1, read as the reverse complement.
CGCAGCAATAAACAGGCAACTGCTTATCTTAAAAACAGAAATAGCGAAAATGTCGGTTTCATTGAAGTGGTTACCGATATTACGCCGATTATTCGTGTCAGCGATTATACAAAAGCTGAAGTAGCCCGTCTGGGTGAAAATCTGATCCATTTAGCAGAAGGAAATCTGGACTTTGATATGAATTGTGGTGCTGCCGATGAGTATACCTCGGAAGTCAGTGCTCAGTTTAATGAGATCAATAATAGTCTGATGCTGGTCAAAGAATCCATTGGCACCTTAATTGATGATGCCACCATGATTACCAATGCTGTCATTGATGGAAATCTCCGGGCCAGAGCTGATACCAGCATCTTCCAGGGCGCATGGCGGGAAGTAGTCGGCGGAATGAATGCCATTTTGGAAGAACTGAATAAACCCCTGGGGGAAGTGATGGAAGTCATGGAAGCCATTTCCAATGGAAATCTGCGAGTACGGATTAATGGCGAGTATCGGGGAGATGTGGATTTACTCAAACATAGCGTTAATTCAACGGCCACCTTGCTGGACGGGGTTGTTGGGGAAATTACCGAAAAAATCGAACAATTATCTCAGGGAAATCTGGATATCGAAAACGCCCAAGCTTTTCGGGGCGATTTTGTGACCATTTCCAATGCACTGAATGTGATCATTCATTCGCTCAATGAGGTCATGGGAGATATTAATATCGCCGCCGAGCAAGTGAATGGCGGCGCTAATCAGGTGTCCGATAGTAGTCAGGCATTGGCTCAGGGGTCCACCGAACAGGCCAGCTCCATTCAGGAACTGACCGCCTCTATTGCTGAAATTGCTGATCAGACCAAAAATAACGCTGTTGATGCCAACAAAGCTAGAGAATTGGCTACTGATGTGATGGGTAATGCTGAAAAAGGCAATCGCCAGATGACCGAAATGCAGCGTTCCATGGTTGAAATTAATAAATCATCCGTGGATATTTCCAAAATTATTAAAGTGATTGATGATATCGCTTTCCAGACTAATATCCTGGCGCTTAACGCTGCGGTTGAAGCCGCTCGGGCTGGACAGCATGGTAAGGGGTTTGCGGTGGTCGCCGAAGAAGTTCGGACATTAGCGGCCAGGAGTGCAGAAGCGGCTAAAGAGACCACGGTGCTGATTGAAGGATCCATCAGCAATGTTCAGGAAGGAACAAAAATAGCTGATGACACTGCCGGAGCACTGGATGAAATTGTCTCAGGAATTGGCAAGGTTACCAGCTTAATTGGTAACATTGCTGGGGCATCAAACGAACAGGCCACCGGTATTGCCCAGATTAATCTGGGCGTTGAACAGGTCGCCCAGGTTGTTCAGCAAAATTCAGCGACTGCTGAACAGAGTGCCGCTGCCAGCGAAGAGCTCTCCGGCCAATCGGTTCTGTTGAAACAAATGATTGATCAGTTCAAGATTCGAAAGGTTTAACCAACATTCGTATAAAAACAAGATAATTTTACAATCACAAAGGCCACCTTTAGCGAGGTGGTCTTTGTGATTGTCAGGAAGTTTGTGCTATGATAGAATTAAAACTATACGTTAAGCTCATAAAGCTACATATGGAGCCGCTTTGGGAAGGAGAAAAGTGTGAAAATAATATGTTTTGGCGACAGTCTGACCTTTGGTTACCAGGTGTCCCGGGAAGAAAAATGGCATGTGATTGCAGAAAAAAAGACTAAAATTCAGATGGTCAATCGCGGTGTCAGCGGGGATACCACCGCGGGTATGCTGGAACGGATCCAGAAACAGGTGTTGGATGCAAAACCCGATGGAGTGATCCTGATGGGCGGCTACAATGATATCTTTTTTAGCCGCAACTGGGAGCGGGCCGCTCAAAATATGAGTACAATGGCTGACCAGTCCAAAGCTAATGATATTAAGGTTTTTGTCGCTATCCCTCCACCGATTCATTTGCCGGTGGTCTTTAAAGAAGGTGGTGAGATGGTCGATTTTGAAAAATCGGCGGTAATGATTGAAGCCTACTGCCAGTGGTTAAGAGATTATATGGTATCGTCCCGGATCCCAACCCTAGATTTCAGAGCATCCATCGACTGGAATGACAAAGATCTGTATCTGGATGGGATTCATCAGAGTCCTGCCGGTCATCAGCGAATGGCGGACAGTTTCATCGCATTTTGGGAATCCAGCCAAGAAGTTATGTCAGTCAGCTGATCGATCACCGTGTGATCAAGGTCAAAACGAAGACAAGTGGTAGCTACTAGACGGAAGTATTCAATCAAGAATTCTCTGATCATCAGGATGCTATATAATGACGGACTGCCTGTCAGTGAAAGTCGAAAAAATCAATTAGAATTGTAATTAAAGAGGAATATGGAGAGGGAAAGAAAATGTTAAATGAGCATGAATTAAAAAACTGCGCCCAATTGATGAAAAACCGGTTTATGGAAGATCCCGGGGTAATCTTTCAATTGCATGAGCTGGATCGTGCCGAACTGTTGATTGAAGCACAGTTTGAAGGACAGATCCAGGCGTTTATGGAAGAAAATGCAGTGCAGATCCTGGAAGGTGGCAAAGGGCTGCTGATTGGCTACTCCACCAAGGAATTACCGGAAGACCGGCTCATCAACGTGATGCAGCAATCATCTCGGAAACTTGTTGAAATCGTGACAGAAAAAGAACTGCAGGTGATCCAGGAACGCGCGATCAAACAGTCGCAGATCATTCCTCAAAATTGGCAAACCGCTTATTGTGATGGTGATGTATATCATCTGCTCGTGATCGCCACCGACAAGTCTGCCAAAGGAACCGGCATTTTTCGAAAACTTATTACCCCGGTTCTTGAAGAATGCGCTACGAAAAAAGAGCCCATCATTCTAGAGACCTTCAATCCAGATAACCTTCCGATTTACGAACACTTTGGCTTCCAACTAATGGAATCCCATTCTTCAGACGAGATGGAGTTGACCTGTTACTGTATGATGCATTTATAAGAAAAGGAGAGAGCTATGCTTGGTGCAATTATCGGGGACATTGCCGGTTCCCGTTTTGAATTCAATAATCATCGAAGCAAAGACTTTGAGCTGTTTGTGGAGACCTGTGAGGTTACTGATGACAGTATTATGACTCTGGCGGTAGCCAAAGCGATTATGGAAGCCGGCAAATATGGCTGTCTGCCGTTGGAAAATGGCATCAGTAATCGAGAATACTATCGGCGGGTTGAAACATTAACAATTAAAACCATGCCGGAAATCGGCCGGAACTATCCTCACTGTGGTTATGGTGGTCGGTTTGGGCGCTGGATTTTCAGCGAAGATCCCCAGCCCTATAACAGCTTTGGCAATGGTGCGGCCATGCGGATTAGTCCAGCCGCCTTTGCCGCAAGATCCGAAGCCGAAGCGCGGATACTATCAGAAGTGATTACCCGGGTTACCCATAATCACCCTGAAGGTCTAAAGGGTGCTGAAGCTGTTGTGGTGGCCATTTACATGGCCCGAAATGGCGCAAGCAAAGATGCCATCCGGGACCGGATCAATGCTTGTTATTATCAACTGGATTTTACCATCGATGAGATCCGAGACACCTACCAGTTTAACGAAACCTGTCAGGAAACGGTGCCCCAGGCTATCCAGGCTTTTTTGGAATCGACTTCTTTTGATGATGCCATCCGGACAGCTATTTCGGTAGGTGGTGATAGCGACACTCTGGCTGCCATCACCGGCGCCATTGCCGAGGCATATTATGAGATGCCAAAAGAACTGGAAGAAAAAGCGCTGTCTCATCTAGATGCGGATCTTCGCGAGATTTATGATGAATGGCAAAGCTATCTTAAAACCGGTCCTCGAACAATCCTTATTAGAGAAGCAAACCCTGAGGAGCGAGAACTCCTATTCAGGGATGGTTATCAGGAGTGGTCGAAAAACAGAACCTTAGAAGAATACGTCCGGGACAACTCAAGAGAAGACCACTTTGGAAAACGTTTTGTCATCGATTTGGAGGGGAAAATCGTCAGTTCGTTGATCGTTTTGAACTTGGAAGCAATTATGGGGAAACCCATTTACGGCATCGGTTCGGTGCTCACTCCCAAACCCCATACTGGTAAAGGTTATGCAACGATGCTGTTGAAAAATTGTATTAAACAGATTGAAAAAGACGAAGATGCGCTGATTTTTCTTTTCTCTGATATCAATCCGGATTTTTACAAAAAACTGGGCTTCAAATTGCTCCCAAAAGAACTGCAGAAAAGCGGAAAAAGTCCGTGTATGGTCAGGTGTGGGGAGCTGGATTGGCATAATCTGCTCAAGGTTTCGATTGATCGGATGCCAGCGTATTTTTAACCTGGCTTATCGTTCTGAGGCTAATCCCAGTGGAAAAAGTATTGAATTAATCGAGGTGGTGAGAAAATGTCTTTTATTTTGGAATACGAAAATCTAATCCAGGAAATTAATGAAGACATCGAAGCTGGCATTGTGACCGTGAATGATTACATAAAGGTTGTTCGCAAAAGAAAAATCGGTCCGGATGATTATTGTCCAATTAAGGATTATTACTATGCCGATAATCATCCCAATGTAAAAGTTGAGCAAATGCAAGTTGGGGAGGTCTTAAAAGAATTGACACTGCGTAATATGATGCGATAATATCAAAACAATGATGAGATCATGGTTATCAAAACAGATGATCAGTGTTGGGTATTAATGAAATAAAAAAAGCAAACGGGGTATCACTCGCACGTTTGCTTTTTTAATTGCAATTAAAATTATAGTGAATCTCAACATATCTATCAATAATATTTAATTTATAATAGAAAAAACGCAAAAAAGAGAATATAAGGGAAAAAAACATTGACTTTGAAATCGTAAAATATTACAATAATATAAATTTAACCTGTTAAGTTTATATTATATTAAATGCATTTAATTTGAAAATGGATCGTGGCGAATTGATCAGCTTCACATCCGTTCTGATAACTAGCATGTTTACTTGCATCACTTGAAAACGATTGCTAATACGGCGTTCGCACAAAAAAACAGAAACATCTTTGATTCCATTCAGACAAAAAGTGTCGGCCTAAAACCTGATCACCGATGTCAGCTAAGAAGGATGTTCAAATGTATAAAACTACAAAACTAAATAATTATAGTTGGAGGCAGAATAATAATGAATAAAATACCATTTGATTCCAAAGAACTGCAGGTTGTAGGGGAAATTCCAAATTTTTTTGGTACTACCGATCCGATTTTTGATTCACCTGTGACCATGAAAGAGAATTATTCACTAACCATGAAAAAAGAACCGGTTTGGGAAAGTCTGGGAAATGAGTCCGGTTTATTCTGTCCTGCAGTTGTTCCAGATAATATTGCCAGAGCCTTTGTTTTTGAAGCGAATATGTTGCCCCCTCAAGATGGGATCGATATGTTCGGCATTCCCTGGGAATATGTACCCGACGCTCAGGGTTCGATGGTCAGACCCGGTAACCACATTTTAGAGGATGCCAATGACTGGAAAGAAGTGATCAAATTCCCAGATATTGACAGTTGGGACTGGGAAGGAAGCGCAAAAGCAAATAATGGAACTTTTTTAAATGGCAATGCCTTTATTCTGGCTTGGCAAATTAACGGATGGTGGTTTGAACGATTGATTTCTTTTATGGGATTTGAAGGAGCTGCTGAAGCCCTGATTGATGAAGATCAAACCGATGCTGTTAAAGAAATTTTTGAAGCAACCACTGATTTGGCTTGCCGCATCGTGGATAAATTCGTTGAGCATTTTGATTACATTGACGGGTTTACCATCCATGATGACTGGGGTTCGCAACGGTCGCCTTTCTTCTCTGAAGCAACCGCCCAGGAAATGATTGTACCCTATATGAGAAAACTCACCGATCATATTCATTCAAAAGGCCTCTGGGCAGATCTCCACAGTTGTGGTCACATTGAGTCCCGAATTCAATGTATTCTGGATGCCGGCTGGGACTCATGGAGTCCTCAGAACATGAACGATACGATCAAGATTTTTGAAACCTATGGCGATAAAATCTGCCTGGGACTGATACCAGAGAGCTTTGATCCGGAAACAACCAGCGAAGAAGATCAGCGTGAAATTGCCCGACAATTCGCAGAAAAAGTCTGTGTCCCCGGAAAATCGTCATTTATCAGCGTCTATGCCGTATTGGGCGGACTGGTGACACCAGCTTTTCGGGAAGAGCTTTATAAACAATCCCGCATCTTTTATAGTAATTAAAAAATAGCAAAAATGCTCCTTTTACGGATGAACGATTTTCATACAAATCGTCATCTGTTTGAGGAGTGTTTTTTTGAAAAAACTAATTTGTTGTATTGATTCCTTTTTCTAAAACGAAAGCACAAGATGAGGGAATACTGTTTTCGATAATCTTCAAATTCTTTAGTGTTTTTTTGATGTTTTCTGGATTAAGTAAAATACTAATGATATAATTAATGAAGTACGTTATTGTTTCACTGTATAAAAAGTAAAAATAGTCTGTGGTTATTACATAGTTAACAACGCGATCGAATGTCATAGAAAACGCTTTAAGTACACGAAAAACTGAAATGCCTGTTTTTATGTGATTCACAAAAAGGAGAGACCCCTATGATATGTAAAAAATGCGGTACACAAATAACTGAGAATTCAGAGTTTTGCAGTCAATGCGCGGCCACGTTAAAAAATGAAACGTTAATATCTCCATCAGAAGGTAAGACAAGTCTTGTCGGTTGGTCAACGTGTTATCAGAACCCTGAGATCGTTGCTGTGGTTAAAAAGAAAAACAAATCGTTCATCGGATACGTCTGGGCTTTGGTGCTGGTGTTTCCACTTGGCTTTCTCATTGCGGGATTGTTTTTGAAAACGATGTCCCTTGTCGGTGGGCTAATTATTGGTTTAGTTTTGGGTATGTTGATGGTGGTTATCAATATGATTTTCATAAAGAACCGGAGAAATCAGATCTGGGAAGGTGTAATTACCGAGAAATATCAGAAAGAAACAGCCGAAGAAGAGTCAGATCATATTGATACCGATTATGTACTTATGATTGAAAAAAGCGATGGTCAAAAGCATCCAATGATTTATCAGAATCGCAGAGAAATGTATGACTATTATAATATCGGAGACCGGGTGCGATATTATGTAGGCTTGGCGACCTATGAAAAATATGATAAATCTAAAGATCAGATAATCTACTGTAATGTATGTCTGACAGAAAATCCGATTTCAAACGAGCGATGCGAAAATTGCAACAATCTGCTGTTTAAATAAAAATGAAATACAGATTGATCGGCTAACATATTTGTTAGGTTCGGGTACAATCAGCCATCTTAATGGAATAAGAAAGTACAATTTTATCGTTCGATCGTTAAACACTTCCTGAATTGCAAAGCAAATGGGAAGTGTTTTTAATTGACAATCAAAATAAATCATGCTAAGATAGTTGTCGTTACAACAATTGTAACGACAACTATCTATTTTAAATTTGAGGTGAATGATGTTGATGAACAATCTTTCAATTATAGTACGTCATAGTAAGGTGTTTTGCGAACACCGTTTGCGTGATTTTGGGGTGGGATTTCCTGAACAGGTGATCCTGATGTATTTGGCCTCAAACAATGGCGTGAATCAAGAAGCCATTGCCCAGCATTTTATGCTGGATAAAGGAGCAATTGCCAAAACGCTGCGAAAGCTGGAGGAAAAAGGCCTGATTGAACGCCATCAGAATCCCGAAAACAAACGGGAAAATCTCATCTCGATTGCTCCGGATGGACAAAGCATTTTGGGGGAAATGGGAAAGGCGTTGACCGAATGGAATCAGTATTTTTTTGAAGGACTCAGTGCCGAAGACATCAGACAATATGAACGGATTACGAATATTATTGCTGACAATGTGGCCAAGCTCAATGAAAAAAATAGTGAGCTCAACCAATAAAAATCGAAAGGACGGCAAATGAAATGACTAATCAAAATAAAAAATTCAACTATGGCCTGATCATGGCGGTATATCTCCTGGGAATTTTTATGGGAGCGCTGGATACCGGTATTGTTACACCGGCGAGAACCGTAATTCAAACCAATTTATTGGTGGATGATAAAACCGGAATTTGGATGATTACCATGTATACCCTTGCTTATGCCGCCAGTATTCCGGTAATGGGAAAATTGGCCGATCGCTTCGGTAGAAAATACATTTATCTGTTGAGTATCTTTCTTTTTGGATTGGGTTCATTATTTTGTGGTTTGTCACAGAATTTTGAAAGTTTTCCAATGCTATTGGTGGCCAGAGCGGTTCAGGCGATTGGCGGTGGTGGCATCGTGCCAGTGGCAACCGCTGAGTTTGGGACAACCTTTCCCAAAGAAAAGCGGGGAATGGCGCTTGGCTTAGTCGGCGGTGTCTACGGGATTGCCAATATTTTTGGCGCTTCAGCCGGCAGTGCCATTCTCGATCTGGCTGGAACAGCCAATTGGCAGTACATTTTTTATATCAATGTCCCGGTCACCATTTTTATTTTGGTGGCAGGACTGATTTGTCTGCCCAATACCCGAGTAGAAAATGTTAAAAAAATCGATATTGGCGGCATCACCATTGTAACCATTATGGTGCTTTGTGTCCTCTATGGGTTGAAGAACATTGACTTTTTTGACTTTACCAATACCTTTCTGAGTACCTCAGTCTATCCTTTCCTGATCTTTTTCACGCTGATGCTTCCGGTTTTTATTCTGGTTGAGAAAAAGGCCGAAGATCCAGTTATTAATTTATCCTATTTTAAAAACAGAAATATCTTAATCACCCTGGTTTTGTCATTTATTACCGGGGTGGTCATTATGGGGATGATTTTTGTGCCCCAGTTCTGTGAGAATGCCATGAAAATAGCAACTGGAAAAGGCGGCTATTATGTCATTATATTGGGTCTTTTTGCTGGTGTCGGAGCACCGTTTTCCGGTAAGCTCATCGATAAGTTCGGCGTAAAAATTACCCTCGGATTTGGTTTTCTGGTGTCTGTCGTCGGTTCGCTTTTTCTGATTTTTGTGACGACGAATTATCCCAGTACTCTGACAGTAGTGATCAGTTTGATTTTAATGGGGCTGGGGATTGGCTTTACCATGGGCACCCCGATCAATTATATGATGCTGGACAATACCAAAGTCGAGGAGTCTAATTCAGCTCTGGCAACCGTCTCGCTGATCCGATCCATCGGAACGGCGGTGGCACCGGCGATTATGGTTGGTTTTATTGCCCACGCCGGTCTATCGGTGCAGACCAATGTCATGAATCTGCTGCCAACTGAAGTAAATGTCCCGACCCTGCCATATGCCCAGGAGCTGACCGATGAATTCAATCAGTTAAAAGGGAATGAAGCCATTGGTGATAAACTGGCGAACGTCACCTTCCCGGATTTAACTGCCAATAAGACCATTGAAATCAATATGAATGCAGACAGTGGCAATGAGGTGCCTGAGGATCTGGTGGCGCTAATGAAGGAGTCAGACGTGACGACCATCACAGAAAACAGCAAAACATTCGCGCAGCGGATGTTTGCAATTATGACGTCGGAGCCCATCGCCGAGATCAATAGCGGCATTGATAGCGGCATCAATGGATTGAATACCGGAATAGCCCAATTGGATGGTAGCATCGCTGAACTCCGAGCGGCCTATGATGGCATTGGTGAGGGCATTGCCGGCATGGAATCGGCCATTGCTTCACAGCAAGAAGCCCTTTCTCAGCTTGAAAGTTTACGGGTGACGATGGCGGATATGATGGCGGCGGCAGCGGCACAAATGGCAACCGCGACACCGGCAACCGGGATGCCAGCCGGCGTAACGGGGCCTCCGGCATCAGTTTCCTCAGCCATGGGTGCTGGCACCGTGGATGTTGTCAGTTTGATTCCGGAAAGCGTTCGAAGCCAGCTGCCCCAATCAGTTCTGGATGAGCTCAGTGATGTCAAAAGTATTGATGATCTGGATGTGAAGATCGGGGCACTGGAAAGTGCCATTGCAACTTTGTCAGATCAGGTCGATTCAGCCCGGGCAAGTCAGGCCGAGATGCAGGTGGCCATTGATTCAATGGCAGATGTAAAAAATCAGTTAACCAATATGGTTAATCAGATGACAATCATGAAAAATGCCGTACCGGGAGCCTTTGAAACCGCAAAAAATGATTATTTGGCGGCGATTGACAGCCGCAGTACAGCAATTGAAGATGAATTCCAGAGAACGCTGAACAATGGCTTCAAGCAGGTGTATATGACGGTAGCCATCGCATCAACGTTAGCATTGATTATCCTGGCGTTTTATAAGAAACCGTCCGTGCTCGAAATATCTTAACGGTAGCCATCCTGTACCATATCAAAGGTACTAGATAATTCGTTTTCATTGACTAGAACTGACCTATAAACTATGGAACAATAAAGAAGATTATGCTATAATAGTAAAGTTAAAGTCATTGGATATCGTATAAAAAACACTTCCTGATCAGTAACACCAATCTGGAAGTGTTTTTAATTGGAAAAAATTTGAAATGGAGAATAAATGAGTATTTTAAATGTCGAAAATCTTTCTCATGGTTTTGGTGATCGGGCGATCTATAATCAGGTATCGTTCCGGTTGTTAAAGGGAGAGCATATCGGTTTAATTGGACCAAATGGAGAAGGTAAGTCAACCTTCATGAATATTGTTACCGGCAAGCTGATGCCGGATGAGGGTAAGGTGGAATGGGCCAAAAATGTCCGTATCGGCTACCTTGATCAGCATGCCGTTTTACAGCCGGGAATGACCGTTAGGGATGTGCTGACATCGGCCTTCGACTTTCTACTGGATATTGAAAGTCGGATTGGCTTTCTTTATGAAAAAATGGCGGAGGACAGCCCCGAAGAAATGGAAAAGAGCCTAGAAGAAGTAGGCGATCTCCAGGAATTATTGGAGTTTCATGATTTCTATCTGGTTGATTCAAAGGTGGATGAGGTGGGAAACGCATTAGGTCTCAACGACATCGGCATGGATAAAGATATCACCGAGCTCAGCGGTGGCCAACGAACTAAGGTACTGTTAGGGAAATTGCTGCTGGAAAAACCCGATATCCTGCTCTTGGATGAGCCCACCAACTATCTGGATGAACAGCATATTGACTGGTTAAGGCGCTATCTCAACGACTATGAAAATGCCTTCATTCTGATTTCTCATGATCTGCCCTTTGTTAATTCAGTCATTAATCTTATTTATCATATGGATAACCAGAAACTGACCCGTTATGTCGGGGATTATGCAAAATTCCAGGAAGTACTGGAAGCAAAAAAAGTCCAGGAACAGGCTGCCTACAATAAACAGCAAAATGAAATTGCTGATTTAAAAGATTTTGTGGCTCGCAACAAGGCGCGGGTCGCCACCCGGAATATGGCCATGTCCCGGCAGAAAAAACTGGACAAAATGGACATCCTCGAACTGGCATCTGAGAAGCCCAAACCAAAATTTAATTTTAAGGAAGCAGGGGCCACCGGTCGCCGGGTTTTTGAAACCCAGGATCTGGTCATCGGTTATGATGAACCACTATCGAAGCCGCTAAATTTAGTGATGGAGCGAAAACAGAAAATTGTTTTAAAGGGAACCAACGGCATTGGTAAAACAACTCTTTTAAAAAGTATTCTGGGACTGATTCCGCCAGTCGCCGGCTCTGTTGAGCAGGGCGAAAAACTGCAGATCGGCTATTATGAACAGGAAATGGATCAGGATATCCGCACCAGTTGCATTGAAGAAGTATGGGAAGAATTCCCATCGCTCAATCAAAATGAGGTGCGCTCGGCGCTGGCTCATTGCGGACTGACCCGAAAGCATATTGAGAGTATGGTCAGGGTTTTAAGTGGCGGGGAACAGGCTAAGGTGCGGTTATGCAAATTGATCAACCGTGAAACCAATATTCTGGTTCTCGATGAGCCCACCAACCATCTGGATGTGGACGCCAAAGCAGAGCTTCAGCGTGCATTAACCGCCTATAACGGCGGGATTCTGATGGTCTGCCATGAACCGGAATTCTATGAAAGCTTCGTCAATGAAGTTTGGGATTGCTCTCAGTGGACTACCAAAGTATTTTGATTCAAATATAATTTAAAACAAACCGAAATAGAACTTTTGTGGAGGGAATAAAATGCATACAAAAATAGACATAAACATCAGACCGGTCTTGCTCAATGATTTAGATTCAGTTGAACAGGTCGAAAAACGATGTTTTCCCGAGGCGGAAGCTGCCAGCAGAAATTCGCTGGAGCAGCGTATTCAGACCTTTCCGGAATGCTTTTTTGTGGCTGAAATAGATGGTCAGATCATTGGATTTATTAACGGTTGTGTTATCAATGGAACTGTTATCGATGACAAGTTATTTGAAGATGCCAAGTTACATGTTTCAGATGGTGACTATCAGACGATCTTCGGACTCGATGTCATTTCCGAATACCGTAATCATGGGATTGCCGCTCAATTGATGAATCACTTTATTAAGGTATCAAAAGATACATGCCGTCAAGGCTTGGTACTGACCTGTAAGAACGAACGAATCCATTATTACAAGAAATTTGGTTTTGTTGACAAAGGCATCTCCAACTCAGTTCATGGAGGTGCCATCTGGCACGATATGATATTAGCGTTTAAATAACTTTAAGAGAATGGGATATCCTGCTCATGACCGTAACATGATTTTTAATAACTATTCATTGATGTTTAATTTATTAAATGAATAAAGGCATCCAGATGCTTTGTAATTTTAAGTTTAAGAGATAATTAAATTTGACAGATATCCAGTGAAGTAGATTGACAATAACCGAACGGTCATTTACTATTAAATAAAGTTAGAGGTGATGCATGAGAAAAAGAGACGACGAAAAGGAAAAGAGCATCAAAGAAGCGGTCATCAAACTGACATTAGCGGAAGGGTTTCACGGAACGTCGATTTCTAAAATTGCCAAAATGGCTGGCGTTTCTCCGGCAACAGTTTATACTTATTTTGACAGCAAAGAAATTATGCTGCAGGTTATTTATCGGGAGTATTCCGAAGAAATCTGTCATTTTGTGTTAAGTAGAGTTCATTATGGCATGGACGAAAGGCAACTCATTGAAGCATTAATTCGGAGTTATTATGATTATATTCAAGAAAACCAGGAAATTTTCAGTTTTATTGATCAGTTTTCAAATTCCCCTTCCTTAGTGGGCGGTTGTTCAGAAATTGAAGGTTTTTTTAAGATCAAGATGATGATCACAGATCTTAAACAACGGGAAATCATCAAAGACTATCATCATGAAAATGTCCTTGCGATGATTGTCCACCCAGTAAAATCAATTGCCGTGAGCAGCAGCAAAACAAAAGCCGAAAGAGCTGAACTGCTTAATGAAATGATCGGCATGATACAAGAAACCTTATTAACCTAATAAACTTAAAAAAAGTAAAATTAATGCGTGATTGTTTTACAAACTGTGAGTATAAAAACAATCACGCTATTTCTTAAAGAATAATTAAATGAACATTCGTTTAAAAAATGCGGAACACAAGAAAGCAGGTCAAGTGAGAGTGAAGTCAAAAAAAAGTAGCGAAAAAAAATTAAGCAATTCGGTCAGCAAAAATTCGTCTGGGACAGTTAATTTAATGGAGGTTGAACTTTGAAGTATCTAAAAAGACAGGGCATCTTTCTGATTGTTTTTATCGCCATTGCGGGATTGATTGCCTTCAGTTCTATGAAAAACAGTCCTCAAAATATGGATTATTCCAAGCTGTTAACAGAAATTCAGGCAGGTAATGTCAATAGCATTGTCTTACAGGGGGATATTGCAGCAGTTCAACTCAGCGCGGCTTTGGCTGAAAACAGTGAAATAACCAGCTATGAGGTAACGGTCCCGCCGGATATTACTTCAGCATCGGATCGCTTTACCCAGGCATTGGATAATCAGCTTATTCAAACCTACAGCATTACCCAACCATGGACAATGCCCTGGTGGTATCCAATCGTACTGTCGATTGGTTTTATCATCCTATTGGGTACTTGGTTTGCTGCCAGTCAACGTCAGCAAGGTGGCAATTTAGGCGGAAATCGTGCCACGGCAATGGGTAAGAGTCGGGCAAAATTATCGGTTGATGACCAGAAAACAGTCAGCTTTGCCGATGTTGCCGGCGCCGATGAAGTAAAAGAAGAGTTGGAAGAAATTGTCGAGTTTCTTAAAGCGCCAGATCGATTTGTGGAACTTGGAGCCAGAATACCCAAAGGGGTTCTCCTGATTGGACCACCGGGCACCGGCAAAACACTTTTGGCAAAAGCCGTATCCGGCGAGGCTGGTGTACCCTTTTTTAGTATCAGTGGTTCAGACTTTGTCGAAATATTTGTCGGGGTTGGTGCATCGCGAGTCCGGGATCTTTTTGAACAGGCCAAGAAGCAGGCACCGTGTATTGTCTTTATTGATGAGATCGATGCAGTTGGCCGTCAACGGGGCGCCAATATGGGCGGTGGAAATGACGAGCGGGAGCAGACCTTAAATCAATTACTGGTAGAGATGGATGGTTTTGGCATCAATGAAGGGGTCATTATTCTGGCTGCTACCAATCGTCCGGATGTACTCGATCCGGCACTTTTGCGACCGGGACGCTTTGATCGACGCGTGATTGTTGGCTTGCCGGATATCAGAGGCAGAGAACAGATACTAAATGTTCATGCCAAAGGGAAACCATTTGCCGATGATGTTAAATTGGATGAACTGGCACGAATCACACCGGGATTTTCTGGTGCTGATCTCGAAAACCTGCTCAATGAGTCGGCATTATTAACGGCTCGAGAACATAAGAAAGTTATTAATAATGAAGTCATCAAAGAGGCGGCATTCAAAGTCATGATGGGGCCGGAGAGAAAAAGCCATGTGATGAGTGACCAAGATAAAAAGGTAACTGCTTATCATGAGGCGGGTCACGCTATTGCAATTAAACTTGTTTCGTCAAGTCGAAATGTCGATCGAGTCTCGATAATTCCCTCAGGGATGGCGGGCGGTTATACTGCCAGCAGACCAACCGAAGATCAGAGTTATCATACCAAGTCTCAATTGATCGAAGAAATCATTATTGCTTTAGGCGGTCGGGCGGCTGAAGAAATTGTTTTGAACGAAGTCAGCACCGGCGCTTCAAGTGACTTAAAACGGGTCAATCAGATCGCTCGAAATATGGTGACAAAATACGGCATGAGTAATCAATTAACCAATATGATCTTTGGCAATGAAAATGATGGCAGTGATAATGGAAATCAAAATTACAGCAATGAAGTTGCAAATATTATCGATGATGAGGTTAAACAGATTATTGATCATGCTTATCAGAGAACTTTGGCAATCCTTAAGGAGAATGTCAGCAAACTGCACAAGTTAGGTGAAGTTTTGCTGGAGAAGGAAAAAGTTGAAGGTCCAGAATTTGAATCAATTTTCATGGCCGTATAGAGTAATAAAATAATTAATAAAAGACCTTGTCTGACTGCTCGTCGGACAAGGTCTTTTGCGTTATTTAAAAACAAAAACTAATTAATCAGATATTTTTTACGCCCACACAGGGGATTTTTGATTTCATAAACACATTCCATGACAGCAGTGCCAGCAGCGAGAAGACGGTGATCAGAACGCCCAGACCAAAGACAATGTTTCCCCATGGAATCGACGCCAGAGCCATCCCCACACTTCCCAAGACAGTGAATAAGGTCCCAATGACAGACGAGGCCGAACCGATATCGCTTTCTTGTTGATCCAACAGCAGATTGGAACTAAAGGGGCGCATCACGGCCCCGGATAATGACATGATCAGGAATGAAAGCCAGAAGAACACTGGCGTTAAGGTTCCCAGCGTCATGACTAAAACACCACTCAAGGTTGAAACGGCTAAAATCAATGAAGCAAATAGTTTTTTATCCATATTACTCAAAAATTTGACATAGATAAACGGACCGGCGATGGACAGTAAGGCGTTGGCCGCAAAGAAATAGCTGTAAACCTGGGCATTGAGACCAAAGTAATCCACATAAATATAGGATGAAACAGCAATATAACCCATAAATGGCAACATACTTAGTGAAAAGATCAAGGCCGGGACAATAAAGCTTTTATTTTTACTGACAACGACCAGACGTCCCAGCGAGCCAAACAAAGTTCCTTCGTATCGCTCTTCATTATTTAAGGTCTCCTGGAATAAGACTGTGAAACCCAGATTGACAAGGCTGACAAGCGCCAGCGCCCAGAAAGAGCCTCGCCAATCGGAAAAGGTTAGAATCAAAGCACCAACAATGGGAGCGATCATCGGTGCAAGGCCAGAAATGGACTGACAAATAGCTAAAATCGATTCCCGTTTTTTACCGGAGTAGGAGTCTTTGACAATCGCCAGAGAAACGGACGTTATTCCGCCGGCACCAATACCCTGGAGGATTCTGGCAGCGATCAGAAAATAAATATTAACCGAAAGGGCACAAGCAACACTGCTGGCCGCATACAGAATACTACCCAATAAAAGAATCGGTTTACGGCCATACTTATCGCTAAGTGGCCCCCACAATAAAATTCCCAGGGCATAGAATAGGAAAAAAGCGCTTAAAGTTAAGTTTGTAACAGCAGAACTGCTGCCAAAATAAGAATTCATACTCGGCAGAGCCGGCAGATACATGTCAGTGGAAAGCGGAATAAACATATTCATCAGCGCCAAAAAGGCGATCAACCCTTTATGGCCCAGATATTTTTGCTTGCTGCCAGTTTCCTGGTTAGTTTGGTTCGATTGAGTCATCAATGTCCCTCCTTTAGGTTTATTGAATATTTTTGTAGACAATTTTTAGCAATGATTTTAATTCTTTGATTTGCTTGTCTGTCAAATCCTGCAGCATATTTGCTTCATTGTTTTTTCGGAAATGATCCATTGAGCAAAAGACCTTGCCACCTTTATCAGTGAGAAAAATGCTTTTAACCCGCTTATCTTTTGAGCAATGTTCACTGCGAATAAAGCCCTTTCCCTCTAATCGGTTTAAGATGCCGATGATTGTGGGGTGGGACACTTCAAAAAATTCTTCAAGATCTTTCTGAGAGGTGGTAGCATCTTGATGATCATGGAGATAAAAAAGAATCCGAGCCTGAGATAAGGTCAAATCAAAAGGTTTAAGGGCTTGGTTGGCGTTCTTTTCGATACATTCATTAATCAATTTTAAAAGAAATCCGATATCATCACTTGGACACATAGTTAACCTCGCAGAATATGTAGCATGCTACAATTATACATAATATACAGTAAAAAGGTCAATATTTAATAACGATTTTTTTATTTCTGAAAACCATATCATTGATAAATTGGTGTTGAAAAGGGTAAAGGTAGTTCACACAGCAATCAGTTTATCTAATCACGACGCTCAATTGGTGATTAAATAAAAAAACCAGACAGTTATAATCAGGATGATCGACTAACTGTCTGGTTTTGATGAAATTTCGGGAAAATAAAGAAACAGAACGATGAATTATGCTTTGATTGCCCACCGGAACTTAGCAGAACGGGCCCGACCATTGGTATTGCATTCTTCTGCTGATGGCCGGATCGGACCGTCAGCGACTTCACGATAAACCCCTTCACGGAAAAAGTGTTTAAATGATTTTTTAACCAGGCGATCTTCACCGGAATGAAAAGAAAGAATAGCCACCCGGCCACCTGGTGCCAGGACGGCAGGTAGCTTTTCCAGAAATTCATACAATACTTCAAATTCATCATTGACATCAATTCGCAATGCCTGAAAGCAGCGCTGACAGGATTTTTTAATGGCATCTTTGCTATTACTGCCGGGAATAAACTTCAAAGCTTCTTTGATAATTTCCTGGAGTTGGGTGGTTGTTGAGATCTCGATACCCATATTTCTTTGGGAAATAATCGCCTCAGCAATTGCTCTGGCGTTGGGCTCATCGGCATTTTCAATGAACATGCCTTCCAATTCATCCACAGAAATGGTTTTTAATCGTTCGGCGGCCGAAATGCCTTTTTCTGGATTGAGCCGCAGATCCAAGGGTCCTTCAAACTTAAATGAAAAGCCGCGATCGGGATTATCTATTTGCATCGATGAGACCCCCAAATCGGCCAAAACAAAATCTAAAGGTCCGGATTCCAAGGAAATTTGATCAATCTCCGAAAAATTGAGATGCCGGATCGTTAAAATTTCGGAACCATAACCTAAGTTTTCCAGGCGCTTTTTGGTGCGGGGCAATTCAATCGAATCCACATCCATTGCATACAGGTGTCCCTCAGAATCTAAGCATTTAAGCATCGCTAGGGTATGACCGCCAAAACCCAGAGTAGCATCTAATCCTGTTTGTCCAGGTGTGATTTGTAAGAATTCCAGGATTTCATCCACACAAATGGAGCGATGCATCCCGGCCGGGGTACTACCCTTTTGAATGACTTTTTCAACCGTATCGGCGTATTTATCGGGTTGTAATTCCTTATATTTATCTTTATACGCTTTTGGGTGGGTACCTTTATATCGCGGACGACGCTGATGTTTTTGTTCTTGATTATCCATGATATACCTCTGAAAAATTTAAATTCAGGAATTTAAAATATAAATTAGTTTGATTATTAACTGCTGTAATCATTATTTCCTCCGCGTTTATCGTTTTAGGTAGCAAATTATATAATACCAAATAAAAGCCAGTCTTGTCATTACTGAATTTATCAGTTATGATAAAAGATATAAAACAACTGGCATTAATTGTGATTCTTTTGGTATCGATTAAAAGGCAAGTGTAAAATTATCGGTTGCTTTGGCGTAAATAAAAAAAGGAAGGTCGAAAATGAAAAAGATGGCATGGCAAAATGTGTTGGATTTTTGGTTCAATCCGGATAATAAACCTTTTTGGTTTCAAAAGAATGAAACCTTTGATCAGCAAATAAACGAAAAATTTTACGATGTCTGGCTCGCTGGGAGTCAGGGCCGACTAGCAAATTGGCGAGCGTCGATCCAGGGCAGATGTGCAGAAATTATTGTATTGGATCAATTTTCCAGAAATCTCAATCGCGACAAGGCAAAGGCGTTCGCACAAGATCCCATGGCCTTGTCGCTGGCACAAGAAGCAGTGACAGACGAGGGCTTTTCAGACTTGCCAGAAAATCATAAAAAATTTATTCTGATGCCTTTTATGCATTCGGAATCATCAGCGATTCACGAACAGGGGCTGCTGCTTTTCGAAGCATTAGGTGATGATTTAACCTTGCAATTTGAATTAAAACACAAAGCTATTATTGATCAATTTGGACGCTATCCACATCGAAATGAAGTTTTGCACCGTCGGTCCACGTTTCCCGAACTTGAATTTCTTAAATTACCGGATAGTAGCTTCTAAAATATACACTAAGCTCAATTCAAAAATTTTGATCGGGTAAAAGGCGGTTCGAGAGAGTAAACACTATCATCGTCATCTGCCACTTTTGGTATTTCAGGTCGGGTATGATAAAGTTTGCGAATCAGGTCATTATACACCCATTCCAAATTGTCCAACTCTTCCAAAAGGGTCAATGTGTCGGTGACGGTCTCCGCAGCCTGGTTGTATTCGGGATTTTTTGAAAGTCGTTCATATTCTTTCTTGCTGATAACATCAGCACCGTAGGATTTCCCGGACTCGGCTTTTGACGCGGCAAAAAGCTTAATTCCTTTTTCAAAATTTTCTTGAGACAGGTTATCAAGATCTTTACGGAGTTGACGAATTTTTTCAAGCAATTTTTCTGAGATCATGGGTGCACCTCTTTTCATGTTTTGTTAATCATAACCATATTTGTAAAAAACGTCAAGGATAAAACCTTGCTTTCTTAGTACCCTTTCAGTTTTACTATGGGGATGCATAAAACAAAAATATAAATAATTTTAAAAAGGCTTTGAACGAAGTCAAACATTACGTGATGACATTTCAATTAATGACCTTAAATCAAAGAAAATGAATTTTAATAAAAAAAGAAATGAGTTAAAAATGAAAGAAATACTTCTTGTTATTGATTATCAGAATGATTTTGTGGATGGGGCACTTGGCTTTCCTCAAGCGGTTTCCCTGGAAGATGCGATTGCTGAAAAAATAAAAAAGTACCGTAATGACGGCAATGAAATTATCTTTACCTTTGATACCCATACAGCGGAATATTTGAATACCCAGGAAGGTAGAAAGCTCCCAATTGTGCATTGCATCAAAGGAACAGATGGATGGAATCTCTATGGTAAAATAGCTGAACTCTGCACAGAAAAAGATACGATCTTTGAAAAGATTGCCTTTGGCTCAATGGAATTAGCCAACTATCTGGCCGCGAACAAATATGATCGAATAGAACTGGTGGGTGTTGTTTCGAATATCTGTCTGCTTTCCGATGCAGTCCTGGCAAAGGCAGCGTTGCCGGAAGCGGAGATTGTTGTTGATGCGGCCTGCGTCGCCAGCAACGATGAGCGATTGCATGAGGCTGCTTTGGATGTAATGGAAAGCCTTCAGATTAGGATAATAAACCGGCTATGAAGCCGGTAAAACAGACAGGAAAGATTTCTTGATACACAGGTTCATGCGTGATCATCGATTGACTTTTTTGCCACTTATGTTATCGTATTCGTATTGTATTATGTAATTTAAAGAACATTGAATTACACAATGTGATTTCTTTTTAAAAGAGCGTTATAATAATATCTCGAAAAATTTAATTAAATACATATTTAGAAATGGAGCACAAAAGTGAAAAAAATATCGAAATTTTTATCCTTATTGATGGTAATGGCGGTGCTGTTCACGCTGGTACCGGTATCGGCATTAGCAGCAAATGACGAAGCAGCAGCGGCAACGACTGACAGTGACATAAGTCTTGTTTTGATAACAAGTGAAGCAGCAACAGCGGCATCTGTTGAGTCAGAACAAGCCGTGCTTGAAAATGCAGTTGCGCCTGCGGTTGTGGCTGAACAACCAGTCACCGATGAATTGATTGTTCCAGCGGATGTAATGCCTGAAACGCCTGCTATTCCGGAACAACTGACAACATCAGACCGTGATCCTGCTGTTGTTGAATCAGCAGCTGTTGATTCAACAACAGCAACTTATTTATGCTTAACCCAGAATGGCGTGATCATTGATGTCCTGGCTGCCAACATCGGCGCTAACTATGCCTATGATACCGCAACAAATGAATTGACCCTCAATAATTTTATTGGCGAAAAGTTGGATGTCAAAACGGCAGTAGTTCCTTTCAAACTTGTTCTATTAGGTACCAATATACTTAAAACCGATAATGCTTTTGCGGTTAAAGTTGAAGGTGATATGAATGCCAGCGGCACTGGCACCCTGATTGCTGAAGGACAGGCGACACCTGATTTAATGGGTGGTGGAATCAATGTCGTTGGTAATCTGGTCATTGACAGCGGTACTTATGATATCTCAGCAGTCGGCTATGGAAATTCCAGCTCCGCCGTTGGCATTTTAGCAGGTGATAATGCTGAAGTCATGACTATGGGTAATCTTACTATCAATGGTGGCAACATTGATGCGACTGCTTACAATAGTGATTATGCCGGTGCCTTTGGTCTGTTTGCTTTTGGTGATCTGGTCATCAATGGCGGGAATCTTAATGTTTTCACCGATGCTCCCGTCAGTTACAGCAGAGGCATCGGAGCCTATGACAACCTGGTAGTTAATGGTGGCGTCACCACGGTGAAATCAATCGCTGAAAATGGTGACGCCGGAGCATTATTCTCTTATAATAAGATCAACATCAACAATGGGATTCTTGATCTTTGCACCCATGGGGCCATTGCCAAAGCGCTTGTGGCTGAAGGCAGCATTGCGATCAGCCCAATTTATGGGGATGTCGATCTTAACGCCTCCCATTTGTACCTTGAACCGCTTTCCTCAAAGGATTTAAAAAAACACTATGCCAACAACTCATCCAATCCTAAAACAGGTGTAGATACGACTGGAACGGATGCAACAGTGGCAGGACTAGCCTTGTTATTGCTGATTGGTCTTGCTTATCTAGTAAGAACGCGAGAAGTTAACGCTTAGAAATTTGAGGAATACTCCGATGAAAAGAAACCCAAAACGCACAATTTATCTGGATGAATATGTATTGATTAATGGTATTGACCAATTTTTTTTTCATCTGGGAACAAAAATAGACAATCCAGTTATGCTGTTTTTGCATGGTGGTCCCGGTTCGTCGGAATCATTATTTACTGAGGCATTTCAGCAAAAATGGGAAGACAAATATACAGTGGTTCACTGGGATCAGCGAGGAGCCGGGAAAACGTTATCTAAAAATCCTGACAAACAGCCGACAATTGATCTGATGCTGGAAGATATGCTTGAAGTGATCCACTATCTCAAAAAGAAATATAATAAAAACAAAATCATTCTATTGGGGCATTCCTGGGGAAGCGTGTTAGGTACGGTATTTATCAGGCGCTACCCTGAAGAGATCGCGTATTATATTGGCGTTGGTCAAGTTGTCTGTATGGTAGAAAATGAACAAATCGGATATAATAAGGTCAAAGAAATAATTGGGCAGGCAAATGATCAGAAATCCATGAAGAAGCTGGAGTCCATCGGGGAGTATCCCGGGGAAACGATCGTTTTTGATAAAGTCTTTTTAGAAAAATGCAAGGTGATTCGAAAGCTCCAGAGAAAATATCAATTGGACAATGAGTCTTCTTTTAATAGTGTAACAACAATACTAAAAAGTCCAATATTCAAGTTTTCTGATATTTTGGCGTTTTTAAATATCAACAAGGCGAATAAACTGGTGTATCGTTATCTTGGTGAATTTAACCTGAGAATTGAATCCCGGGATTATCAGATACCGATCTACTATATTTTAGGCGGAAACGACTGGCAGGTACCGTATATAATAGCACAGGATTATTTTAATGAGGTTGAAGCACCAAGAAAAATGATAACCATTATTCCAGATGCCGGACATTTAACGATGATGGATCAGCCAGATCTTTTTTATGAAGCGTTGTCAGAAATACATAACATCGAGACTCAAATGCAATCATAGCGAGTTGGGGAGATATCAAAAATCCGCAATTTTTTCGCTGCTGGTTGATGGAAAGAGTCTTAACAATGTGAAATTTTAAAATTCGTCTTGACGGAGGGCCTGAAAATGGAAATAACCAAAGGTATTTATCAGTTGGATTGTACAAAACAGGGACATGTGTTTTATATTCGATCAGATGAAGGGATCCTGATTGATACCGGAATGCCCGGGTTGGCTGAGAAAATTCTGGTTGAGCTGGCGAGTCTGAATGTGCCGGCTCAGAGCATAAAAAAAATTCTTTTGACCCACCATGATGTCGATCATATTGGCAATGCCAAAGCATTGCAAGATGCCACTGACGCTGAAATTTGGGCGCCCAAAGAAGATGTCCCCTATATTATGGGTGAGAAAAAACGACCTGGTTTCAAACGAATGATTGAAACCTTCGTTCGTCCTCCCAAGCCGCAGATTACGGGTACGTATCAAGCGGATCAATGTTTTGGGGAGGTTCATATCATTCATGCACCCGGTCACACTCCCGGACATTCAATTATTCAGTATCGAAATATACTGTTTATTGGTGATTTATTTAAGGAATCCAATGGAAAATTAGAAATGTTACCAAAATTCATGAATTGGAACCATGTGGAAGCTAAAAAAGCAATTTCAATCATAAAGGATCTGAAATATGATTGGATTTGCCCTTCACATGGCATGCCAATTAATCGAGGTGCAGTATTAGATGGATTTATAGAAAAATTCTAAAACAATCGCTATGATGCACTGAATCGACCAAATTCTTACGATTACCTATACTGATAAATTGGAAATGATTTAAGGAAAGGCAAATCCATCGTTATGAAAATAATTACACTGATCAGTAGTGGAAGAAAAAACGGGAATACCGCAGGTTTTAGCGCCCAAATCGAGTCAGAACTTCAAAAAATTGGAAAGGTCTATGAGATTCCAATGGAATTTGAGCGTATCCAACTCAGCGAAACCAATCTCAAATTTTGTTGTGGCTGCCGGATCTGCTTTGATCAAGGGGAGGATAGTTGTCCATTAAAGGATGATCTGCTTGAAATTCAGGATAAAATCAGCAAAGCAGAGGGAATGATCCTGGGGAGTCCGGTTTACGTTGAAGATGTGAATGGCATCATGAAGAATTGGATTGACAGGATGGCCTTTAATTGCCATCGTCCGGCATTTGCCGGTAAAGCTGCAGCGGTGGTCACCACTTCGGGTGGGGGATCCACCATGCATGCTGCCGATACTATGGCCAGAGCCTTGAATACCTGGGGAGTTGAGGTAGCTGTTAAAGCGAAGTTTCGGGCCGGAAGCAATATGCCAGATCACGAAATTAAAACCAAATATGAACGGCAGATCAAGCAGACAGCTAAAAAATTGTTTGACTCCATTCAAGCTCAAAGCGTAGGGTGTCCATCTTTTCAGTCGCTGTTGTTTTTCAAAGTTCAGCAAAAATATTGGCAGAAGAATGAACAAGACCATGAGCGTTATGATTATCGGTATTGGAAAGATAAAGGCTGGATCGATAACTCGAGCAAGTACTATACACCGGTGCATTCCGGCCATTTGAAAGTAATGACCGCTCGCATGGCGGGTGCTTTGGTGGCTTTATTTTTCGTTTAGAAAGTTATAAAACTACATTGAGGGTAATTTGATTTACCTATTATTAAATGAAAGGATCTCGTAGTTGCTTTACATAATTTTATTATAAAGTTAATACGATGTGAAAATGATGGTTACTTATATTCACGAAACCGAACTGCATAAGGGTATTGAGGCGGCAATGAAAGCTTTGAATAAGGCTGATGTCGTCGTCGGCAAGAATCAGGATCGGGAAGACAATTTAAAAGAAATTCACTTGCTGATGGACATTGACAGTGTCCAGGCGATAAAAATAACAATGGCCATGCCGACGGGGTTGGAAACTCTGGTTGATTATGTATTGGAAATTGTTGAAGGCACTAAGGATTTTGAAAAAGACATGTACGGCTATACCTATCATGATTTGTTCTCTAAAAACATCGATTTTATTATTAATAAACTAAAAGATGATCCTGAGACCAGACAGGCGACCCTGCATGTGGCCAATCAGGAGGCTGCGCGGTTGAACCATCCGCCCTGCCTGCAGCTCATTCATTACACAGTCAAAGACGGTAAATTAAATACCGACGTGGTATTTAGAAGCAATGATGGGGTTAAGGCAGTCGCCATGAATATTTTCGCCCTGCTTGAGCTATCAAGATACATCGCCAGTGAAATCGGGATCAATGAACTGGGGTCCTATACTCATCATGCCCTGAGTTTTCACGCCTACAGCCGGGATTGGAAAGCTCTGGAAGGGTACTGCAAATCATTTGACGATAGAGATTGCACCATTGATTACGAAGACTATCTGGAAGCTTATGCCGATTTTGCCGAAGAATGCCGAGAAAATAGTCTGTTGCTGAAAAATAAACAGGAGCAAAAGAATCATTAAAAATCTAATATAAAGGCCGTCATTCAATCGCCGAAGTCGACTGAATGGCGGCCTTATATTTAAGGGTAGCAGGTTGTTTAACAATACTAAATTTTATGATACTTATATTGAGGCCGGCCCACCTTGCCGTATTCAACTTGCTTCTTGATTTTTTTCTCTTTTTCCATATGTTCAAGATAGCGCCGCACTGTAACCCGAGCAATGCCGAGTTTTTCGGCTAGAACATCGGCAGTAAACGCGTGGTAATTGCTTTTTTCGATTTCAGCCCAAATGGATTGATAGGTGTATTTGTTAAAACCCTTGGCAAAATCATCTTCTTGATTTGTTTGGCTAATATTAGATATCAGCTGATCTAAATCCTGTTGCTCAATTTCGTTATTTTTTCTGAATTTTTCATGCCGGCTTTTAAACTGCAGCAAGGCTTCTTTGAATCGTTCGAAGGTAAAGGGTTTGATCAGATAATCCACCGCTCCGTAACGAAAGGATTCCTGAATCCGGTCAATGGATTTATCAGCAGTGATTAAAATAATATCCACATCAATGTTTTTTTCCCGGATCCATTTGAGGAAATCAATACCATTTTCTTTGGGCAGATAGACATCCAGTAGAATCAGATCCGGTTTTTTGATGGCAATGTATTTTCGGGCATTCTCGAGATTGGCAACCGCAGCACAAAGTTTAAATCCATCAATGCGCTCCAGAAATTTTGCATTAATATCCCGCACCATCGGATCATCTTCAACAATCATTACCTCAATCATCTTGCTCACCCCTTTTCATGGGAATTCTGATATTCCAGAAAACACCGTCATCACAATTTAGACTGGTGGTTCCGCCAAATTCGTCGATGATATTTTTGACAATAAACATGCCATTGCCCCGCTGATCTTTTTTAGTTGAAAAGCCCTGGGAGTAAATTTTATCCCGATTTTCAGGAGCAATTCCGCCGCCATTGTCCTTGACCTGAATCGTCAAGTTTTTTTCATCCGCCAGAATTTTAATATAAACAGTTCCAGTGCCATCATTGCTAACCTCGTCCAGCGAGTTTTCAACCAGGTTACCGATGATTGAAACAATGTCTTCAGTTCTCATGTCCATCGGTAGTTGGCCTAATCGGGATTCTTCATCGATATTCAGTTTGACCCGACATTCCTCTGCCTTGGCATATTTTGATAGTAAAAGCGCCGAGATATAGGGATTTTTGATGTTATTGGTTAAAATATCGCTGATGTTGTTGCGGCTTTTAGCCACTTCCGAAATAAAGGCCAGGGCTTCATCATATTCTTCCAGTTGAATCAATCCCGAGATAGTGTGGAGCTTATTCATAAATTCGTGATTTTGGGCCCGTAAAGACCAAGCCAGTTTTTTGACCCCAGTCAGCTCTTCGGCCAATTTGGTCACTTTGGTTTTATCGCGGAACGAGGCAATGGCTCCGATGATTTTACCTTCATTCATAATGGGAATACGGTTGGTGACGATAATGGTGGTATCGATGCGCTGTTCTTGATCAAATTCGGATTTGCCGGTTTTCAGAATCTTAATCATTTCAGTATTGGGAATCACCTCGTCGAGATTGTGACCAATTAGATTATTTTTGTCATATTTGTTGCCGAATTTTAAGATATCGATGGCAGCATCGTTAATCAGGGTAATATGACCAAGCTTATCAATGGCAATTAATCCTTCATGAATGGCTTCCAGCATCCCCATTTTTTCAGTATAGAGTTTGCTGATTTCTTCAGGTTCTAGCCCCAATAAAATCTTTTTAATGTTATTCGATAAGGCAAAAGCGCCGATAATACCGACCGTCAAGGCGCCCAGACTGATTAAAATAATATAGAGAATGGCAGTATTTTTGGCGGTTTCAATATGGTCAGTCAGAGTACCTACGGCGACAAAACCAATTTCGGTTTGATTTGTTGAATCATAGATGGGCGCAAAAGCTCGCAGCGCCTTTCCCAGGGTTCCGGTAGCTTCGGAAATATAGGTTTCACCTTCCTGAGCGACCCGGACTTCATCACCGCCAACAAAGGTTTCGCCAATCATCGACGGATTGGGGTGGGAATAACGGATGCCATCCATATCTACCACAATAATATAATCAACCTGTGCTAAATTTTTTAGCAGTAAATCAGCATAGTTTGCGATGTGACCATCAGGATCTTTTGTTTCCAGTGCATTGACGATTTCTTCTGAGTGGGCAATCATCTTTGCCACATTCAAGATATTGGTTTCAGCCTTGCTTTCAATCGTATTTGTCATCCAGGTTACGGTAAAAAAAATGATGATCGATATGGAAACAAAAACCACGGTTGTAACTAATAGAGTAATCTTAGTTTGTAATTTAACTTTTCTTTTCATTTCAACTCACCTTAGAATGAAATAAACACGGAAACGTATAAGACTTATTAGAATACAATATATAAATGTATTATATATCAAGACTTCTAAAATTGTCTTAGTTTCCGTGTTCATGAACAGAATCTTTTTTATAGGATTACTGTTTAGGATACAATTGGTTCACTGCTTAACTGTTTGGATCTATTTTTGTTTTCTTTGTATTTATTTAATAGTTTAAAGGCATAGGTAACCACCAGCGGACAGATAATGGCAGAGACCACGCAGGCAGCGGCAACTTGAGCGGTAGCTACTGTTGCGATGACGGCTAGCGTAGGATCAGCAGCAGCCACAGCGGCTGGGGTAGCCACGGCGTTGCCAGCGGTTGAACCGGTGGCTAAACCAATGATCGGTTCTTCTTTGAATAGTTTTAATAAGAGAAAAGCGCCGATTCCGGTAAAGGCTGCAACCACACCCAAGATGATGCCAGGGCCTCCGGCGGTAACAATGGTTTGCAGGTTCATACTGGCTCCCAGTGGGAAAGAGAAGAAGGGAATCAATAGCATCTTGCTGCTACCCAAAAATTTTCGCATATCGGGATCCAGATTACCTAAAATCATCCCGATACCGATGGGAATCAATACGGCTACCAGGGCCATAAAAGGAACCTGCGCCAGACCGGATGCGCCCAAGGCTATCAGGGTAAAGAATGGGCCGTCCTTAATGGAGAGCAGGGCATAGGCGCCAACATCTGTTTCGTCCCCATATTGGGAGGCCAGGGAGGCATAGAGGCCACCATTACAGTTGGTTAAGGCCGCCAGAACTGCCAATGGCGATAAACCAAGGACGCCAGCCGGACCAAACACCAGTCCGACAAAGATACCAATGCCTGCGCCGACAATGAATTTACCAGTTATCAGGATGGCGCCTTTTTTGATGGCTTTTGGTGCCAGCTTGAAATTAATCTGAGAACCGATTAAGAACATAAAACAGGCCAGAATGGTTGATGAGGCCTTGGGACTAAATAATGCTGTCGTGAAGCCGCCAATTTCTAAAAATTGGGGAAAGAAGGTATTGACCAGAACCCCTAAGAATAAAGGAACCACCATCATACCACCGGGAATTCGATCCAGTGTTTTTTTAATTGGAATTTGCATTTTCGACACCTTGTTTACCTTTCTTATATACGGGCTGCGCCCGTTGCTCGGGCAGCTTTTTTAATAGCCGCTGCGATGATCGGTGCGACCGATTTGTCCAACGCATTGGGAATAATATTGTTTTCATTCAAATCCGTATCTTTTATCATTGAAGCGATGGCATGAGCAGCAGCTAATTTCATGGCCTCATTAATTTCAGTTGCGCGGACATCCAAAGCGCCTCTGAAAATACCGGGGAAAGCCAGGACGTTGTTGACCTGATTGGGAAAATCTGAACGACCAGTGCCAATCACTCTGGCGCCGGCAGCTTTAGCTTCATCTGGCATAATCTCCGGCGTGGGATTGGCCATTGCAAATATTATGGCATCCTTATTCATTGATCGGACCATATCCTGGCTGACGATTCCTGGTGCCGAAACGCCAATAAAGATATCAGCACCGACTAATGCATCCGCAAGGGTACCCTGAAGATTATCGGGATTTGTTATTTCAGCCAGGTTCTTTTTCGCATCATCCAGATTGGGCATGCCCCGATAGAGAATACCAGGCTTGTCGCATGCAATCAGGTTCTTAACACCCGAAGACAGCAATAGTTTTGTAATGGCTGTTCCGGCAGCACCGGCGCCATTGACGACGACGTTTACAGTTTCGATATTTTTACCAACTACTTTTAATGCGTTAATGACACCAGCGAGGACAATAATAGCGGTACCATGTTGATCATCGTGAAATACTGGGATATCTAATTCTTTTTTTAACCGCTCTTCGATTTCAAAGCATCGTGGAGCGCCAATATCTTCTAAATTAATGCCGCCAAATCCAGGAGCGATGAGTTTAACTGTTCTAACGATTTCATCAACGTTTTTTGTATCCAGACAAATTGGAAAGGCATCGACGCCGGCAAACTCTTTAAACAGAATGGCTTTACCTTCCATCACCGGCAGGCCTGCCATCGGGCCGATATCGCCTAAACCAAGGACAGCGGTGCCGTCAGTAACAACAGCTACGAGATTACCCTTGGAAGTATACTTATAAACGTCTTCGGCATCGGCGTTAATTCGACGGCAAGGTTCTGCAACCCCGGGGGTATAAGCCTTGCTTAAATCATCCCGGGTATCAATTTTGACTTTCGAGATAACCTCGATTTTTCCCGAATACATTTCATGCATTTTTAAACTTTCTTCAGAATAGTTCATTTCTTTTTCCCTTCGTTGTTAAATAAATTTGATAAAATTTTGCTATGGCCACATGATAACACCAGTTTTTTATAATGAAAATATTATGAAATTTAAAAAAGAATTGTGGTCATAAAGAATAGTTTGATAAATATTTAACATAGAACGCGAAGAAAAAATATGAAGATTAAGCATAAAAAGCCAGGCTACTGAGGAAGCCTGGCAAGGGTAAACAGTAATTATAGTGTCTTTAGTATCGTTAGTTTATTGAGTTTACTCAGATAACCAATACTGTAGTAAGTAATCGAAATGAATATCAGCGTGCTCAATTCAATCATGATTTCGAGGTTCGCGGCTTCACAAAGAATTCGGTTGAATTCAGCAAGGCTCACAATCGCCAGTGAAAACAGATATAAGAAAATGGAAGAGGTGTCACTTAATTTGTTGACACTGATCGTAAGAAATATGCATATCAGCAGTTGCACCACCGTCACTAATCCGACCAAGGTTTTATTAAAGGGCAGGAATCCTTGAAATAAAACGAGAATTAAATAAAAGATTCCATAGACTGTCAGGGTCAGATATGCTTTTTTAGCTTCGACGATAGTTGTTTCGATTGCGTGATTTGATTTTTGATTATTATTCATTAATTGCATCATAGAAAGTCCTTATTATTATCAAAATTTTGTTATGAGTAAGAATTGATTGCTCTAATCTTACGATATGGACTTGTTTGCTAGATGTGAACTTTATGATTTGTATGTGAAGATCGAATTGATTAAGATTGAGTAAAGAAATATTTTTCGCAGCCAGCTTAGGACATAAGTAACATCTTTGGGCCAAAAAAAACCGACCTTCAAAAAAGAAGCTCGGTTGGGATGATTTATTTTATTATATTCAGCGCCGGTATTTTGATAACTCAATTTGAATCCCATTTGTTGTTGCGGCCAGGAGCAATTCCAGAAATTGTTCGGTTGGCAGATCTTTGTCATTGGCATACCATT
The DNA here is from genome assembly GCF_963664135.1 of uncultured Acetobacterium sp. NCBI lineage: Bacteria > Bacillati > Bacillota > Clostridia > Eubacteriales > Eubacteriaceae > Acetobacterium > uncultured Acetobacterium sp. Next base: position 701,889 of record NZ_OY760905.1, on the reverse strand, counting down.
TTGCAATCGTGCTGAGCATCGCTGCACTCTGGTATTCCATTAAATAGCTTACTTCCAGCATTTCCTGGGGTGTCAGTTTTTTGTACATCGAAAGCACCGTCGGGGTGAGTTTTTTTAAGACCTTCTGCCGGAAGTGGGGATCGCCATTTTCCCCCAGTAAAACCGGGAGATAGGTCTTGTTTTTTTCAAAAAATTCAAGAATTGATTTTAAAATGGCTTTTTTACGATGATCATGAAAAAGATTGTCGTAAAAAAGATTTTTAATAACGATTTTTCTAAAATCTTCAACGGTAATGGTTTGTTCTTCAATTTCTTCCAGAATTTCATAGGCGTCTTTAAAATATACATAAAAAGTTGAGCGATTGTATCCGGCCAGATCGCAGATTTCCTTAACGGTGATCTTTTCAATTCTTTTTTGGCAGTATAATAGCCAAAATGAATCAATCAGGTTTTGGCGGGTAATTTTAGCAGTGGCTGATAATTTCGTGTTCATGTCCGTTTACCTCATTTACAGTATCATTCATTTTGATTATAAACTAAGCTGATGTGTTAAACAAGAAAATCCAACAGCTTCAAAAAGTCTGTTGGTTGTATTTAAAAAGAATCAGCGCTAAAATAGAGATAATCATAAAATAAAGAAGAGGGAATAAGAAATGAAAATAGAAATCTTGGAAGTTGATAAATCATTCAAAAAACAGAGTGTTTTAGAACAAATTAGTTTGACAATCGATTCAGGCCGGATCTTTTGTCTGTTGGGAGCATCCGGATCAGGAAAGACAACCCTGCTGCGAATTATGATGGGCGCCATTCCTACTGATGGAGGTAGGGTAACAATCGGCAGTACTTCCGTTCCAAACCGAGAGCTGCTTTCAAATATGGGCTATATGCCCCAAAATGAGGCCTTGTATGAAGAGTTAACCATCTGGGAAAATTTAAAATTCTTTGCTGGCCTGCATCAAATGAATCGAAAAGCGTTTGAAGAGAACGCTGAAAAACTGCTCCAGATTGTGGACATGGCGAAATGCAAAAATAAATTGGTTCGTGACTGTTCAGGTGGGATGAAAAAAAGAGTATCACTGGCCGTTGCGTTGATCCACCAACCCAGGCTGCTTTTGCTGGATGAACCCACGGTTGGGGTTGACCCGGTGCTGCGACGAAAAATATGGCAATACCTGAGGCAACTAAGAAACGGAGGGACGACCATCCTGGTTACCACCCATGTAATGGACGAGGTAACCCAGTGCGACGATGCGGCACTGCTTCGAAATGGGCGGATCATTGCCAAGGATACCGTCGAAGAATTAATCAGCAGAACTCCAAATGGAAATATTGAGGAGTTGTTTTTCATGGGCAATCAGTCAGAAATGGAGGAATCATCATGTTAAGCATTGTCAAACGAATTCTTGGTCAAATCAAAAACGATAAACGATCATTGGGATTACTTTTATTTGCGCCACTGCTGGTTTTAACTCTGCTATTTTTTATTTTAGGTGACTCCAATTATGTACCTCAAATTGCCGTCTATGATATGAATGATAAATTCGTGACCGAACTGGAGAACCATGCTACTGTTATAGAAGTAAGTGAAATGCCAGAGGCTGCAGATTATCTGGAGACCAATGAAATCGATGCGCTGATCTGGAAAGATAGCGACGGGACTCACATTGAACTGCTGGAGAAGAATTCTAAATCTGCCGCCGCGATGGAAGCCATTCAGGATACTAATAAAGTATTACAGCCAGCTCAAAATGAGCTGATCATCGATTATGTTTATGAAACGTCAGGGGATAATCAGCTGGACTCCCTCTCCTTTGTTTTTCTGGGCGTGATCTCATTTTTCTTTGTGTTCATTCTGTCCGGGATGTCATTTGTAAGAGAACGTTTTGGCCAGACCTTAGAACGAATGCTGATGACCCCGATCAGTCGGATGGATGTCATTGGCGGCTATACCCTGGGGTATGGTTTGCTGGCAGCCTTACAAAGTGTGGTAATTATTTTATATGCTGTTTATGTACTGCAGCTTCACGTGGAAGGATCGGTGGCCCTGTGTACGCTGGTGATGATTTTAATGGCCTTTTCAGCGGTTTCCGTGGGAGCCCTGGTTTCCATCTTTGCAAACAATGAATTACAGATGGTTCAGTTTATTCCGGTGATAATCATACCGCAGATCTTTTTCTCCGGGTTGATCCCAATTGATACTATTCCCTTTGGACTGGGAAACCTGTGCTATTTGACACCCATTTATTATGGTTGCACGGCTCTGGAAATGATTATGATTCAAGGTAAGGGATTTTTAGAAATTTGGCCCTGGTTAGTGGGATCGGTTGTCTTTATTGGGGTATTGTTTTTAGCGAATGTAACCGCTCTGAAAAAATATCGAAGACTTTAGAGAGTCAAACGCTTTATCGAACAGTTGTGTTTGATAAAGCGTTTTTTTATGGATGAACTAGATTTAGTTCACAACCACCCTGGTTTTGTGCTATGATTCAATTATTATATTTTGTTGAAAATATTTAGTTGAAAAATACAAATACAATCAGAAAGAAGAAAACTATGTTAAATCAGGAATACATTGAAGCACAAACAATTATGAACCAGGCCAAAAAAGATCTGGAAGCTATTTTTGACAAGGTCAAACCGCAAACACCGGAAGATCAGGAAGCTCATAACAGCTTATTAAAACTGATTGATCAATTAAAAAGCATGGATGCTTATTATAATCATTTAAAGACCGCCAAAATCGAAGCGATGTCTCCAAATGAGAAATTGTTTATTAATCTCATCAAGAAAAATAAAGAAAATCTTAAATAAGATTGTTAACAGCGATTGCTATGGCATTTCCCATAAAACGATTGTATCTCAGGAAAATCTCAATAACCACTTATTTAGTATGACATGTGAATTTGGTTGAGTATTTAGAACTACAAGCAGTTATGATAACAGATCGGCAAAAAGATAATCATTGATCCGCTCAATCAATTCCCGTGGTTTGATCATTTGTTCAACGGTTGTCCGGGTCTGAGCCACGTCGTCGGTAATAATGTTATCAACGCCAATTTTCACCATTTTCTCGGTCGATTCCTGAGAGTCGACCGTCCAGGCTAAGACTTCTTTGTTTTCCCGATGAATGGCAGCAACGATCTCCGGGGTGATGAAGGATGATTCGATGCTGTAAATATCAACCGGTAGTTTTTGGATATCACCAATGGCTAAGGCGGTAATGTAAGCTCGTTTTTGATCAGGAGCCACCGAGCTGACCTTTTCTAAGGTGGGATAATCCAGGGATGCCAGGACACATTGGTCAGAAAAATCATTTTGTTGGATAATAGCAACAGTCGATTCTACCAGACTTGCTTCATGTCCGGTGGGTTTAAGTTCGATATTTAAACGGATTTTGCCATGGCAAAGCTGAATCGCTTCTTCCAGGGTAGGGATATGTTCGTTTTTAAACTGTGGACCAAACCAACTGCCAATATCTAGATCTTTGATATCAGCATAATTTGATGACCAGATATTCAAGTCCTTTCCAGAGATGCGTTTGATGTTATTATCATGAGAGACCACAATTACCCCGTCTCTGGTTTGAGCGACATCAATTTCAGCATAATCAGCTCCTTCATCGATGGCTTTTTGCAAAGCAGCCAGGGTATTTTCAGGAGCCAGGTTGGAACCGCCGCGGTGGGCAGTTATTTGCGGACCTGATAAAAACTGGTCGTTGAATGTCTCAGAAAAGGTATTAAAAATCGCAAAACTATTTATGGCAATAAAAAATAAAATAGTGGTTACGCCGATGGCCACGATTGTTTTTTGTTTTACTTTTATTTTGTATTTATCTTTTTCAAGCGGTTCAGGATTCACTGCCAAGCTGGCTGAGGTCGAATACGCATAATAAAATTCCGATACCACTGCCAAATTAAGGGATGTGGTCAGCAGCTGAAAGATGGTAAACAAAGCAGATACCAAAAAACCGAAGGCAGCAATGAAAATGGATAAAGCCAGCGGATGTTCCAGGAGCTGCCCTAAGATAAAGAAAGCGATGATTTCAAGCACAATCACAGCAATAGCCAGCAGCACCAGAATGAGGAGATTAAAGAATACGATAAAGAAAATAGTCTGCCAGAAATGCCCTTTAATTAAGATTCTGCTTTTTTTAACAGCTTGAAAAAAATGACAGCTTTCCAGGGTGAAATAATGGAATGAAAAAATCCAGATAACTGAAAGCAGAAATAGTAACAATGACAGTGCTGTAAAGCCGGTTGAGTACAAAGGGCTGGCCATGATATAACTCATGATAAATTCAGGAATTGAGATTTCCGAAATGAAATTAGAAGACAATGAAAACTCAGTTAAAGGAATAATGATAAGAATAAAAATAACGAAGGGAAAATTTTTAGCCTTTACTATTTTAACAGCCTGCTTAAATCCTTCTCGACAGAGTGGAATCAGTTGAACTTTGCGTTTAAAATGACTTTCATTAAAGAGCAGGATTAATGTAGTAAATTCCAGCAGACCAAAAAAGGCGACGACAAAAGCAAAACAAATAAGGGTGATCAGACAAAGCGGATTGGTCATTGCCTGAGTGAAATTCGAACCGCTTAAATAAGGAAACCCTAAGAGGGTCATCATTTTGTTGAATAGAAAAAATCCACCGGGATAAATGATCATGGAGCCGACAGCGGTATAGATTGCTTCGAAAAAGAGCAGATGCAGAAAATTAAACTCGATAAGAGTGAGTATTCCTTTGGCACGGATTAAAATAACAGATCCTTTTTTATCCATGATAATCAGTCCTTTCTTGTGTGAAAAATTGTTTTTGGGGAGAGTAAAATGAACTTTTTAACGGTCATGAATGCTTTTAAAACTGAGCATTTTTTGTCAGCAACACGAAGCGATGTTTTTGTGATTGTATCATGATGAACACCGCAAAACAAGAAAAAAGGCCGGGGTGTTTCCTGGTAATTTAGTTGAAATAATCAATAAACGAAAAATATAACGATCGTGAGGTTAAAATGAAAGTCATTGCAATTATGGGAAGTCCCCACAAAGGGAGAGGTTTTGAGATCGTACAAAAAATTGAGGCTGAGCTCTGCCGCTTGGACGAGGTCGAATTCACTTATGTTTTTTTGAAGGACGCAAATTTAAAACTCTGTCAGGGTTGTTTTGTCTGCATTGGTAAAGGAGAGCAGCTATGCCCGCTAAAGGATGATAAAAATAGCATTGAAGCCGAAATATTAAGTGCCAATGGCGTCATTCTCAGTACCCCAGGTTATGCCATGAATGTCAGTGCACTGATGAAGAACTTTATTGATCGCTTTGCCCACAGCCTGCATCGACCTAAGTTTTTTAATCAATCACTCCTGTTGGTGGCAAATGGGGGCTCCGGTTTATCCAAAGTGAATTCATGCCTAGGAATGACCTTGGGAGGCAGTAATAAGGTTGGTGAATTGAAAATTACAACCACCCCATGGGAAGCCACAAAGGATTATGAGAAACGGGTTCAGAAAGAAATCGAAAAAGCTGCTGATCGTCTCTATCAAGCCATGAAAAATAAGAAGCTTGCTTCGCCATCGCTGGGTAACCTGATCTGGTTTCGGATCTTTAAAAAAATGGCTAGTCTTTCGGAGCAGAACCTGCCAGCGGATTACGCGTACTATCGAACCAGAACCGATTATTTTTATCCGACCCGAGTGAATCCCATTAAAAACGGAGTGGCTGGAATCATCGCAAATGTCGGAGTAGCCACCATGAAAAAGCAAGTCAAATTTAAATAATCATTTTATAGTAACATCAACCCCAGATAATCTGGGGATTTTTTTTGTTGTAAATTATTTTTTATAAACAGCTTGATTAATGACATGTTTATAGATATAATTAAACCCATAGTTTAATTAATGAAACGAGGGTTTAATATGGGGCGGCGAAAAAAAGAATTAACCGATTTTCATAGAGATAGCATTATAAAAATTGCAGAAACACTTTTTGAAAAAAATGGCGTTGAAAATACGACAATGAATGACATTGCCAGGGAAGCCGAATACAGCAAGGCAACCTTATATGTATATTTTAAAAACAAAGAAGAAATTGTCAATTGTATTATATTAAAAAGCATGAAAATGCTTTTTGATCGCATTCAAACGGCTACCCAAACAGGAAACGATTTGTTTGCGAAATATTATGGCATTTGCAATGAACTATCCGGTTATTGTGATGATTATCCTTTGTATTTTCAAACAGTACTTCAAGAAATTAATGTGGATGTTAACAATACAGATACGCCACCAGTTTTTCGAGAAATATTTGAACTGGGAGAGCAAATAAATAAACTGATTGGCGAGTTTTTTGCGGATGGGATAAAACAAGGTGTTTTTCGTTCAGATCTTAAAATCCCGGAGACCGTGTTTATTTTCTGGGCCAGTTTGTCCGGGATTATTCTGATGGCCTGGAAAAAACAGAAATATATTGAGCAGGCCATGGATACAACAAAAAATGATTTCTTGAAATACAGCTTTGATATTCTGCTTAATTCAATCCTGAAGGAGGAAAAAAATGGATAAAATAAAAACAATTGTTATACCACTAATCATTGCTATTCTTGTTATTGGAATCTTTTTTGGCATATGTTACCTCAGTGATGTAAACAACTATAAAAAAGTGGTCGCTGGCATCACAATTGCCGACATCGATCTATCAAAAATCCCTGATGGTGTTTATGATGGCTCTTATGACGTCGGATATATTGCGGCCAAGGTTAAAGTTGCTGTTACCGATGGAACAATTCAGAGCATTGACTTAATTGAACATAAAAATGAACGAGGTTCTGCTGCTGAGATAATTACCAAAACGATTGTGGAAAAACAAAAAATCAATGTAGATACGGTTTCGGGAGCGACCAATTCAAGCCGAGTGATAAAGAAAGCCGTTGAAAACGCCCTGCTCCAAGAATAATACAGTTGTTTGCAGTTGGAGTGCTTTCGTTTATCATTATAAATAAAAAAAGCTCCCCATAAAATCAGGGAGATAAGAGAAGAAATAGGGTTGATAATCAGATTAGTTGGATTATTCAAGGCCATGTTCAGTGAGAATCGCTTTGATTTTTTCAAAGGGAAAATGAGTGGCCGCTCTCCTGGACTCGACTGGTTTTGTTCGGATGTCAATGTGCGGGCTGGCATTGTCACCCTTTGCCGGGCCTCCGTCAATATAAAGATCAACATTTTCGCCAAAATAAGCAATCGATTCTTCGATGGTTTTGGCAGCAAGCAAAGCTTTGGTATTGGACGAACTAATGGCGAGGATGGTGCCACAACATTCATAGAGATCCCGAATGGGACTATCTTGAAAATAAACGACAATGGCATCCGAGGAAGCAGTGGCAGCGTCAAGTGGTGTTTTTTCTTTTTTTTGAACGTACATGCTAACTGGTGAGGGTGAAAAAATATCGATAATCTGTATTTGACGCGCATCAATCACCGCATATTCCGGTATTTTGGATTTATCCATGACAATGGTAATGGGTTTATCCGCTGGGCTGTGGCGGATTTCTCTCAATCGTTTTAGTGCGGATGCATTAAATGCATCACAAACCAGCACATAGATGGTGAGGGTGGGCATCACAACAATTTTGCCGTCGCGAATTACTTGAGCGGCTTTTTCATAGGCTTCCGGACTGGCTTTCATGATTTGGTAGGCTGGCTCTGGCTGATCCTTTTTGTTAACTGCTTGATTCATAGCCATCATTTAATTCCTCCTGAAAATAATTTACGCACATAATCGTTAATTTTATTATATAATGGATAAAAATTAATCACAACACATTTATCGTGGTAATGAGTTGCCATAAATTGTGGAACGAAAGGATAAGAAAATTTATGATAGCTTTTATAATGATTGCTTTTAGGTATGTGGGAATTGTGCTCATCATTTTTTCAATTATCAGATTGATCCAACTTAAAAAAATGGAAACCAACGGCGTCGAAGTTGAGGCCGTAGTTGTGGAAATGAAGGAAAACAAGGTGCGAACCGGGAGGCAGGTTTATGATGAATATACGCCGATTCTGGAATACACGATTGAAGGAACGGTTTATCATACTGATGCGCTGGCAACTCAGGGCGATAAACGCTATGAACTGGGACAAATTGTCCGGATTCGCTGTAAAACAGACAATCCTGAAGATGTGATCATCGTTGGTGATCAACGTTATTTTTTCAACGCCGTGATTATTGGAATTGCTGGTGTGCTGATGGAAATTTTACCTTTTATCGTTCAATAGAAAAATGAGATTTGCTAAATACAAACAACACGATTAGTAAAGGTATTTGCGAACTTGTGTATCCTAACAGCTGTCTGTGGTTAAGTTAAAATGATAAACAATGATCGTTGGATTGAATCACACTGGTTATAAGAAGAGGAGGTTAGCGATGAAGCTGAAAGTCATTGTTGATAATTATACTTATATTGATGAATACTATTGGGGTGAACCTGGTGTTTCTTATTTTATCGAAGATGAAGACGAAGCGATCCTCTTTGATGTGGGCTATACGGATCTTTTTTTAAGAAATGCACAGGCGATGAACATTGGTCTTGAAACAGTCAAAACCTTTGTCTTGTCCCATGGTCATGATGACCATACCAGGGGGTTGAAAAGTCTGTTTAAAAAAGAATGGCCAGAACCACTCAGAATTATAGCCCATCCTGATGCGCTGAACCATAAAGAATGTGACGGGCTGAAAATATCGGCACCTTTTACTAAATTTGAACTGGAAAAACGATGTCGTTTGACGCTTACCCGGAAGCCCATGAAAGTTACCCCGAATATTACATTTCTGGGCGAAATTCCTCGAATAATCTCCTTTGAAACCTGCGAGGCCATTGGCCAGCAGCGGATTAATGAAAATCTAGTTGATGACTATCTGATGGATGATTCGGCTCTGGTCTATCAGTCAAACCAGGGCATTTACATTATTACCGGGTGTTCTCACAGTGGCATCTGCAACATCATTGAATACGCTAAAGCGGTAACTGGCGATAATCGGGTCTGCGGTGTCCTTGGGGGATTTCATCTTTTTGAGGTAACTGACCGGGTGGCTCAAACCATTGCCTATTTTGCAGAGAATGGCATTCGGGAGATTTATCCCTGTCACTGCACCTCATTTGCGGTCAAAGCCGCTATTCACCGTTTTATTCCTGTTCGGGAAGTTGGTGTTGGTCTGGAGTTGAACTGGTAGCGAATGCCATTGAATTATATTTTCTAAAATGATAAAAACAAAGTCCACCAAAACCATTCTTCTGGTTTTGGTGGACTTATCAGTTATCAGCTATTAACAATATTAATCGGGCGGTTTCCTTTGGAAACCGCCAAGATATTTGACCAGACCGTTCGATGCATTTTCTCAAAGGCTTGCTTAGTGGTTCCGGCGATGTGAGGGCTAAAAAGCAGTTGATAATGACATGCTTCTGGCAGGTTAAGAAGCGGATTGTCCAGAGTTACGGGTTCTGGATACATGGTATCCAGACCGGCTCCAGCAATCTGTCCACTGATCAGGGCGGTGACCAGATCTTCCTGAACAACCAGCTCGCCACGGGCTGTATTGATCAGCAGGGCGGTTGGTTTCATCAGCATCAGCAGACTCGTGTTGATCAGGCCAGTTGTTTCTGAGGTTACCGGTAGATGGAGACTGATGATATCACATTGTTGACAGAGTTCCTCCAAAGGCAGATAGGTCATTCCCAATTCGTTTTCAGCTTCACTTTTTCTTGAACGATTAAAATAGCTGAGTTTTGAACCAAAGGGCTTTAAGCGCTTGGCCGTTTCCATGGCGATGGAACCCATACCAACCAGTCCCACATGACAGGAACCCAGTTCAGGAATACCATCCAGAATAAAGGACCCCTTAGCCTGGATCTGTTGCCCATTGCGAACCATCTGATCACCTTCCAGCAGTCGCCGTTGGAGTGCTAACATCAGCAGGATGGTGTGTTCGGCCACGGCGGTAGAATTGACCGCTGTATTATTGCATACATAGACACCTTTTTCTCGGGCAGCAGTTATATCAATTTTATTAAAGCCCACTCCTTCCGAATGGATCAGTTTGAGATGGGGCATGTTATCAATCAGGGTTTTGCTAACTTCCCGGACGGCATCAGCAAAAATGAAATCGGCATCACTGGCAGCGTTTAATACGTCGCTATCGGTAATCAGCTCTTCTCCGTAGATAAGTTCCCAGTCTTTGGGGAGTTCAGATAAATCAGAAAATTTCTCCATGCGTTTCCTGGATGTTAAAATTAGTACTTTTGTCACAGGGTTACCTCCGTTATATTTATACAAATCATTATTAGGCAATTGCAAAACTAAATTCAAAGCTTACGGCATTTTAGCAATTACTAATAATTTATTATATAATGGAGGAAGATCAATCACAACTAAATTTGTTCCATAAGTGTTGATTGAAGAATAAAATAGGATATGACAATAGTGACCACGATTGACTAAAGTAAATAGGCTCTTCGGATTAATTGTCCAGATGTCAAATTTTATCCGTTTTATGATTCGTTTTATGGTATAATTTAACTACAATAGCCGTGGGCAGAGGCAATCTGATTCCGATTCAGGGGGACGAAAAGAGATGATCGTACCAGACTGTTGTGGTCTATAAGAATAGGAGAAAAAATGATTGAATTATTAAAAGCAGCGGTAAGCCATAAAACTTTTGGTACCGGAAGAATTAAAGAAGTAGAAAATGGTCACGTCGTTATTTTGTTTGGAGCGAGCGATACGTGTGAACCTAATGAAAAGAAATTTATCTATCCGGATGCCTTTAAGAACTTTTTGAAAATTAATGATCCGGCAATTGCAAAACAGGTCGATTATCTTATAAAAGTTAAGGATGATGAGAATGATAAACGACGGGAACGGGAAGAACAGGACAAGCGGGAAAAAAGAGTTGCTTATATTAAAGCTCTGGAAGAATTAAAGAAAAAGCAACCACTTAAAACGAAGACTAAAAAGACAAATTCAAGACAAAACATTGCTTTCAAATTAAACTATTGCGATGGTGGCGAATCTCTGGATCGAATCGGGTTTAATGGTATCTGCAGCGAAGCGGTGATTCGACACAATATCGAAAAAGAGAAACGGGTGTGGTGCAGTAGCAAAGAGTCCCCTTGCGCTCAATACCTCAATGGAGACTTGGATCGAACGGGTTTGGATGATTTAATGGCAGATGGCAATTTTGTCTGTTATGAAAGTCAGTTGCTAAAAAGCTGGAAAGTAATGGCTGGTGAAGATGGTGACGGTAAAACAAGAAAGATAAAGAGTGCCAGACGCAACAGCCTGGCAGTGCTCACGACCAGACTGCCAAATACCAAGGAAGCGGAACGGATCATTTTTGGGGTATTTTTAATTGATGACGTATTGGAAGGTAACGATCGGGAGTCGGGCTATGTAGCAACCAAATCGCCTCATCGAATCACCCTGACACTGGAAGAGGCCAAGTTGATGCAATTCTGGAACTATCATACCAATACAACGGGTAAAGTAGCTGCAAAATGGGGTTCGGGGTTGTTTCGTTATATGGATGATACCCAGGCCGTTGCACTTCTGCAGGATTTGAAGAAGATTAAACAAGACACAAAAGAGGCCTTGTTGGCAGATGATCTGCTGGAATCTTATTGTCGGAATAATCTCATCGAATTAAGTGCCGTTTCTCAATAAGATGCAGAAAAAACAATGATGGCAGCATCGTTGTTTTTTTATTTATAGGGATTTGAATTTTATGGCCTTCATCTGGGTATCAAAGTAGAAGTCACCAGCGGAAGAAATCATTTCTGATCAGGCAAGAAAAAATTGATCTTTATGACTTCAATTGCTTTATCTTATTTGGATATGACAAACCATTAAAGAAACAAGAGGATTAATAATGATAAGTGAAGATGCAAAAACACTGATGAATTATATTAAAGCCCTGATAAATGATGAGCAGTTGGACACGCTACCCGAAAAATTTGTTGAAGATGATGAATTTCAGGAATTGGACCAAGCGATGCGGGAAATTCGGGATTTTTCGTTGGCATTAGGGAAAGGGAATCTTTCACACGATATTTATGGAAGTGGTATTGTTGAAAAATCGATAGAAAGCTTTCAGAAGCAGTTTAAATACTTTGCATCGAAAGCCTATGATATTATTCCACAAGGTTTATCGATTAGTGATAAGCTGTCTTTTGACTTCTCCAATATTTTTGACAGTATGAATCAGCAAATTGAGCACTCAATCAAAAAATTCACAGAATCATATGAGAATTTCGAAATGATTTTTAGGAATATTCCTGATGCTACCGTCATTATTAGTATGCAAGATCGGAAAGTCATTGCAGTTAATCAGACTTTTTTAGAAATAACTGGATTAATCGAAGAAGAAGTAATTAATCAGCACGTCAATATCTTGCAATTAGGGATGAGTGATACAGAGTTTAATGATGCTTATGATGAATTTGAACAGAGAAAATACTACAAAAATATCGAGACTACTTATAAAAACAAGCTCAATGAAGAATTCTTCTGGAATATCTCATTAAAAATAATTACCATTGGCGGAGCAGAATCTATGCTCACAGTGATCAGGGATGTGACCGCCATCAAAGAACTGGAAAAGAAACTGAGAGAGAGTGAAGAAAGACATCGCCTTTTAATTGACAACGCCGGTGACATTATTTCCACGGTAAATCTGAAGGGCGAATTCACCTATATCAGCCCGTCAGTGGAAAAAATAACCGGTTATACGGTTGATGAAGTCATAAATCATTATCAGGAAATCAACTATTTTTTACCGGATGCATTAAAGGTAATGAAAAAAACATTGGAGATTATTAACCGCATGGTAAAAAGCGGACAGCATTTTGATGCGGTTCAATTTGAACAGCGACAATTTCATAAGGATGGCACCCCAATTTTTACAGATACGATTATGTCTGGCATTTATGACGAACAAAACCAGTTTAAGGAGATCCTTGGAGTGACCCGGGATATTACCGAAAAAGTAAAACTTCGGGACGAAATCATCAAGCTTTCAGAAACAGATAAACTGACTCAGCTTTATAACCGCTATAAATTGGATGATGCGCTTGAAAGAGAATTCAAACGATCCAAGCGAACGCAAAGTCCTTTTGCTGTGATTCTTCTGGATATCGACCATTTTAAACAGGTCAATGATATTTTTGGACATCAGGCTGGTGATGTCATCTTAAAAGAGCTGGCGGATGCTTTTAAAAAGAGCATCCGGGCCACCGATATTGTCGGCAGATGGGGCGGTGAAGAATTTATTTTTATCCTCCCTGATACAAATGAAGCCGGAGCAATGCTGTTGGCGGAAAAAATCAGAATGCGGATCAGTGCCACGCATTTTTCCCATCCGGAAAAGATCACAGGTAGTCTGGGGGTATCAGTCTATCGCGGCGATAGTGCCGCAGGGACGATTATCTCCCGAGCTGATCAGGCTCTTTATGCTGCCAAGCATCATGGCAGAAACCAGGTGCGGATGATTTGATGATGAAGGAATTATGAGAGGAGTACAGACGTTCCTTCGTCAACAGAAGTCACAAAAAAGTCTTCCAGTAGTGGTTCGTGTTGAACCACTAGTCTGGAAGACTTTTTGTTTTACATCAATAAGCTAGCTTTTTAAACTAATTTCACCCAGGCTGGTAAAGGTGTCGGCTCTTGTGATTGAGGTACCAATCATACTGAATAAGCCGGCTTTGTCATAGGCATAAACGTGAACATTATAGTTGCCAAGTTCGTTGTTGTGATCACTGTATGGAATAAAACAGCTGGCCACGTTCCCTTCAACAGTTCCTTCATGCCAGATTAGATCGTCCTGACCACCATTTTCGGTCCAGACTGGAAAAAATACCCGTTCAACACCGCTTAAATCATCCGAAACCAGTGCAGTAACCCGAATTCCCTGGTTTTCATAATCGGTGACAAGGACATCTGATAATGTTGGAGCAGTTGTATCGGATGCAGCATCGATATAATCGCCGATGTAGATATAACCTTGGAATCCGCCGACAGAGGTTGAATCTTCAGCACCCATGGTATAGGTGTAGTTCTGGAAAAAGATACCGCTATAGGTTGATTCAGAAAGGGTGACCGTGTTGCCATTGATGGCTTCAACAATCGCCACATGTCCGTCAGAACTGCCGCCCCAACAGATAACGGCGCCGAGTTTGGGAGTGGAACCGGATGGATAATAACCGGTACTCTGGTTATAAGCCCACCAGGAATTGGCATTGCCCATACACAAATTAGGTTTGGTCCCTAAAATTTCATAAGCTCGACCAAAGGCATAGGCAGTGCAGTTCGGCATACCATAACCGCCTTGGGCATAAGGATTATCAGCAAAAAAATAGGCATTATCTGAACCAGGTGCAGTGGTTCGTGCTGAAAATAAATTTGGCAGGGGAGCAGCTGATTCCGCTTGTGCAGTTTCAACAGCTTGGGCAATTTGTGTTACGTCCACCGTTTGTTCTTCTGCCATAACCGGTCCGGGTACCACACCCAGACAGAAAACAAAGGCAAGACTCACACAGGCACTTTTTATTAAATTTTTCTTCATTTGACCTCCGTTGTCAATACATGATGGTGTCACGGTGATGTCTGTGACTTAAATGCATCATTGGTTGTTGCAATTTATTTACAAATTAGCAATGCGTATAATACAATAGACCCGGAGATTTTGCAAGTCTGCGGTTAAATTCATTTAAGAAATAAGTAGAAATTTATTGAACAGTTTATTTTTGAAAGATAGAAAAACGGCTTGACAAAAGGAAATATAAACATTGTCTTTACCATCGATTCAATAATTTTAGAAGTAATCTTAAAAATATATAATTAATTTACGTTTAAGCTAATATGAACTAACTTACCAATAAGTAAAACTGATATCCAGAGATGAGTTATGATGGCGTTTTCTATGTTCGATGAATGCCATTGATTTTTTAATTAATAAACTAAAAATTTTTAGGCGTTTCAGGAAAGTTGCCTGTTGACGAGTTTTTGATATGTCGTTGAAGCATTGTGAGCAATTTAAAAACGTTAGGTTAAAGGTTGATTGAATAAGAGGATTATGAAAATAGTTTAAAAAAAGATTCTTTCTATTCAAATTCTAGCAGCAGTTATCATATTTTGATGAAAAACGCATAAATTTGAGGATCATCAAATTCGAAATAATTGCGAAAAGAATCATTAGACGTTATAATGAATGTAATTATCGAAATTAATCATAAAAATCGAGAAGGTCAGGTCTTTCAGCAGTGAATTAGTGATAAAGTCTTCACGTGGGATTAAATAAAGTGTATAATAGTTAAATTGTGAACGAAATCTCTGGAGTCTCTTATAATGCGTAAATAGTTGTAAAATGAAAGGAAATGAATGGAAAAATTAACATCACCAAGGGTTATTGAAACAATCCTAAAAAAATATGATCTCCACTTCAATAAACGGTTTGGACAAAATTTTTTAATTGATGAAAATATTGTCCAAAAAATAGTAAAAGCCGGGGACGTCGGAGAAGGCGATCTGGTTTTAGAAATAGGACCAGGGATTGGGACGATGACCCAGGCACTCAGCGATCATGCCGGAAAGGTGATCACCGTTGAAATTGATAAAAAACTCATCCCGGTTCTGCATGAAACACTGAAAGAATGCGATAATGTCACAGTTATTCAGGGCGATATTTTAAAAACGAATGTTAAAGAAATATTAGCAGATGATCTATCAAACATGCCACTTAAAATTGTGGCAAATTTACCTTATTATATAACAACCCCCATCATTATGGGTTTTTTGGAATCCGATCTGCCAGTTGAAAGCATGACCTTTTTAATACAAAAAGAGGTGGGGGAGCGTTTGTGCGGGGTTCCCGGGACAAAAGCCTATGGATCTCTGAGTATCGTCGCTCAATTTTATGCTGACATTTCCATCGATTTTGAGGTGCCTGCGCATGTGTTTATCCCTAAACCAAAGGTAGATTCCATCGTGGTGACGTTGAAAAAACTGGCCACACCAAGAATCGAACTTGAAAATAAAGAATTGTTTTTATCGGTTGTCAAAGCTAGTTTTCTGAACCGACGAAAAACCCTGATCAATGGGCTGATGATGAATACCCCATTTGATAAAGAAGTACTACTCGCGGTTTTGGAAGCCTGTGAAATACCACCTGGTATCCGAGGGGAGACCCTCACTGGATCCGACTTCGGTCGCATTGCCAATGCGTTGAATCAGCGAATGGATAAAGCTGGAGATCCCATCAAATAACGCTAATTTGTTGTAAGGAGATAAAGAATGATTGAAATAAAGGATGTCACCCTTAAATATTCAAGTACTAAGGGGATTTTTGACTTGAATTTAAAGGTTGGCAAAGGTGAGGTGTTTGGTTATGTCGGACCAAATGATGCTGGAAAAACGACAACCATTCGGATGCTTATGGGGTTTATCCGGGCTGGTCGGGGGAGCGCCACCATCGACGGACTAAACTGTTTTAGCAGAGCATCGGCGATCCAAAAGCATCTGGGTTATGTCCCTGAGGATGTGGCCCTCTTTGAAAACATGCGGGTGAAAGAGTATCTCAATTTTATCAGACAAATGCGCGGGTCCTTCGGAGCAAAAGATACAAAAGTCAGAGACGAGTTAATCGAGCGCTTTGAAGTGGATACCCGGGGCAAAATCGAAAATATGTCAAATGGTATGAAAAAGAGGCTTGCCATTGTGACGGCCTTGATGCATGATCCCCAAATTCTGGTGCTGGATGAACCCACCAGCGGACTGGATCCGCTGATGCAGTCCCGGCTTCTGGATCTCATTCTGGAAGAAAAAAGACGGGGAAAAACAGTGTTGTTAGCGACGCACAAATTTGAAGAAGTGGAACGAACCTGCGACCGGGTCGGAGTCCTTAAAGAAGGACATCTGGTTGAAGATACCGATATCGTCAGTCTGCGAGCTCAAGAAACCAAAGCTTATCTGGTTAAATTTGCAGCACCGCCCAATCTGGAACAAATTAAAAAATATGGTTTCGGTTATCACCAGTTTTCACAAAGTGACTTCGAAATCTTTTCACAGGGAGACCGGATTGACGTGCTCTTAAAGGTTTTATCTCATGAAAAGGTGTTGGTGTTTAATTCAAAAACCCAATCGTTGGAAGAAATCTTCCAACAGCATTATCACAAAGAAATTAAACATAAAGAGATTAAAAAAGCTGTGCAAAATAAAGACGAAAAAATAAAAGTAGTCAGAGAGAAAGACCTGAAACCGCAAGAAAATGCGGATAGTGCGGAAAAAGCCATGGAGGTAAAAAAAGCATGAGTATTCCTTTGTTTCTGAAAAACATGAAAAACAATACCTTTCTGCTTCTTCTTTTTGTGGCATTGATGTCCATTTATCTGGCTGTTATTATCTATATGTATGACCCGAACGGGATTGGCGCATTGGTGGATATGTTGTCAATTCTGCCGGTAACCCTGGTAAACGCTATGGGCTTTGGCACAATTGACAGTGGCCTCACTGGATTTATTGCCAGTATGTTTTATGGGTTTCTGATTTATCTTTTCCCGATGGTTTACTGCATTATTCTGGCCAATCGACTGGTGGCAAAATGGGTTTACGAAGGATCCTTTATCAGCTTATTGAGTACCCCCAATAGTCGGATTAAAATCATTGTCACCCAGGGAATTTATCTGCTGGCTTCCATTGCCGTTCTGTTTACGGTGCTTTTTCTGGTAGGGTATGGGATGAGTCAACATTTTTTCCCGGGAATGCTGGATGAAAAAGTATTTTTAAAATTAAATATCGGTGCGTGTCTGATGACTATGACGATTGGGATGTTCTGTTTTTTCTTTTCCTGTCTGTTTAACAGTACCAAACCCGCACTGTTCTTTGGAGCTTTGCTCCCGATTGTTTTTTTCTTGCTCAATACACTCAGCAAGCTTTCTGAGAAGACGGCCTTTTTAGGAAAGTTTTCTTTATATAATACTTTTGACGGACTTGCTATTGTCAATGGACAAAGTAGTATCACTTTGATTAGCGGTGGTTTTGCGATGTTTATTTTACTGTTGTTTATAGCATCAGTAGGGGTATTCAGTCTAAAACGCCTGCCGGTATAAGTTTGTTTTCTAATTAATAAGCCAGCAATGTCCTAAAGATACTAACATTAGGGCGTTGCTGGCTTTGCTTTGGTTTTACTCGATTGTGTTATTCAATTGTGTTTTTTAGGATACCGATTTTTTCAATGGCGGCTTCAATTACGTCACCATGTTGTAAAAACTGCGGCGGATCAAGCGCAAAGCCGACACCTGCTGGGGTTCCTGTCAGAATGATATCTCCTGGCAGCAGCGTCATACCCTGGGACAGGTCGCTGATGATAGAAGGAATGTCAAAGATCATCCGACCAGTATTGGAGTGCTGCCGGACTTCACCGTTGACGCGACAGGTAATATCCAGGTTAAAGGGGATTCTTAAATCATTTTTATGGAGGATTCTCGGACCCAGCGGACAGAAAGTGTCCAGCGATTTGCCTTTGTACCATTGGGAATGCTTTTTCTGGAGATCCCGGGCAGTGATGTCGTTGGCAATGGTGTATCCGAAAATGTAATCTTCCGCGTCTTCTTTTGAGATATCAGAACCTTTTTTGCCAATAACAATCGCCAACTCAACTTCGTAATCGATTTGTTTGGTGGCTTTGGCATGGGATAGAATGACAGTGTCCGGTCCGGTAACCGAGGTAGGAAGTTTGGAAAAATAAATGGGGTTTTCCGGTACGTCTCCCATGGTCGGGATATTTTTAATCTCTTTGGCGTGGTCAGCATAGTTTTTACCCAGACAGAAGATATTTCTTGGGGGCTTGGGTATGGGTGCCAGCAGTTTAACCAGGCTCAGATTAATGCCGAGATTAGAGTGCTCATCCATGACTTTTTTCATGTCTGCCAGCAGTTCATCAGTAGCCAGTGGAATAAAGTCGATGAGACGCTCGGGGAATTTGAGACCCATCAGCTTTCCGATGGTGGTAATCGGCAAAACCTTTGTTTCATCTGCTGTCAGAATGCCGCCTTCACTAAATGCGTTGTATTGATAAGTTACGAAATACATATAAAATCCCTCCCTTTTTCTTAATATCATACCATTTTCGGGGTTGAAATTCCAGATAAATTCAATGAACAAAAATTCAAATGGTGCTAATCTGGGTACCCACAGTTACATATCAATTACTTACCCCCGAAAATGAAATAATATCTTAAGATAACGGTTTCTTTTAAGCAAAGAGCATTGACAATTCAGGCTAATTAAATTATGATTATTGTAATTAAGTATGCAGGCTTTTTGTAAGCGAGGCATCAAGGTGCAAAAGGAACGATACATTTAATGAGGAAAATTGCCTGTTAGAAAGTATGCCGCTATTTTTATAAAGCGGCTAGTTTTTTGCCCATAATTGTGTTTAAGATAGGAGGAACATTATGTTAAAAGGAAGACATTTAATCGAGCCTGGAGACTTTCAACTGGACGAAATTGAATCGATTATGCAGCTGGCTGATAATATTATTGCAGACCCCGAGGGTTATTCTTTGGTTTGCAAGGGAAAATTATTAGCCAGCCTTTTTTATGAGCCTTCCACACGGACACGGTTCAGTTTTGAAGCAGCCATGCTTCGACTTGGCGGAGAAATCATCGGATTTGATGATCCCAATAACTCATCAGTTTCCAAAGGTGAAAGCCTGGGGGATACCATCCGGACCATCGAATGTTATTCCGACATTGCGGTAATCCGGCATCCCCGGGAAGGAACAGCCCGACTGGTTTCAAAATTTGCCAACGAAATGCCCATTATCAATGCCGGCGATGGCGGACACGAACATCCCACTCAGACATTGACAGACTTATTAACGATTAGAAAATTCAAAGGCGGTTGTGACAACCATGTGGTGGGGGTCTGCGGCGATTTACTCTTTGGTCGAACCATTCATTCGCTGGTTAAAACACTAAGCCGATATCAGGGCGTTCAATTTGTTTTTATTTCACCGAAAGAATTAAAAATGCCGGCGCATATTCTTCATCAGCTGGATCCCAAAACCTATACTGAAACAACCAGTCTGGATGATGTCATAGGGAATCTTGATATTCTCTATATGTCCCGGGTTCAACGGGAACGTTTTGTCAGCGAGGAAGAATATCTCAGATTGAAAAACTATTACATTCTGGATAAAAAGAAAATGAAAAGCGCTCGTGCTGATATGATTGTCATGCATCCATTGCCCCGGGTCAATGAAATTGCCACCGAAGTGGATGAAGATCCCCGGGCGGTATATTTTGCTCAGGCCAAATATGGGATGTATGTCAGAATGGCACTCATTGCCAAACTTTTGGGAGTGGAGGATAAAAAATGATTAATGTATCGAAACTAAAAAAAGGAATCATCATTGACCATATTGAAGCGGGACACGGTTTTGAGATATATAAGGAATTGCACCTCAATGACATTGATGATGTGGTCGTTCTGCTTAAAAACATTCCCAGTAAGAAAATGAAACAAAAAGATTTAATCAAAATCGAAACCGATCTGCAAATTGATATGACTGTGTTAGGGCTCATTGATCCCAATGTCACCATCAACTTTGTTAAAAACGGCGAATTGTGTAAAAAAATCAGTTTGACCTTGCCAAAGGTGGTTAATGGTATTATGACCTGCAAAAATCCCCGTTGCATTACCCAGTATGAGGATGTTAAAGATATTCGGTTTTATCTGGTCAATGAAGAGAAAAAACAATATCGCTGCGAGTACTGCGACGCCTACACCACTTTTATTGACGAAGAATAGATATTGGTTTCGGTGCCGGTACCAACACTTATCAATCAGTTGTATGCGCGCAGTTCGGACAGACAATTCGATTGATAATCGAATTGTCTGTTCGCCCTGAGGCATACAACACGATATGATAAGTGTTGGCACCTAGTAGCACTTCAGTGTTTATATTGCCATGGATACATTGGCATGATACTAACTTATTTTTAAATATTTCGATCAAAGCATAATCACTAAAACCAGAAATACAGAAGGAGGAAAGATGAAAACCTTAATCAAGAACGTTGAAATGGTTGATTCCGAGGGAAGACGGTATGGCAAGGTATTGATTGAAGACGGAAAAATCAAGAAGGTCTATAAAGAAAAGGGGAATGTCAAATCAGAATATGATCAGGAAATTGATGGTCAGGGACTTGTGCTGATGCCTGGGTTTATTGACATGCACTGTCATTTGAGAGACCCCGGTTATGAATATAAAGAAACCATGGAAACCGGGATGGCAGCCGCTTTAAAGGGCGGTTTTACCACGCTGGTGGCGATGGCCAACACCAAACCGGTGATGGATGATGCAGCTGTTATTAAAGCAAACTTGGATAAAGCAGTAGCTTTAAAGCAGTGCAATCTGATCCAGGTTTCGGCTCTGACCAAAGACTTTGGCGATTCAGAACTGGTCGATTTTAAAGCCATTCGCCCGCTAACCAACGTGTTTTCCAATGATGGGGTTTCCATCTTAAACTCAGAAATTATGGTAAAAGGTCTGGAAGCATCCACTGAGCATGATTTTCTGCTGTTGACCCACTGCCATCCGGAAACGGAGCTGGTCAAACGAGATGTGGAGCTGCTGGCTGAAAACGGCGGACACCTTCATGTCTGTCACATCAGCAAAAAAGACACCCTCGATCTGATCCGGGAAGCCAAGGCAAAGGAACTGGACATCACCTGCGAAGTCACTCCTCATCATATTTTTGCTTCGGCTATGGATTATAAGGTCAATCCATCATTTCGGACTTATCCGGATCGTCGGGCTTTAATCGAGGGTATCAAGGAAGGCATCGTGGACATGTGTGGCACTGACCATGCGCCTCATTCTGAAGAGGATAAGCTTAAAGGGGCACCAGGCATCAATAATTTTGAAATAGCCTTTGCCATGTATTACACGGTGTTTGAGCAAAACAGCATCCCCCTGGAAAAACTCAGCGAGATGTTAAGCAACGCCCCAGCCAAACGCTTGGGGATTAAATCCGGACTGATCAAAGAGCGGTATCCGGCGGATTTGGTTTTGGTGGATCTGAACTGGGAAGGAAAAATCAATCCCAAAGAATTTGTTTCAAAAAGCAAAAACAATCCCTTTGGCGGTGAGACCTTAAAAGGAAAAGTAATGATGACAATGGTGAAGGGAGAACTTAAATATGATGATCATGGATCGGCTCTATAAAGATGCCGTAAAAAAAGGACCCATTTGTGTGGGTTTGGATACAACCCTGAAATTTTTACCGAAATACCTGTTGGACAAAGACTGGTCGGATGGTGAGAAAATAACCGAATTCAATAAAAAAATTGTGGATGCTACCGAAGATCTGGCGGCTTCCTACAAGGTGCAGATTGCCTGTTATGAATCTTTGGGTCTGGATGGTATGAAAGCCTACAGCGAAACGGTGAAATATGCCCGCGGCAAGGGCGTGGTGGTCATTGGTGATGTGAAGCGGGGTGATATTTCATCCACCGGGGATCAATACGCTAAAGGCCATTTCAGCGGCGATTTCGAAGTTGATATCATGACTGTTAACGCTTATATGGGTGAAGATGCGGTATCACCCTATTATAAATATATTAAAGAAAACGACAAGGGAATCTTTATTCTGCAACGGACGTCCAACCCATCAGCAGTTGATCTGCAGAACCTCAAAGTCGGGGATGATACCATCTATGAAGTGATGGGCGATAAGATCGAAGCCTGGGGAAGTGCCTTTAGAGGCGACCACGGATTTTCCGCCATTGGCTCGGTGGTTGGTCTGACCCGTCCCGAAGAATTTGAAGCGATCCGAGAACGTTGTCCCCATACTTTCTTTCTGGTACCGGGTTACGGTGCTCAGGGCGGAACCGGTGAAGACATTGCCAATATCCTGAAGAAATCACGATGTGCGGTGGTCAACTCATCTCGTGGTCTGATTACAGGGCATCAAAAGGTTGGTTGTGAGGATGAAGGCTTTGCCGAGCATATCAGAAACGCCACCTTGGCAATGCAGGAGGATATTATTAAATGGCTGTAATCCTAACGAATACCAGTGTATCACCCGGAATTTATAAAATGACAGTGGACTTCACCGGTGATGTCAGACCAGGTCAGTTTTTCATGCTGCGAGCCTGGGACAAGGATCCGCTGTTATCCCGACCGATTAGTGTTCATGATTACGCGCCGGGTAAACTGACTTTTTTATACCAGGTGGTAGGAAAAGGAACCGAGATTTTAGCGCGTCTCCAAACTGGGGATGACGTCACCATTCAAGGTCCTTACGGCAATGGTTTCCCGAAAATTGCTGGAGACCTGTGTGTTGTCGGCGGTGGTATCGGAACGGCGCCGCTTTATTATCTGGTTCAAAACTATAAAGCAGAAAACCCCAACGGAAAATGCCGGGTCTATCTAGGCTTTCGGGATACTGCTTATGGTGTGGATGCGTTTGAAGCCTTAGCTGACGAGATTGTTCTGGATGTGGGGGGGATTATTACCCATAAACTTGCAGTTTTACCCGCTGAGACGATAGTTACCTGCGGGCCGGAAATCATGATGGAAGCGGTGGCGAAAGTTGTGCCGCCTGAGAATACTGTCTACGTTTCGCTGGAAGCGCATATGGCCTGCGGTATTGGTG
This sequence comes from uncultured Acetobacterium sp., assembly GCF_963664135.1. Taxonomy (NCBI): domain Bacteria; kingdom Bacillati; phylum Bacillota; class Clostridia; order Eubacteriales; family Eubacteriaceae; genus Acetobacterium; species uncultured Acetobacterium sp. The sequence goes on along the minus strand of NZ_OY760905.1, from coordinate 678,187 downwards.
CCTGTCTTGGTTGCACCTGCGAAACGAAATCTGGAAACAAGAAAGTCTGTAAGGACGGCCCGGTGTTCTTACGGGAAGAGGTGTTTTATGTCTAACTGTCTGGAAACAAAATTTAATGACATCCTCTTCAAAAATCCAGTGATTCCGGCATCCGGAACCTTTGGCTTTGGTCGTGAATACGAAGCTTTTTATGATCTGGCTAAACTTGGTGGGCTCTGTTCGAAAGGGCTGACCTTGGAACCTAAACCGGGAAATCAGGGTATGCGTCTCTGGGAAACACCAGCTGGACTGATGAACAGCATCGGTCTGGAAAACCCGGGAATTGATGCCTTTATCAAAACCGAATGGCCCCATCTAAAAGCAATTGATACCGTCACAGTTATTAACGTTGGCGGAAAAGATGAAGAATCTTATCTAAATGCCATTGAAAAACTAAATGCCATTGATGCTCAACTGATCGAACTGAATATCTCCTGTCCCAATGTGAAGGCCGGCGGCATGGCTTATGGTATGAAGGCAGAAACAGCTGGGGATATCACCAAAAAAGTGGTGGATATTTCGCGCCATCCGATTATGGTCAAGCTGTCCCCCAATGGGGATTCAATTGCCGACATCGCCCTGGCCTGTGAAGCTGCCGGCGCTCAGGGAATTTCGCTGATCAATACGCTTCAAGGCATGGCCATTGACTATAGAAAGAAAAAAGTTGTTTTTGAGAATCTCTATGCCGGATTATCCGGCCCGGCGGTCAAACCGATTGCCCTGCGGATGACCCATCAGGTCTGTCAGGCCGTAAAAATTCCAGTTATGGCCATGGGCGGGATCAGTGATTGGCAAGACGCCCTGGAATTTATCATGGCTGGGGCAACCTGCATCCAAATCGGTACCATCAACTTCAATAACCCGATGGCGCCCATTGAGATTATTGATGGCCTAGAAGCCTATTGCATCAACGAAGGTCTGGCCAATATCAGTGAAGTCCGGGGAATTGTTTAATATAAAAGATAGAAATGAGGAATAGTATGAGTCAGGAAGTATTAGCAATATTAAAAGAAACCGATGCCTTTTTAGAAGGACATTTTTTACTGTCATCAGGAAAACACAGCGATCAGTATGTCCAATGTGCCAAGGTGCTGCGCTTTCCCGATGCGGCTGCCAAAGTTTTAGCGCCAGTAGTGGAACAGTTAAAAGCATTGGAAATTGATAAGGTTGTTGGACCAGCCATGGGCGGCGTCATCGTCTCCTACGAAATCGGCCGGCAGTTAGGCAAAGAATCCATCTTTACCGAACGTAAAGACGGACTGATGGAACTGCGGCGCGGTTTTGAAATCAAACCCGGCGAACGCGTTATCATTACCGAAGATGTCGTCACCACTGGAAAATCGACCATTGAAACGAAGAAAGTATTGGAAGAACTGGGTGCGGTCGTCTTAGGCGTTGCCTGCATCGCCGACCGTCGGGCTGCGGGGGTTGAAATTAACATGCCCATCTACTCATCCATTAAACTGGAAATTACCGCCTGGGATCCCGACGATTGCCCCATCTGCAAAGCCGGTAAAGTTGCTTTGGTCAAACCTGGCTCCCGAGGGAATGCTTAATAATTAAGTTCACAATTAAATTTATATAGGAGGAACAAGATGAAAAACAAAAAGATTATCGCGTTGATCAGTAATGATTTTGAAGATCTTGAATTATGGTATCCGGTGCTTCGCCTGCGCGAAGAAGGGGTAACCGTTCATGTTGTTGGGGAAGAAGCAGGTAAAAAGTACATTGGCAAATACGGTGTGCCCTGCGTTTCCGATCTGGCCTATACCGATATTAATCCTGACGATTATGATGGCATTCTGGTTCCGGGTGGTTGGGCCCCTGACGCCATCCGTCGATTCCCGGTGGTTCTGGAGATGATCCGCAACCTGGATGGACGAAAACGAATCATTGGGCAGATTTGCCATGCCGGTTGGGTTTTAATTTCAGCCGGAATTCTCAAAGGCAAAAATGTTACCAGCACCCCTGGCATTAAGGATGATATGACCAATGCCGGTGCCATCTGGCATGATACGCCTTCAATTATTGATGGCCATATTGTTTCCAGTCGTCGTCCGCCTGATCTGCCGGAATATATGATTGATTATATAAAGGTGCTTAAAGCGCAGGACTGATCTGTTGTCGCATTAGAAAAAGTCACTCAATTTTTTGAGTGGCTTTTGTTTAGCTTGGAAATTAAAATTCCATTTTTTTGACTATGACAGAATTAAGTGCTGATAAGTCTTTTTCTAAAACCGCAATTTCAGGATCCTTGTCTGGCAGAAATTCTAAAATGATCAATCCACTGGTCGCGCACTGATTATCAGCTGATTCATGTAAACCAAGACGTGTCTTAATAATACAACCGTTTTGGGTTAATAACTCTTGAACTTTCAAAGCTTCATTTTCCCGATTGCCAACTTGGATTCCAATAATTTTTTTCATAACAAACCCTCCCTATATAGTTTTATTGATTATAACCTTTTATTAGATTTGAATCAATCTAAACTTTAATTAGTTACGATTTAGTTATCAACAAGCAAAAATTCTTCCAAAATAAATCATAAAAGAAAATTTGCTGATTTTAAATGACGCTGATAAAAAATATCAATAAATTCTGAAAAAGCCATTTGATTAAGTAAAGCAACAATGGATATATATATTGAGACAGCACGTATCGATGTCTTGAAAATTGATTACAAAGGAGTCACCCATGAATATTATTGCGATTAACGGAAGTCCCAGAAAAAAAGAAAACACGGCTATGCTATTGGAAAAAGCCCTGGAGGGGGCAGCAAGTAAAGGGGCTCAAACCGAGCTCATTCATCTGTATGATTTGAATTATAAAGGTTGTATCAGTTGTTTTGCCTGTAAACGGATTGGTGGCAAAAGTTATGGAAAATGTGCTGTCAAAGATGATTTGACTGAGGTTTTTGAGAAGATTGAGGCAGTGGACGCTCTGGTTTTAGGGTCACCCATCTATTTTGGCGAAGTAACTGGTGAAATGCGCTCATTCCTGGAGCGGTTATTTTTTCAGTATCATGTCTATGATAAGCAACGAACGGTTCTTTTCCCCAAAAAAATAAAAAGCGGGTTCGTTTTTACCATGAATGCTCCGGAACGGGTATTGAAGGAAATTAAATATGATATGAAATTCAAAGGATACGAAAGCATTCTTACCCATTTTTTCGGCAGTGCCAAAACGCTAGAAGCTACGGACACTTGGCAGTTTCCTGATTATTCGAAATTTGAGACGACTTCCTTTAATGTCGATGACAAAGCTAAACGGCGCCGGGAAGTGTTCCCCAATGATTGTGAAAAAGCTTACGGGTTAGGCGTGGAATTAGTAACAGCCAACAGCGAGGTTAAAACAAAATAATAAGAAACTAGTAATACAATGTTTTGTATGGTGAGATGTTAAGTGAAACGATATAGTATGATTAAAAAATGCTTTTGTCCAATTTAGACAAAAGCATTTTTCAGTTTGTTTGATTGGCACTTTGCGAGCATCGGGAAATACTGAACAAGTATATCTGATTGTATCAACTAATGAATAAGATAATTTTATTTAATACAATTTATTACAACACAGGAATCCTTTTATTAGAGGTAGGGTCCCATTGATTCAATGTCCTCATGCCAAACGGCAATCCGGTTTCGTCCAGCTTCCTTGGCCAGGTAAAGGGCTTCATCCGATCGTTTCAATAGATTATCAAAGGAGCTTTCGTCCATCGGGTTGGATGTTACAACACCGATAGAAATAGTGACGACACCCTGAATTGGAGATGAATCGTGAGGGATTGCTAAATTTTGGATGGTTGCTCTTAAAGATTCAGCGACATTTTCAGCACCTTTTGCGTTGGTATTGGGCAGTAGGCAGGCGAACTCTTCACCGCCCCACCGGGCAGCTAGATCCCTGGGGCGTTTGAGGGTGCTTGAAAGGGCCGAGGCGACTTTTTTAAGACAGGTGTCACCCTCCAGATGACCATAGGTGTCATTGTAAAATTTAAAATGATCAATGTCAATTAAAAGAATGGATAGAATTGTCCCGGTTCGTTTGGCTTTTTTAATTTCCTGGGTCATAGTATCGTCAAACCGACGACGATTGGCAATTTGGGTAAGCTGATCAACATCTGTGTTTATTTTTAAAGTATCCTGATAATATTTTAAGGCGAGATGATTCTTTATTTTAGCCCTGATAATAGGAACACTGAAAGGTTTGGTGATATAGTCGATGGCCCCCAGTGTTAAACCGTATTCAATATCATTGGCGGCAGTCAGCGAGGTGAGGAAGATTACCGGAATATCTTTTGTCTTTATCCCCTGATTCAAGCGGTTACAAATCTCATAGCCATCCATTTCCGGCATGATAATATCCAAAAGAATAAGATCAGGAGGATCGTCGGAATTACAAATGGACAAAGCTTCTTTGCCATTGTGGGTAATTAATACTTCATAATCCTTACTCAAGGCTGTTTCCAGTATTTTGGTGTTCAATGGGGAATTATCCACAACCAGGATTTTTTGACGAATCGGACAGAGTTCTCGGAGTGCGGTTTGAATATGCGATTCTTCAAGGTGTTTTCGCGCTTCTTGAAGACCAATGGCTGAGAGTTTGGTATGGGTAATATCGATTCCGGCTACATAGACATAGTCGTCATGCCGATTAAATTCCCAGTCGATGTATCTGTAAGAGTTATCATCAGATCGAAAACGATTAGAAAAGGTGAGGCGGTGGCTGGTATGAATCAATTCAGAAAAAATAAAGACAGTGGCATCCCGATCATCGGGATGAACGTAATCGATAATATTAGTTTCTTCCAGTTTTTCCGGGGAATACCCAAAGATTCTTTCCCAGGCAACGTTGACTTTTTCGAATTGGCCTTGAATCGAAAGAATACATAAAAGATCAAGATTCAGGGAAAAAATTCGGTTTAATATCTGTGCTGGAGTATTAGTGGCGTAAAAATTTTCCATAGGCAGTTTTTCCAATCATTAATTTAAATCTGTGAGTTATTTAAATGAAAGCAATGGATTGTTTATAACCCTAAGATTTCAGCTAATTGATCACGAGTTGTTACTATTTATAGGTGTTTATAAACGCAATAATGATAAGGTTTCAATAATAATTATTTAGTTCATACAATTATACATGTGGAAGGATTTTAAGTCAAAGTGATTATATTACAAAAAGATAAAAAAAAGCGATGGTCTTAACGGTTGTGATGAACAACTGTAAACCATTGCTTTTTGATGATTATCGTAAATTGATTAACCAGAAAAATTTTATCTTTGCAGTTTAGCCTTACTGTTCCACGAAATCGATGATGATTTCGATAAGTTCCATAGCCAACTTATTGTAGTGGTCGCCAGTAAGGTCATCAGTTCCGGAATAAATCAGAACAAAAGATTTGGCGTTGAGTCCCACCCCGATTTTGATGCGGGGTTTGGTTTTGAATACAACAGGAATATTATCGTTTCTCAAGGTGATATAGATCTTTTCCTTATCGGCAAAAAGCTTGACCAGGGTACGGCCATCTTCGGCTTTAATACTGTAAGAACCATTAAAAGTAATAATTTTACCGGTGGTGAGCCGGTCTCCCAGTGAGACAATAAATTCTTCCAGATTCAGTTTCAAATCCGGGCGCCATTGATCCAGAACAATGGTGCGGATAGTAGGATCATTATTGCTGGCACCGGTTTCGGCCGGCAGGTGAAGGACATTCTGCTTTGAAACTGCATAGTATCCTTTTTTAAGATCAACCAGCTTTTGTTCTTCCAGCATGGCATAGGTAATCAGCCCGAAAGACTGTTTTTCAGCCCGCCAGCCGCTGACACCGATCGGAGGCAGAAAATTAGCATTCTTAAAAGGTTGGATATCTGAGGGGTCGTTGGTTAGGGCAACAAACAGAAAATCTGGATTATATCCAAAATTCTCAATACAAAGCTTAATCATACCAGGTTTTTTAAGAACCTTGGGGACGTCATGGTAGAGTTTGTAGGCTTCATCTAAATCTTCAATAAAGCCACCGTCTTTTTGATGGTGATAAGCTTTGGCCAGACGATACATTAGGGCCAGACGAATGTTCAGTTTTGTGGCAATTCCTTTGTAGGAATTAGGAAAAAGTTTAATGTTTAATTTTTCTGAAGCGTCATCATAGGCAGAAATCTTTGATTCAACAAAAATCACATGCCGCTGGAGGCTTTTTTCTTCGGCAATGATGACGAGATTAGGTTTGCCAAATTGTCCCAGAGACGGTTCAATAATAAAACTGATTTTGACAATATCCGGCAGCCATTCAGGCTTAAAGTCATCCGTAAATTTAATTGTATTTAAAAATTTTAATTGCTTTGCAAAATCGGTTTCCATATCAAGTATGATGCTGTTCACAACACCTTGGTTACCGTAGAATGTGGTTGTCATAAAAAATCCTCCATTTGTAGTGATTTAAGTATACCACGTCAAGCCTATAATAAAAAGAATTTTGATGCATCAACACACTATTTTAGAGAGGAAAAATCAGGAAAAACGTGAAACCAGACCTTTCATGGTGTCAATGGTTAGATCGATATCATCAGAAGTGATGCCGTTGTTGGTGACAAAGCGGTACTCACCATTTTCCTGCCCGCTGATTTTAATATTTTTCTGCAAAAGTCCATTTACCAGTTCAGTCTCGGTGATGACAGATTCTGCCAAGGTAAAAAAAACCATATTGATGTCCAGACGATCCCGTTGAACAATACAGGACTCGATTTCTTCCAGACGGTTAGCCAGATAACGGGCGTTTTGATGGTCGATCTCCAAACGGGCTACCATGTCGGTTAAAGCAATGATGCCAGCGGCCGCCAGAATCCCGGCTTGACGGAGCCCGCCACCCATGAGTTTTCGGTTTTTGCGGGCTTTTTTAATAAAGCTCCTGGTTCCCAGAAGTAGGGATCCCACTGGTGCGCATAATCCTTTAGAAAGACAAACGTTGACTGAATCACAAAAAAAAGCTATTTCTTTGGCATTTACATCCAGTGTAAGGGCCGCATTAAAAAGACGAGCACCATCTAAATGAACCGGGATATCATGGTCGTGAGCTAGCTCATAAATTGCTTGCATATTCGAAAGTTGAACCACTTGCCCTGAAGATTGAGCGTTTTCCAGACAGATAAGACCCGTATCGGGAAAGTGAATATCATCGCCTCGGAGCATTCCTTCCAGTCCTTGGACATCGATTTTGTTATCCGAGACCGGAAAAGTTCGAATTTGTACTCCTGAAAGCACCGCAGCAGCGCCAACCTCGTGCATCAGAATATGACAGGCATCGCCGACAAGTACCTCATCACCCCGTTTCGTATGGGTCATAATGGCAACCTGATTGCCAAAAGTCCCGGAGGGAACAAACAGTGCTGCTTCCTTGCCGAGGATTTCGCAGGCCAGTTTTTCAAGCTGATTGATGGTCGGATCATCGCCATACACATCATCGCCAACTGGAGCATTGGCCATGGCTTCGCGCATGGCGGGGGTCGGTTGGGTTACCGTATCGCTTCTTAAATCAATAAACATGTTTTTCTCCTTTATCTGTAATGCTTTATTTTCTGTAGGTATTATATGTTTTAATTTGTAAAGTTTCCAGTTAAAATTTTATGAATCAGCACGAAAAGAGTTTTAAGTGTTTGAGTTTGGGTAAAAACTACAAATAGAAAAAAGAACATCAATTGAAGTAGGCATGATACCAGTCAATGTTAAGTGGAAAGTAGGGATGTAATTGAACCATAAAAAGAACAGAGTGAGTCAATTGGTTCAGATGAAAAAGCGAAATTTGAAAAAAGTCACCAATGAAGAAAGGCTTAAACAGATGCATCGGTCTCTAGTTGAGAGTGAAGAGCGGTTTCAGCAACTCTTTTATGAAGCACCGTTAGGTTACCAGTCGTTGGATGGTGACGGGAACCTCATTGAGATTAATAATCAGTGGCTGGCAACTTTGGGCTATGATCGTGAGGAAGTTTTAGGTAAATGGTTTGGCGATTTTTTACTACCAGAGGGTCGGGAAACATTCAGAGAACGATTTCCGTTATTTAAGAAAAAGGGACAGATTCACAGCGAATTTGAAATGCTTCACAAAAATGGTAGTCATCGATTTATTGCTTTTGAAGGGAAAATCGGTTATGACTTAGAGGGGAACTTTAGACAAACTCACTGTATTCTTCAGGACATCACCGAACGAAAAGAAAACGAACGAGCTCTTGAACGAGAACGCAAAGAGGCTTTGTTCCTCATCTATCACGACCAGCTAACCGGTCTTTATAACCGACGGTTTTATGAGGAGGTTTTAAAAAAATTGGATCGTACTTCCAATCTGCCCTTGTCTTTGCTCATGGGAGATGTCAATGGGCTTAAGCGAATGAATGATGTTTTTGGGCATAAACAAGGAGATGAACTGATTAAATTGGCGGCTAAGGTCATTACTAAAGGGTGTCGTACTGACGACATCATTGCCAGGTTAGGCGGTGATGAGTTTGTTGTGATCTTGCCCAAGGTAGACACAGCAGAAGCTGAGCGAATTATTGCTCGAATCAAAGAGTTATCATTGGATTACAGCATTGCCGGAGCCCACGTATCCATCGCTTTTGGCCATGCTACTAAAATAAATGAAGCAGAAGATATCAACGATATCTTTAAAAAAGCCGAAGAAGAGATGTACCGTCACAAGGTGATCGAACACCGGGATCAGCGGAATCAGATTATTAGTCTTTTTGCAGAGGTATTTAACGAGCAAGAAGAAAGTGAAAAAGAAATCAGTAAATAGAATTATACCATCAGCACATAAAAAGTCATGCTGATGGTATTTTTTCATTAATAAAAATGAAGATAAAATTTAACTACAAATAAAAATTAGTCTGGATTTTGTTTAATTCTTAACAAAAATATGGTATCATATCACAATACTATGTATAACGATGTTTTATGGAAAGGAAAGAAAAAAAAAGAATGGTCTCTTTATTAGAGTTAACACTTCAATTATCAAGAGCTTCTGATATGGTAAGCCCGGAATTAAACAATCATCAACGTCTAGTCGCTTATATTACCTTTAACCTGGGAGAAGCGTTGAACTTTGATGAAAAGAAACTAAATGAGGTTAGTGTCGCTGCTGTTTTGCATGACATCGGTGGATTAAGTATGCAAGAGCGCATTAATGTTCTAAAATTTGAAGCCATTAATCCTCATCAACATGCTCGGATTGGGTGGCTGCTGCTCAAAGATTACCGTGAGTTCACGGAAATTGCTAGAATTATAAAGTTTCATCACGTGGATTGGCGTGATGGAGAGGGACTTGTGTTTAATGGGGAAGCAGTCATGCCTGAAAGCCATCTTATTCACTTAGCGGATCGCATTGCCACTCTCATCGCTCGAGATGAGAAGATTATCAATCAAAAGGATCGGATCTATAAAAAAATCGAAAGTGCTTCCGGTCAAAAATTTAAGCCAGAATATGTGAAGGCGTTTGAGCGGCTAAAAGAAAAGGAATTTTTCTGGTATGATCTGGAGTCTATTTCGAATGGCCGACGTTATTATAAACGAATAAAATTTAAGGATCAATGCCTGAATATAGACGAATTAATCGGTATTACCAAGCTCTTTGCCCGGGTTATTGACTTTCGGAGCAATTTTACGGCCGTTCACAGCGAGGGTGTTTCGGCAGTGGCCAAACGACTGGCACAGCACTTTAACTGTGATGAGCTCACCTGCAAGAAAATCCAGGCGGCGGGTTATGTTCATGATATTGGAAAACTGACCGTTCCCACTGAGATTCTGGAGAAGCCGGGAGCACTCTCCAAAGAAGAATTTGATGTGATAAAAGAACATACTTATCACACCTATGTGTTATTATTTCAAGTTAAAGGGCTGGAAGAAATCAACGAATATGCTTCCATGCACCATGAGCGACTGGACGGAACCGGTTATCCCTTTAAACTTGAAGCAAAGGATCTATCTTTGGGGGCGCGAATTATGGCAGTCGCAGACATTTTTACGGCGGTTTCTGAAAACAGACCCTATCGAAAAGGGATGCAAAAAGAAGCAGTGGTCGAAGTCCTGAGAAAAATGTCAATTGAAAATAAAATTGATAAAAGTATCGTGGAGACGCTCATCAGTTACTACCATGAGATAAATAAAGCCAGAATCAAAGCACAGAAAAAAGCACGAACTCGTTACGACGATTTTGCGAAGCTACTGGTTTAAGGAGACAAACATCCATGAGAATCATCAATAATATCAAAGACACTGCCCTGATTTTTGAAGGAGGTGGGATGCGAGCTAGTTACACGGCCGGTTTTTTAAATAATCTGCTGGAAAACGAAATCTATTTTGATTACGTAGCAGGTATCTCTGCCGGCTCCAGTCATTCGGTTAATTATTTATCGCGGGATCCAGAAAGAGCCAGACGTTCATTTGTAGAGCTGGTACAGGACCCACAATTTGGCGGCTGGCGATCTTTTCTAAAAGGCGAAGGGTTTTTCCGTTCTGAATATATCTATGAAGAAACCTCCCATCCGAAAGGCCCACTGCCTTTGGATTTTGAGACCTTTATGGCAAATCCGGCGCAATTACGGATCGGTGTTTTTGAACGGGAACAGGGTAAAGTTATTTACTATACCAAGGATGATATTCATGAAATGAAAGATCTGATGAAAATTGTCCGTTCATCGTCTTCGATGCCAATTTTCATGCCACCAACCCAATATAAAAATCACACCTATGTGGATGGCGGACTGGGGGGCGGCATTGCGTTGGATATTGCCAAACAGGATGGATATAAAAAATTTTTTGTCATTCTTACCAGAGAGAAAGGCTATCGAAAACAACCGATAAAGTTTAAACGAACCATTAAGGCTTACTACCGCAAATATCCCAAAGTGGCTAAAGCCATGCTGACCCGCCATCTGATTTATAATGAAACCCTGGACGAACTGGAAGAATTGGAACGGGAAGGACGTGCCTTTCTGGTTTACCCAGACACGATGCCGGTATCGAACCGTGAGATCGATTTTAAAAAACTCACAAACAGCTACAAATTAGGATATGCTCAGGGAAAGTGGGATCTGCCAAACTGGAAAGCTTTTCTGGGATTATAAAAACCACCCTTTCACCGATTGAATAAAGTCGCTGAAAGGGTGGTTTTTGAGTTGAAAGCGCAAGATCAAGGTGTCATTAATCGCGATTATATTTTTTTCTTTTTATAGCCGTCTTCTTTATAAGCAAGCAAACCATTAACTGATAAAGATTTACGACCTAAAAAATTTCGAAGCTTAATGGTTATATCCGGCGTTTCTTCATTGAGCATTTTTTTTGGCAAATAGCAGGCGATGTCATTTTGTTCAAAACGGTCATACATTGCGTCATAAGTCGGTTTTCCTAACTTGACAGTTGGCACATAAATTGGCCCAGAGCAACAACCACCACGATTATCCATTTCAATATAAATATCCTGAACATTTTGATGATTTAAATAATCTTTGACATTTTGTTTTATTTCTATGTTGATACGAACACATCCTTTATTATTTTTATCGTTAGAATTATTGTACATCATTTGATTTTTATTGCAATACCAAATTAATTTTCTTAAGAAATTCAGGTTTCAAATTCAGAAAGAAAAAGATTAAGAAAATTTATTATTGCATTTGAATCGAATAACCGAAAGAAACCCGCCTGATTTGCTACGCATTGTATGCATTGTTTCAAATCAGACAGGCTCTTTGCGTAACTGTTAATTTTAGTTAATGTATAATCGAAAACAAATTAATATTTATCAAAGTCCAGATCATCTAAGATGATCTCAGGTTGGGGTGGAGGTGCTGACATGGTTTCGTTGACGTTTACCTCAGCGATGGCCCTATTTGGCTGTTTCCTACTCACATCTTTTAATTTAAAAGCTTCCACCATTTGCTTGAGCATTTCAGCCTGACCCGAGAGTTCCTGGCTGGCAGCGGCACTTTGTTCGGCAGTGGCAGAATTGGTTTGGACGACCTGTGAGACTTGCTCGACACCCTGATTGATCTGGGCAATTTCTGAAGCTTGATCATTAGATGCCCGGGCAATACTGCCGACCAAAGTCGTGACTTTTTCGATTTGCTTGAGAATTTCAGAAAGACTTTCAGCGGTTTCATCAGCAATTTTAGTACCGACATCCACCTTATCAATCGATCCTTCAATCAGACCAGTGGTCTCTTTGGCTGCTTCAGCGCTTCTGGCAGCCAGGGTACGAACTTCTTCGGCAACCACAGCAAAACCTTTGCCATGTTGTCCAGCTCGGGCGGCTTCCACGGCCGCATTAAGAGCCAGTATATTGGTTTGGAAAGCAATATCGTCAATCACCTTGATGATTTTAGAAATATTATAAGACGAATCATTAATTTCACTCATGGCTGATACCATTCTGACCATTTGAGCATTGCCAACTTCGGCATTGGAACGGACACTGATGGCTAATTCATTGGCCTGGTTGGCATTAACCGCATTTTGTTTAGTTTCCGAGGCGACTTCTTCAATGGAAGCAGTCAGTTCTTGAATTGCACTGGCTTGTTCAGTGGTACCTTGAGACAATGCCTGACCGCCGTCGGATATTTGCTGGGCACCAATTTCAACCTGGCTTGCGGCAACATTGATATCAGACAAGGTAGTGCTTAGATTTGCGGAAATTTCATTTAAGGCTATTTTAATAGCTAAGAAGTCACCACAAAATAGATTGGTAATTTCAAGATCAAAATTCCCTCGACCCATTTCTTCCAGTGTGTGCGTAATTTCTTCCACATACGCTTTTAAGAAATTGATGGTTTGATTCATATCATGCTTGATGATTCCATGCTGGCCTTTGAAATTTCCTTCCATTGTAATGCTGAGATGTCCTTGAGCCAATTCTTTTAAAGTAGTTGAGGCCACTTTAATGGGATCAATAACGGCATCAAGGGTGAGGTTAAAGCCTTCGATGACCGTTACATATTCGCCCTGGAATTTTGTGGCATCCCCGCGATTGTTTAAATCACCGTCGATGGCCTGCTTGGCCATATTTTGGGTTTCTTCAACCAGCAGGTTAATGGTTTCAGTCATCCCCAGGAGGGCCGGTACCAGCTGATCATTTTCACTTCGTTTACCAATACTTCGTAAGAAGTCCAAATCACTGAGGTCGCCATTATGAATGTTGGTTGCTATATTGACAATTCGACCAAGCTGGGCATGCACACCGTTGATAGAGACTGCAATTTCCCCAAAAATACCATCGAAATTTCCGTCGATGGATTGAGATAAATCGTTTTTATTCATCAATTTAAGAGTGTGGTCGGCAGTCGTCAAGGCACTTAATCCATCAAGACAGGCATTGAGATTGTTTTTAATTTCACGGAAATCCCCATAATATTCATCAGTGATTTTAGGAGGGATTTCACCTTTGCCAATCCGTTCAATATATTCAGCGGCGACATTGAGGGGACCGACAACCGCATCCAACGTGCTGTTAACGCCTGAGACAATATCTTTGAACCCACCAGCAAACTGGTCAGCATGTCCCCGGGTATCCAAACGTCCTTCAACAGCTGCCTGAGACAACAGATTGGCTTCAGTGATGAGGGCGCGAATGGTTTCAATGGTTTTCTTCAGGGCAGGAGCCAGTTCATCTAAAGGATCTTTTAGTTCAATGTTGGCAGAGACATCGCCATTGGAAATCTGATTCATGGTTCCAATAACAATGTGCTGGAGGTCATCGGAAAAACTGTCCATGGCATCAGCCATTTCGCCAATTTCGTCTTGACTATCCATTTTCAGGCGATTGCCAAAATGTCCCTTACTCATTTCATGAATCATATGGCTGGCTTTTTTAAGCGGAGTACTGATCAGTGAGCTCAGTAATAGTCCCAGAGCAATGGCTAGAATCATACTGACAGCCATAATAATAGACATGGTGGTGACCACCTGGTCAGCCTGACTGCTGTTTTCCACTGATTTAGCAAGACCTTCATCCAGTTTCATGGTTGACAGGTTGTTAATGGCATCTTGGAGGGCAACAGTTGCCTTTCCGGCAGTACTATCAGGATTTATGGCGATGAAGGCCTCAGTATCTTGATTTTGGGTCGCCAGGTTCATGACAAGGTCAAGTTGTTTAGTATAGTCCAACTTTGTTTTAGTAAATGTTTCAAATGATTGGCGCATTTCTTCGCTTTCAATGGATTTTTCATATTCTGCAGCCAATTCATCAATTTTTGTTTGTTGCTCAGTAATATTTGTCCTGATACTCTGAATAGTTTGGGCATCGTTAGCAAGAATCATATCTCGCAGTGACACACGCATCATTTGAAATTCAGTCGACATTTCTCCGACCTGAGAGATGGGCACAGTCATGTTTCCATACAATTCCTTGTCAGAATCCTGAAGAGCACGGGTATTCAGAATACCCATACCACCAACAACACCGACTAATAGCGCAATGAAAATGAACGATGCCAATAATTTTGTTTTGATTTTTAAATCTTTTAACCACTTCAAGTTATCTTCCTCCGGTTTTAAATCTTTTGCAAACAGTTAAGAACGACAATGACTTGATCCAAACTTTGGAATTTATAAAAGCAAACAAGAAACAACAAAACAAAAAGCAATATTGTAAAATGCAAATAAAAACGATTACAATTTGGATCGGCTAATTTCACATGGATGACTTTTTTTTAACACCACCTTCAATATTTAATAGGAAATATTATTATTAAACGGATATGAATTTACGAATCAAAATAATTATAAGGGATATAATTATAAAAAGATACAAGAAATATTGATTTTTATGAATGTTTATTTAAAATACAGATAGAAAAAATTGTTTTTTTACAAATGATTCCATAATATTGATGCAATGTTTCAACAAAAACAATATTTTATTTTATCATGTTCAAAAAAAGAACACAGAAGTAATTGTAAAACAACGATTAAGTCGTGCTAAATGTATTTATATCTAATTATTTCGGGCTAAGGTTATTAGAAAGAAGCTGAATGAAAATTGTAAAGGAAAGGAAGAACAACTAAATTGCAACTTGAAATTTAAATCATGAAGAACCAAAATTGAGTTGTAATGATCGGGAGTAATTAAAATTGACAGGCGGTTTTTTAATACTGAATCGGTTAGCTTGTTGATGATTACTAAAATTGAGGACATAAAAAATCCTGAAAACAATCGAAAAGTTGTTTTCAGGACAGGGGTATGACAATAAATTAAGTAATGTTATTTTTATAAACGTTATTAAATCAAACAATCAATATTTATCATTTTCCAAATCGTCCAATATGATCCGGGGGTTCGGCGGGATATCCTTGGTCACCGGCTCAGATGGTTTAGCTTTAATTTTATTTTCGACACGGTCATTGCCTTTTTCATTTTTGAGTTTAAAGTTACTCATCATCTGCTTAAGCATTTCAGCCTGGCCGGATAGTTCCTGGCTGGAAGCGGCACTTTCTTCAGCTGTTGCTGAGTTGGTTTGAACAACATTGGATACTTGCTCAATCCCTTTGGTTATCTGGGCAATTTCCGAAGCCTGATCATTTGAAGCCCGGGCGATATTGCCAACCAGGCCAGTCACTTTTTCAATATTATTGAGAATTTCAACCAGACTTTCGGCAGTTTCGTCAGCGATTTTGGTACCAACTTCGACTTTATCAATGGAGCCTTCAATTAATCCAGTCGTTTCCTTGGCAGCTTCAGCACTACGCGCGGCTAGTGATCGAACTTCCTCAGCTACTACTGCAAAACCTTTACCATGTTGTCCGGCTCTGGCTGCTTCTACGGCGGCGTTGAGGGCCAGAATATTGGTCTGGAAGGCGATATCATCAATAACCTTGATGATTTTGGAGATATTGCTGGATGACTCATTGATTTCCACCATCGCAGTAACCATTTTAGCCATTTGCGTATTACTGACTTCAGCATTGGTTCGTACCTCAATGGCAAGTGCGTTGGCATCATTGGCGTGCATGGCGTTTCGTTTGGTTTCAGCAGCCACTTCTTCAATGGAAGCGGTGAGTTCCTGGATGGAGCTGGCCTGTTCAGTAGTACCCTGAGACAGTGCCTGACCACCGTCAGATATTTGGATAGCCCCAGTTTCGACTTGTCCGGCAGCGTCGTCGATTTCTTTCATAACTTTGCTTAAATGTGTCGTAATACCATTAATTGCCAGCTTAATATCAACAAAATCGCCATGGTAATAAGTCGTTATTTCCTGACTGAGATCCCCTTCACCAATGCGTTGGAGGGTATTGGTAATTTCTTCCACATAGTGTTTGAGAAAATTAATGGTGCGGTTCATGTCTTCTTTTATCTTGCCGTGTTGACCCTTATAATCACCGTCCATAATAATATTCAGATTACCTTTGGCTAGTTCATCCAGGGCCCCCGACGCGGCTTGAATAGGTTCAATAACTGCATCAAGGGTTTGGTTAAAGCCGGCGATGACTTTGGCATATTCGCCCCGGAATTTACTGGGGTCGCCCCGGTGATCCAGTTCTCCCTCAACCGCCAGCTGGGTCATTTCATCCGCTTCATTAACCAGTGAGTGAATATTTTCAATCATTTTGATGAGACTCGGGATAAATTCATCTTCTTCACAACGTTTACCAATCGACACCAGTTCGTTATAATCGCTCATATTACCGTTGGAAACATTGTTGACAATGGAATGAATGTAATTGAGCTTCCAGTGGATTTCGTTAACGGAGGTGGCCAGATCGCCAAATACTCCCAAATAAGTGCCTTCCATTTTAGCAGAAAAATCATTGATAAACAATCGGTGGAGGACTTCTCCGGTTTCGGTTAAAGCGCCCAAACCATCGATGCAGGCGTTAATATTATTCTTAAGATCATTAAAATCGCCTTTGTAATCGGTGGTGATTTTTGGTGGAATCACGCCATGTCCAATTCGTTCAATGGCCTTATTAGCCACCTTTAATGGTTTTACAAAGGTGTTAATAACATTATTTAAACTGATAATTAAATCTTTGTATGCACCGGTGTATTCATTGGTATTGCCCCGGTAGTTTAACTGACCTTGAAGAGCAGCATTGCCTATTTTTAAGATGCCATCGTGTACGCGGTTCATTTCACCAACCACAGCAATCATTGAGTTGGAAATAACATCGTCATCAGATCGCGGGACGATTTCAACTTCAAAATCACCCTGAGCCATTCGTTGGGCTGCATCAGCCATGCCTTTGTTGTTTCTGATCATTGTTTCAAAGGAACGCATTAAGTCACCGATTTCATCATGAGTTGTGATTTTGATGTCCACATCGACTTTTCCCACTGCCACCTGATCAGCGACTTCTTTGAGTTTGATAATGGGATTTGAGAGTTTTTTTGCCATAACATAGGCCGCAATTCCGCCAATTAAAAGAATGACGAATGAAATTAAAATAATCAGGTTTCGCAGGCTGGTAATTGGAGCTAATACGTCATTTTCATATTGAGACACAACCAGAGTCCAATTCGTTCCTGGGATTGGTGAGGTAGCACCGATTTTGGTTTGACCATTTACCGTATACGTAAGCATTCCAGTTTGGCTGGTTCCCATTTCTTTTAAAGCTAAACCAAAACTTTTCCAGACACCGTCTTTTTCGATGTCATCAAAGACATTGACCTGATCCAGAATCGCCTGGGAATCAGGATGGGACATCATAGCACCATCTTCATTGACAACAAAACCATATTGGCGTTCGCCGTCGCCCATTGCATTAGTGGTATCCTGGAGGAAGGTGGGATCTCGTCGACCTACCAGCAGTCCAACGACTTGCCCATTATTTTTTATCGGAGCCACATCAAAAACTACGGGTTCTTTGGTAACCTTACTGATGGCAACATCAGAAACCACCAGTTCACCTTTTAATCCGTCCTCGTACCAGAATTCACCAGCAGAATCAAATTCGCCGCCGCCTTTGATGTATTTACCATGGCCGGCAAGATTCATAATTGCAATATCCTGATAGCCGAGACGATCAACGTCGTCTGCGATGGTTGGAACCTGAATATTCCAGTCCATTGAGGATACCTGATCCAAGGATGCAACTTCACTGAGAGTAGCCAGATTTCCGATGATGATGGCTCCAACATGGGCAGCACCCTGAGTGGCATATTCCTGTGAATCGGCGTTGGCCTGATTAGTAAGTGCCGCTGCTCCCAGATTAACGGTAATCAGTCCAAGAGAAAATACGGCCAGCGCAACAAGTGCAACAGTGAATACCAGTAATTTTGTGGAGATGCGTATTCTCCTGTATTCCTTTTCAGAGAAAACTTCTTGTTGATTTGCACTGTTGTTCGGAATTGATTCCGATACATTATGCATTTCAGAATTCAGGTCTGGTTCTAGATTTTCGTTCATAATAACCCCCCTTGTTAATAGTACGGCTCATCTTTGCCAGCAAATCCAATTCTGATTTACAGAATCGAGATGATACATTTAAAAGAATGAATACATGCTCAACTATTATATAATGTTTAAAAGCAAATATCTACTGTTTATTGCCTAAAATTTACACTTTGACATTGATTCAAATAAGTGTTTTTGGATAAAGCTGGATTGGAAGAAGAAAATTAAATTGATTAAAAAATCCTAAAAGACTGGAGAATCGAACATAATCTTGATACAATATAATAAATAATGAATATTACATAATTCTAAGTTAACCGATTAGATAATGAAATAACTTACTTCGAACGGATATCTTTGACTGGATGAAAATAATGACAAAATAGAAATGAAGGGAAGCATTCAATGATCACAAAAATTCTCACCATCCATTCAATTGATAAACTAACTGAATGGATACGGTTAAGTGAAATTAATAACGATTCAAAAAGGTTTTTATCGGTATTTATACAGATATTTTCTTCTCAACGTGACCCAAAATGGATGATGGATATTGAATCGATCCTCAGAACGGCAATACCACAGGGGGTGATCGTCGGAGCAACAACAATGGGTGAGATTGCCGAAGGACAGTTATTAATTAATGCAACGGTCATTTCATTTGCATTTTTTGAAAAAACGCTTGTTCAGGGCATTTTAATATCTGGAGAAAATCAATCAGAAGCTCCAATGGGAGAACAGTTGGCTGAAAAAATAGAAAATCAATGTCATAACATAGCAGGGGTTATGCTACTGGCAACACCTTATACCATGGATGTTTCCGATTTCCTTAAGGGTTTTACTGCTGGACGAAGGCAGAACTACCCGGTTTTTGGTGGTGGTGCTGGTGATTATGAGGCGGTTCAGGAACCACTGATCATCTTAAATAACAATTATACCGCCAAGGGAGCATTGGCGATTGTTTTTATGGGGGACGACATTCACATTGATATTTATACATATTTAGGATGGCAGCCTTTAAGCAAGGAAATGACGATTACCGAAACCGATGGCCTCTGGGTCAAGACGATTGATGATCAACCGGCCTTTGATGTTTTTTACCGCTATCTGGATATCCAGAATGATGAAGATTTTTTTTACAATGTGCTTGAATTTCCGCTTTTACTAAAACGAAATGGCATTGAATATGCCAAGACTCCGATGGAGGTCAATACCGATAATGAAATAAAATTTATTACAAAAATTAATGATGGGGAATCGGTTTGCATCGGCTATGGCAATCCGGCGGTGATGATTGAAAAAGCTAAAGACATTCAAAATCATATTCAGATTTTGAATCCGGAAGCAATTTTTCTATATTCATGCATTTGTCGGCGGTTTTTGCTTCAGAGTGAGGTCGATTTAGAAATAAAACCATTTGAAACCATTGCACCCACCGCAGGATTTTATACTTTTGGTGAAATTTGTTCCCAGGGTAAAGAGGTGGTAATGCTAAATGCTACCATGTTGGCAGTGAGCATGAAAGAGGGCGAAGGTAAGCGGCCAGTGATTGGATTTGAGAATCGGATTGCCAAAACAGAATCCTTGGATCCCTTTACCAGTCAGCACACCCGGATTATTTCCCGGCTGGTCAATTTTATCAAGGTAGTTACAGAAGAGTTGGAGGATGCCAATGCCGAAGCTAGGCGGTTGGCCGAACGGGATTACCTGACTCAGGCTTATAACCGGATGAAGGCCCATGAATTTATTGAAAACGAAATAGAGCGATATAATCGCTATGATCTGGAATTTTCAGCTATTATGCTCGATATGGACTTTTTTAAAAAAGTAAATGATACCTATGGTCACAATGCTGGGGATGAAATTCTCATTCATCTGGTAAAACTGCTGACTCTGGAGATCAGAAAGATTGATATGTTGAGTCGATGGGGTGGGGAAGAATTTCTTATTATTATGCCATTAACGAATTTAGAAGGGGCAAGAATTACTGCAGAACGGATTCGAGCGATTATCGAACTGACCTTTTTTCCAAGGAACCTTAGCCAGACCTGTAGTTTTGGTGTTACTGCATATAAAAAGAATGAGTCATTCGAGATGTTTGTCGATCGCGTCGATAAGGCTCTCTATGAAGCAAAACGTATGGGTCGAAACTGCGTAGTAACAAAATAAAAGCCAGACCTAAAACCTGGCTTTGTCAGCTGTTATTTTTCCCAGTCAATGAACTGATTGCGGCCCATCTCGATGGCATGAGATAAAGCCTGTTCCACTTTGGTAATCAGTTCATCACAGGAAGTATCATCTGTGAGAATGGTTGATACGCTACCAATTGATACCGTGACAATCTTTGCCACCGGGGAATCAACATGGGGAATATTTAACGCCATGATTGCTTTTCTTAGTCTTTCGCCCATTTTTTCAGCACCGCTGGAATCGGTATCAGTCAACAGACAGATAAACTGGGAGTCTCCCCATCTAGCAACCAGATCGCCAGCTCGTCTAAAAGAACTTTCTAAAGAAAAAGCAACTTGCTGCAGACAACTTGCTTTGGCCTGGTGACCATAAGTGTCAAGGTAGTTCTTAAAATAGTCGATTTCGACCAATAAAAGTGATACATAACTGATCGTGTTTTTGGCTTTTATAATTTCCTGAGCCAGCATGGTGTCAAATTTTTTCCGCTTGGCAGTCTGGCTTATTGGGTCAAAGAATCCAAGCAGGTCGATGTCGAATTCGTTATTGGTATTATCGAAATTACTCATATACTTTTTCCTTTCCAATTCTGGGGCAGACGCTCATTATTGCCATTATTTTATACTTCTATGAGGGCGTCTGTAAAGCTTTTTTAATTAAAAGAAAATCCGAATTGGAGGGTAGTCGATTCGTTTTCAGTCAAATGACGTTTAAAAAGAATGAAACTGGGTAAAAAATGTGAAGATAATGATGAATTTAGCAATGAGATGTGTTTATTCAGCTTTAGGTTATAACTGAAGCTGAAAATAGAATTTGAAATTAATTGCTCAGATATTGAATCATCAAAATTTGAAGTGTAATTTATGATAGTTACACAATTATCTAGCAATTTTTGAGATTGAGAGGAAAAAAATGGAGTTTAAGAGTGTGAATCTTGTTTATTTTACCGGTACCGGTGGAACTGCTCGGGTTGCCGATGCCTTTGAACGCTCTTTTTCCAACAGATCAGTCTCTGTTTATAAAACAGAGCTAACGCATCTGGTTGAACCGGTTGTCTTGGGAGACGTACTGGTCTTGCTTTTTCCAGTTTATGCATTTAATGCACCCAAGTCCATCGATGAGTGGTTGGAAAAAATCCAACCGACAGATGGGCGACCAGCCATCGTGGTGTCGGTATCCGGTGGTGGCGATATTTCTCCAAATACGGCTTGCCGGGTGGCATCTATACACAGTCTTGAAAAAAAGGGTTATGATGTAATCTATGAAAAAATGTTGGTGATGCCATCTAATTTTATGATTGGTTTTGACGAGAGTCTTAGTGCGATGGTTCTCCATGCAACACCAGCGGTAGTTGATCGAGTGGTTTTGAATATCATGGCAGGGGAACGACGCCGGACAACTCCCTATGGTATTGACCGGATCGCTTCAAAGCTGGGCTATTTTGAAAAATTTGGCGGAAAATATTTTGGACGATATCTCAAAATTACAGATGATTGTGTGGATTGCGGTTGGTGCGCAAAACTCTGTCCCAGGGATAATATAAAAATAATCGATGGTAAATATTCATTTGGCGAAGATTGTGTGATTTGTCTGAGATGTGTTTATGGTTGTCCTCAAAATGCTATTGAACCGGGATTTGGGAAATTTATGGTATTGCGCGATGGCTTCAATCTAACAAAAATAGAAAATCGCATGGATCATCTAACCGTTTACCCCAGGATCAGTCAGACAACCAATCACCCCTCACTGCGAGGGGTTCGGGAATACCTCATCGAAAGTGGCTGTTTTGAATTATAGTTAGCAGTTGGCACTGGTTCAGGTTATCGGACTGCTTTGCTGGCTAGATTTTCTAAATCTGTTTATACTGTTGAGCGGATCAGCGCGCTTTCTGAAACTGCTCAAAAAAGACTGAATGATGTGGGCTATACTAACATTTTTTATAAAATCGGTGATCGCAGCGATGGCTGGGCTGAACACGCTCCATACGACCGGATAATGGTAACTGCCGCTGCTGGTAGAATCCCCGATGAACTGATGGAACAACTGGCTATGGGGGGACGGATGACTATTCCCATAGGACTGCCAGAATTACAGGAATTAAAACTGGTTTTTAAGGATGAAAAAGGGATGATTCATGAACAAACTATTGAGTTGGTCCGTTTTGTGGAAATGAAAGGGAAATATGGCTGGCCAGAATAGAAAGGCAGAAAATGAATATAAAACTAAGATAAACCCATATTCGGACTGGAATATGGGTTTATTATTGGCCGTTTATTTTTTGTAAACACTAACCTGATTTCGTCCAGATTGTTTTGATTTTGCCAAGGCGGACTGAGCGTGATCGAGAAGGGTTTCAAAAGAATCTTCGCCTGAATTTTCATGAGATTTAGCTCCGGTGGCGACGCCCAGTGATATGGTGATAACTTTTTCTCCAGGAGATGACTGGTGGGGAATCCTCAGATTTAGTATCGCTTTTCTAATCTTCTCGGCGACATGACTGGCTCCCTTTAAGTTAGTGTCCGGGAGCAGACAGGCGAACGCCTCACCTTCCCAACGGGCAACCAGATCACCGGCCCGTTTTAATGTTTTTTTAAAGGCATTGGCAACTTCCCGAAGACAATCGTCTCCTTCCAAATGTCCATAGGTATTATTATAAGACTTGAAATAGTCGATATCAATTCGGATCACCGACAAGGGGGTGTTATTGCGCCTGGCTTTGCGAATTTCGATGGCCAATATTTCTTCGAATCGGCGACGGTTGGCGATTTGAGTTAATGCGTCGGTATCGGCAGTCATGCTGAGGATTTCCCGATAGTATTTAAGAGCCAGCTGATTTTTAATTTTTTCCGCTACGCTGGGAAGATCAAAGGGCTTGGAAATAAAATCCATGGCACCGGATGGTAAACCATAAACTTCATTTTCCGTGTCACTCAGAGTGGTCAGAAAAATAATCGGAATGGCCATGGTGCTTTCTTCCAATTGAATTTGTTTACAGACCTCATAGCCGCTCATATCCGGCATACTCAGGTCCAGCAGAATCAGATCTGGAGCTGGAACCTGTTGAACAATGGCTAAGGCGTCTTTTCCGCTGTTAGCAACAAGAATTTCATAATTTTCGATCAAAGTTTGGGTGAGTAATTGGGTGTTAGCAAGGGAATCGTCAACCACTAAGATCCGCTGTCTTTTTTCAGGACTAATCTTGTCATGCGATTTAGCCTGATCATTCCCGATTTGCTCAATTGCCAGCAGTTCTTCTTCTTTAAGCCGAATGTTTTTATTATACATCGGCAATACCCGCCCGGATGGATTGCTGTCGTTTTTGGTATTGTGAATATCATCTCGGAGCAATAGAATATGAAACGAAAATTCATAACCATCCTCGCTGTCTCGGGTGGCAGATAGCTTGCCGTTCATGGTTTCAACCAGTGTTTTGACCAACTCCAAAACAAAATTCAGGTTATTTTCAGTAGTTATGCCATTGGGATCGTTGCGGAAAAAAGGATCGGTGATACTTTTTAAGGATGGAATTCCAGTAGTTTTCACATTAAAATAAATCTTAAAAACGGCTTTGCTGGTATTTTCAGGAGTAACTTCAATACTGATTTTGCCCTGCTCCAGACATTTAATGGCATTAAGAATTAAATAGGAAATAATCTGTTTGAGTCGCTGCGCATCCCCCAGGACATTGGGTGGAATTTTTGGATCAATCGCCAAATCGATGGTGATGTTATGCCGTTTGGCGCTGGCGATAAGGGGGATAATCGCATCTTCAACGGTGTTGTGAAAATTAAAAGTGCTCACATCATGGCTGGTTTGATTTCTTTTGTCGATCACCAGAATGCCATTAATCAGATTTTCCAGAAATTCTGAGGAAAGCCGGATATTTTCCAGACAGATAGTCTGATCCGAGATGGACCGGGTTTTACTAATTAACTGCAAAAACAATGACAAATTTTCCAGGGGTTCATGAATTTCGGCGGTTAAAATGGAAAGTAGTTGATTTTTTAAAAATTCGGCGGATTCGGCATCTTTTTTTGCATAATAGAGTTCGGTTAGATCTTTGGCACAACTGTAAATTAGCCCATCCACCCATTGAAACTGCCAGGTTACAAATCGATAGGAACCGTCATTTGAACGCAACCGGCTGGTCAGTGACAGATTTTCGTTTTCCGCAGAGAGTTTTTTAAAGGCCAGAATCAGGTTTGCCACATCGTTGGGGTGGACGAGGTCAATGAGATTTTTATCAATAAGTTCGGGCGTCAGATAGCCCAGTTTGGTTTCCCAAACCTGATTTGATTTCATAATTTTTCCCCGCTCATCAGTGATACAAAGAAATTCTGTGCTCACAGAAAAAATACCGTTGAAATGCTGCTCACTATCTTCATTGAGGAAAAAGAAGTCGTTCATGGGTAATACCCCTTCCTATATTATGGCTAGGCAATTACGAAATTGAACACAAAGCTCACGGTACTTTCGCAATTATCTAATATTATAGCCTGAAAGATGGAAAATATCAGGATCCATTTGACCAGGTATTTTTGATCTTCACATTTCGTTCTTTAAA
Organism: uncultured Acetobacterium sp.; assembly: GCF_963664135.1. NCBI lineage: Bacteria > Bacillati > Bacillota > Clostridia > Eubacteriales > Eubacteriaceae > Acetobacterium > uncultured Acetobacterium sp. The sequence goes on along the minus strand of NZ_OY760905.1, from coordinate 653,034 downwards.
TATCGGGATAACAGTATCAGTAATTCCGATTTTGTCCTTGAATTTTCTAATGATGCTGAAATCATCTCGAAAATGCATCGGAATCAATACTTTGGGATGAAAGGTCTCAATAAAATACTCACCGGCTTTGTAGAAAGAGTCACCCAGACGGGGATCTACCGGAATAAAGGCGAACTCCATCGGAAGATCATGCATTTTCGCCAGTTCACCCTTATAGTTTTTTTCTTCCTGTGCCGGATCGATATTCGGTTTTTCCTTGGTGTCCCAATCCCACCAATTCAAATCACCGGCATGGAAAATTCGGTGTGAGTTGGTGGCAATGTAAAAGGAAACACCTTGATCGGTGGATCCAAAGGTTTTAATGTCCATGCCGCCCAGAGACATGTGCTGATAGGGTCCCATGGTATGTGTTTTGTGGGTGGAAGTTTTGGGAATGTCGCTGCTTAAGATATAAGTGGGCTGGTAAATCCGTTCGGTTGAGAAAATATCTGCCGTGTAATGATCGCCATGACCATGAGATACAAAAAAATAATGGGGCAGTCCTTTTCGCAGCAGACTTGTTGGTATATGTGTAAAGCAGTCAAAAATCAGAGTTTTATCTTCCAGCTGAATTAAAAAGCCGCTATGGTGTAAATGGAAAATTTTCATTTTATACCTCTCGTGGATGTTTATTTTCGATGAATCAATGATTGAAATTATAATACCCATATCACATCAAATTATAACTTTAATTATATCACATTAATGAATACTTAAATATAGCAGGAGAGTGAAACGGAGCGATTTGTTGAATTGAAGGTCCAAAGCTTAAAAATAAATACGCAAACCTAAGAAAAATTACAGAAAATAAAAAAATAATCCGAACGTTTTAAATTCTATTGAAATTATTGTTCGGAAATAGTAAAATAAGTGTATCATTAAAAAAGGTGGAAAAATTGTGATAAAACGAATTTTTGTAGAAAAAAAAGACAAGTTTGAAGTAGAAGCTAAATCGCTGACACAGACCTTTCAACGTATTTTAAAGATTCAGAAACTTGAATCCTTGCGTATTCTATACCGTTACGATGTAGAAGGTGTGGAAGATAATCTATTCAAACAGATTATCGGCACCATTTTATCCGAACCCAATGTCGACCAGGTATTTGAAGGATATCTTCAGATCAATGATGACGAGAAAATTTTCGGGATTTCCTATTTGCCTGGCCAATATGACCAGCATGGAGATTCGGCAGTTCAGTGTATTCAGATCGTGTCCGGTGAACGTGCGCTGGTTAAAGTAGCAAAAATTGTTGTACTCACAGGAGCATTGACACAAAAAGAATTTGACAGCATTAAACACTATATGATCAATCCGGTAGATTCTCAGGAAGCTAGATTGGAGTCATTTGACACCTTGGTTGATGAAATTCGGGAGCCAAAAGATATCAAGCCACTGGATGGTTTTATTAGTCTTGGTAAAGACCAATTGGAAACTTTTCGAATGGACAATGGATTCGCCATGACCACCGAGGACATTCAGTTTGTCCAAAATTATTTTAATAAAGATGAAAAACGAAATCCGACCATTACGGAATTAAAGGTGATTGATACCTATTGGTCGGATCATTGTCGTCATACGACTTTTTTAACCCAGATCCAACAGGTCCGTTTCCTGGGAGATGATCCTATTTCTCAGGCCATGAAACACGCTTACGACGATTATTGTCAGGCCAGAACCGAATTGTATGGCGAAAATACTGAACGACCGATGAGCCTGATGGATCTGGCCGTGATTGGTACTAAAGCCCTTAAGAAACAGGGACGGATTCCCGATCTGGATGAATCGGAGGAAATCAACGCCTGTAGTATCAACATGATCGTCGATCACGACGGTGTTGATGAAGAATGGCTGCTGATGTTTAAAAATGAAACCCATAATCATCCCACCGAAATCGAACCCTTTGGGGGCGCCGCTACCTGTTTGGGCGGTGCTATCCGGGATCCGCTTTCGGGACGCAGCTATGTTTATCAGGCCATGCGGGTTACCGGAGCCTGGGATCCCCGGGCGGCCATTGAAGACACGTTGCCGGGTAAATTGCCCCAGCGTAAAATTTCTACTGAAGCTGCTCATGGCTACAGCTCTTATGGAAATCAGATCGGTTTGGCAACTGGTCAGGTAACCGAAGTTTACGACCCGGGGTTTCTGGCCAAACGGATGGAAGTCGGGGCGGTGATTGCGGCGGCACCCAAAGAAAATGTTATCCGTGAACGCCCCACTCCTGGCGATGTGGTGCTGTTGGTTGGCGGACGAACCGGACGGGACGGTTGTGGCGGCGCTACCGGCTCATCCAAGGCCCACACCGAAGAATCAATTCTGGAAAGCGGTGCCGAGGTTCAAAAAGGGAATCCGGTGGAAGAACGAAAAATCCAACGACTTTTCAGAAGTAAAGAGCTGGCCAATTTAATCAAGCGCTGTAATGATTTTGGAGCTGGTGGCGTATCAGTGGCCATTGGCGAACTGGCTGACAGTCTGGAAATAGACTTGGATAAGGTGCCAAAGAAATACGAAGGTCTGGATGGCACTGAACTGGCCATTTCTGAATCCCAGGAACGAATGGCGGTGGTGGTCGATCCCAAAGATGTGGATACTTTTATTGCCATGGGCAACGCTGAAAATCTTGAGATTACTCCGGTGGCCATCGTCACTGATTCTGGTCGTCTGATCATGAAATGGCGGGGCGCAGAAGTTTTGAATATCTCCCGAGCATTTCTGGAAACCAACGGCGCACCGCAATTTATTGATGTGGCGGTTGAATCGCCAATTGAAATAAAGAGTGCAATAAAAACCGCGGATCAAGACCCGAAAAAAGATGAACCATTCGATTTTACCAATCAGATCACCGAAACCCTTAAAGATCTGAATGTGGCCAGCCAGCGGGGCATGGTGGAAATGTTTGACTCCACTATTGGTGCCGGCACCGTGGCTATGCCCTATGGCGGTAAAAATGCTCTGTCACCAATGGATGGTATGGTAGCCAAGATCCCAATGACTCATGGGGACACCACTACCTGCAGCATGATGACTTTTGGGTACAATCCGACCGTTGCCAAAAACAGTCCGTTCTTAGGGGGAATGATGGGGGTTCTTGAATCCCTGTCAAAACTCGTGACCATCGGTGGCGATTATAAAAAAGCCCGACTCAGTTTCCAGGAATACTTTGAACGGTTAGGCAAAGAACCGGTTAAATGGGGTCGACCTTTTGCGGCGCTCTTAGGTGCCCATCAGGTACAGACAGCCATGGGAACACCGGCCATCGGCGGCAAGGACAGCATGTCCGGCACCTTTGGTGAACTGACTGTTCCGCCAACTCTGATTTCCTTCGCGGTAGCGACATCCCACGTAGATGCAGTGATTACCAGCGAACTGAAGTCTACTGAGTCGTTGGTACAATTATTCACCCTACCTTTGGATGAAAATGGAGTACCGAAATTAACAGCAGTTAAAGCTGTTTATGATATCATCATCAAAGCCAATCAGGAAGGCAAGATCCTAAGCGCAAAAACCACTGGCTTTGGCGGTCTGGCCGAAGCTGTAGCGAAAATGGCCTTTGGAAACAGCATCGGGGTTACCATCAATGACCGGATCGAGCCAGCCTTTTTGTTTGAACCGCTGTATGGCAGTATTTTAGTTGAAAGTTTTGAAATTTTGGAGGGATCAATTCCTATCGGAAAAACAAATGATTCCAATAAAATTATTTATGGCAGTGATGCTATTGATATCAATGAACTTGCTGAAGCCTGGGAAGCGCCGCTGCGTTCGGTATATCCGGAAAAAGTGGAAGCCACTGGTGACGTAAAAACCTTAAGCTTTAAGGCAACACCGATTGTTTACAGTAAAGAAAAGCAGGCCAGACCTCAAGTATTTATTCCGGTATTCCCGGGAACCAACTGCGAATACGACTCGGCCAAAGCTTTTGAAAACGCCGGGGCAAAACCGGTCACCACGATATTCAGAAACCAGTCGGCTCAGGATATTAGCCAATCCATTGATGAAATGGTTGCGAATATTAAAGCATCCCAGATGATTATGATTCCGGGTGGCTTCAGCGCCGGTGATCAGCCCAATGGTTCCGGTAAATTCATTGCCTCGGTTTTCCGAAATCCCAAGATGATGGATGCGGTGATGGATTTACTCAATAATCGGGACGGTCTGGTGCTGGGAATCTGTAACGGCTTCCAGGCTTTGATCAAGCTGGGACTGGTGCCCAACGGCGAAATCTGCGAGATTACCGAAGCAATGCCAACCTTGACCTTTAACACCATTGGCCGACATGTGTCCACCATCCCGATGACCCGGATCAGCTCCAATCTGTCGCCATGGTTAGCCAATACCAAAGTGGGAGACATCCATCGCATGCCCATGTCTCATGGGGAAGGTCGCTTCGTAGCCAGCGATGCGGTACTGAAAAACCTTATCGAAAACGGTCAGATTGCTACCCAATATGTGGATTTTGACGGCGAAGCCACCCTTGATGGCCGCTTCAACCCAAATGGATCGGTGTTTGCAGTGGAAGGTATTACCAGTGTGGACGGCCGGGTGCTCGGAAAAATGGGTCACTCCGAACGGATTGGTAAGAATCTTTATAAAAATATTCCCGGAAATATGGATCAGCAGATCTTCAAAGCTGGCGTCAATTATTTTAAATAAGCTGTAATCAAATATAAAATATAGTTCAGAAAATTAATAAACCAACACCAAAGGAGATTATAAAATGAGTACACCAAAAGTTGCTGTTATTATGGGAAGTGATTCCGATTTTGACATCGTCAAAAAATGTTTGATTGCCTTGGAAAAATTTGACATCGAGTATGATGTTCAGGTCATTTCAGCCCACCGAAACCCTCAAAAGATTTTTGAGTACGCTTCAACAGCAGAGGAACGAGGAATCGAAGTTATTATTGGCGCAGCTGGAAAAGCCGCCCACCTGCCGGGAGTCATCGCCGGAATCACACCACTTCCGGTCATCGGGATTCCCATTCAAACTTCTTTCCAGGGCGGACTGGATTCTCTTCTATCGATTGTCCAGATGCCATCCGGAGTACCGGTTGCCACTGTGGCGGTCAACGGTGCCGAAAACGCCGGGATTTTAGCTGCCCAGATGCTGTCAATCAAATATCCGGAGATCCGGACAAAAATGAAAGCCTTCAAAATTCAGCTAAACGACGAAGTCGTTGCGAAAAACGAAAAGGTTCAGGAAATATTATAAAAAATTAAAAACACATCATTGATTCAAATCATATTTTAAGGAGATTAAGATGGAAAAGTTAGAACAATTGTATGAAGGTAAGGCAAAGAAAGTTTTTAAAACTGACGATCCCAACGAATTCATTATTGAGTATAAAGACGATGCCACTGCGTTTAACGGCGAGGTAAAAGGCAGCATCGGCGGTAAAGGGGTCATCAATAATAAAATGACCGGGGTTATCTTCACCATGCTGGAAGAAAAAGGAATCCCCACCCATTTTGTCAAAATTCTCTCCGAAAATGAACAGTTGGTTAAAGCGGTTACTATTTTCCCACTGGAAGTTATTATCCGCAACACCGCTGCCGGGTCCATTACGAAGCGCCTTGGTTTGGAAGAAGGCTTAAAATTAGAGTCACCAATTTTTGAATTTTGCTATAAAAACGACGATTATGGAGATCCGGTGATCAATGATTACCACGCCATCGCCATGAAACTGGCCACTGCTGAAGAAATTGAAGTGATTCGGGGTCTGACCTTTAAAATTAATGATATTTTAAAAGCTTATTTTCTGGAAAGAGGCATCAACCTGGTCGACTTTAAAATCGAGTTTGGCAAAACCAATGACGGACAAATTGTACTAGCTGACGAGATTTCACCGGATACCTGTCGTTTCTGGGATGTGGAAACCAATGAAAAATTGGATAAAGACCGTTTCCGAAGAAACCTTGGCAATATTGAAGAAGCTTATGAAGAAATGCTTAAACGGGTTCAGGCATAAAACTCATCACCATAAACGCATTACCACTATTGTATTAAAAAATAAGGTAGCAAGAAAATTAAAATTAAAATACCTGGAGGATGCACACACCAATGATAAATGACAAGTTTCGCGATGAATGTGGAATTATGGGGGCTTATCTCAAATCCAAAGAGAATAACTGTTCTTCCTATATCTATTATGGACTTTATGCGCTTCAACACCGAGGTCAGGAAAGCGCCGGCATATCGGTAAACAAAGACGGAAAAATCTCAACCCACAAAGAGACCGGCCTAGTCTCTGATGCTTTCAAGGGCAATGTGTTAAAACAGCTTAAAGGAAACATCGGAATTGGCCACGTCCGATATTCAACATCAGGAGAAGACGGTGTCACCAATGCTCAGCCTTTAACGGTCAATCACAGTTTTGGTCAAATTGCTTTAGCTCATAACGGGAATCTCATCAATGACAGTGCTCTAAGAAATATGCTGGAAGATTCTGGGGTTGTTTTTCAAACCACCATCGACACCGAGGTAATGGTAAATATCTTAGCCAGAGGTCTGCGACACGGGATGATTGAAGCCATTCAGCGGATGGTTGAAATTATCAAGGGCGCTTATGCCCTGGTTATTACCGTTGGTGATAAACTGGTGGGCGTCCGTGATCCTTATGGTTTGCGTCCACTATGCATCGGCAAGAAGGATGAAGATTATTTTCTGGCTTCGGAAAGCTGTGCCCTGGATGCCATCGGAGCCGAACTGGTTCGTGATGTTGAGCCCGGCGAAATTGTGGTTATTGACGAAAATGGCTTAACCAGTTATGGTCAAAACAATTGGGTTAAAAAGAAAGCTTGTATTTTCGAACTGATTTATTTTGCCCGTCCCGATTCGGTGATGGATGAAACCTCAGTTTATGCTGCCCGTCATAAGGCCGGCGAAATTCTCGCCAAAGAGTCACCGGTTGAAGCCGATGTTGTCATCGGGGTACCGGATTCAGGAATTGGGGCCGCCATCGGTTATGCCGAAGCATCAGGAATTCCTTACGGAGTTGGTTTAATTAAAAACAAATACATCGGTCGAACCTTTATTCAGCCCAATCAGAAGCTGCGGGAAGAAGGGGTGCGCATTAAACTTAACCCATTAAAAGAAACCATCAAAGGCAAACGAGTTATTATTATTGATGATTCCATTGTTCGTGGAACCACCTCTAAGCGCTTGGTTGAAATTTTAAGACAGGCTGGCGCGACCGAGGTTCATTTCCGGGTAACCAGTCCACCGGTTGCCCACACCTGTCATTTTGGGATCGATACTCCGCGGAGAAAGTACCTGATCGGTGCCAAGAAAACTGTCGAAGAAATCAGAGAAATTTTAGGCGCAGATTCGCTGGCTTACATTTCACTGGATGGATTAACCGAATCAGTCGGCGGAAAAACAACCTTTTGCCGAGCTTGCTTTGATGGGGAATACCCGATGGAAGTGCCAATTTTAAATGCCAACGACTAAATTGTAAAAGAATTTTAGCTAATCGGAACTAGAAATAGGTAATTGCAAGAGTGCCGTAAGCGTTGCGTGCAGTTTTGCAATTACCTGAAGTGTATAAATAGATGGAGGAAACATGTCAGAAAATCAGATAAAAACAGATGCATATCGACAGGCCGGAGTGGACGTGGAAGCAGGTTACGAATCAGTTAAATTGATGAAGGCGGATGTTCAACGAACCTTCAATGATCGGGTTCTTTCTCATTTAGGAGGATTCGGTGGTTTGTTTGAACTGCCGGAAGGTTATCAGAAACCAGTTTTAGTTTCCGGAACAGATGGAGTCGGGACCAAACTGCGGCTGGCCTTTATGATGGATCGCCATGATACCATCGGCGTGGACTGTGTGGCGATGTGTGTCAATGACATTTTATGCCAAGGAGCCCAACCGATGTTTTTTTTAGACTACATTGCCTGCGGCAAAAATTATCCAGAAAAAATCGCCACCATTGTCAAAGGTATTGCCGAAGGTTGTATCCAGGGAAATATGGCTTTAATTGGCGGAGAAACCGCTGAAATGCCAGATATGTACGATTTGGACGAGTATGACCTGGCTGGTTTTGCAGTGGGCATCGTTGAAAAAGATGACATTGTTACCGGGGCAGATATTGCTGAAGGTGATGTTCTGGTCGGGTTACCATCCTCTGGGGTTCATAGCAACGGTTTCTCGCTGGTGCGTAAAGTCTTATTTAAGGATCTGTCTATGGATGTCAATACCTATGTGGATGATCTGGGGATGACCCTTGGTGAAGCACTGCTGACACCGACCCGAATTTATGTGCAGCCGTTGGCTGATCTGATCAAACCCTGCGGTATCAAGGGCATGAGTCATATCACCGGCGGCGGTTTTTATGAGAATATTCCCCGGATGATTCCCGATGGACTCTGCGCCAAGGTCGATGCCAGTGTCATCGAAACCCTGCCGATTTTTAAATTTATCCAGGAAGCTGGAAAAATTTCCTCTGAAAGCATGTATGCCACCTTTAATATGGGGATTGGTCTGGTGGCGGTTTTACCAGCTGATCAGGTTGAAACCTTTGTATCTGGCTTAACAGCGAAAGGCGAAAAGCCGGTTATTCTCGGTTCCATTGTTAAGGGAGAGGAAAAAATCGATTTATGTCTGTAAAAGCATTGAAAAAAATCGGCGTGCTGGTTTCCGGCGGCGGAACAAATTTTCAGTCTCTGCTTGATACCATTCATCAGAAAGATGGTGAAATCGTAGTGGTGATTTCCAATAATCGCAACGCCTTTGGCTTGGAACGGGGCGAAGCTGCAGGGATTCCGGCAGTGGCCATCAATCCCAAAGGTTATCCCACCAATGAAGCCTTCGATCAGAAGATCATCGAGATTCTCAGAGGTTATGATGTGGAGCTGGTGGTTCTGGCGGGCTATATGAAAATTATTACCCCAGAATTTGTGAAGGCCTATCCTAATGCCATTATCAACATTCATCCAGCTCTGATTCCATCTTTTTGCGGAGCCGGATTTTACGGTATGCATGTCCATCAGGCTGTCATCGATTATGGCGTCAAGGTCACTGGAGCAACGGTTCACTTTGTTAACGAGGTAGCCGACGGCGGCCCGGTAATTCTTCAGGAAACTGTCGCAGTCGCAGACGATGACACACCGGAATCGATCCAGCAGAAAGTTCTTAAAATTGAACACGAGCTTTTACCAAAGGCGGTGAAGGCTTTTTGTCACGACCAATTGACGGTGGAAGGACGATTTGTCAAAAATCGAAAAGAGTCAAATTAAGTAATAGATCAAATAATTAATCAAATAAAAAAGACCAAGGGAACTTGTTAGAGTTATAAATTTGGAGGAATAATATGAGAGCATTGTTAAGTGTATCGGATAAACGTGGGATTGTCGAGTTTGCATCAAAATTGACAGAGATGGGCTGGGAAATCCTGTCAACCGGAGGAACCGCCAAAGCCCTGAGAGAAGCAGGATTGACGATTACCGGTGTCTCAGAAGTCACCGGTTTTCCGGAATGTCTGGATGGCCGGGTTAAAACCCTTCATCCCAAAATTCACGGTGGAATTCTGGGAATCCGCAACAATCCGGATCACCAGAAACAGATGGCAGATCTTGACATTACCCCCATCGATTTACTGGTCATTAACCTTTATCCATTTAAAAACACCATTTTAAAAGAAGGGGTCGCCTTTGAAGATGCAGTCGAAAACATCGATATCGGGGGACCTACCATGCTGCGATCCGCCGCCAAAAACTTCAATGATGTGACCGTAGTTGTGGATCCGGAAGACTATGCTGTGGTTCTGGCTGAGCTGGAAGCAAACGGAAAAACAAACTACGAAACCCGTTATAATCTGGCTCTAAAAGTGTTTGAAACGACCTCTAACTATGACACGATGATTGCTGACTATTTAAGAAAACGGATTGACGGGGAAGTCTTACAAAACACCATCACGATGACCTTTGAAAAGGTTCAGGATCTGCGTTACGGTGAAAATCCTCATCAAAAAGCCGCTTTCTACGGTGAAGTGGTTCCGGTCAAAGGCGCCCTCACCTCAGCCAAACAACTTCAGGGAAAAGAACTTTCCTATAATAATATTAACGATACCAATGGAGCATTGGAAATCTTAAAAGAATATGGGGACGAACCCACGATCGTCGCGGTTAAGCATGCCAATCCCTGCGGCATTGCCAGCGACGTAAAAATCGCGATGGCTTATAAAAAAGCTCACGATAGCGATCCGGTATCCATTTACGGTGGCATCATTGCGTCAAACCGACTGATTGATGAAGCTGCGGCCAAAGAAATGGTCGCAACCTTCCTTGAAGTGATCGTCGCGCCAGAATTCACACCAGAAGCATTGGCTGTTCTGGCAGCTAAACCAAATCTGCGTTTATTGGAGCTGGCTGACATCACGCACAACGAACCTGGCTATGAAGTCAAAAAAGTTATGGGTGGTCTGTTGGTTCAGGAACGGGATACCAAGCTGTATGATGATTTAAAAGTTGTCACCAAACGTCAGCCCAGCGAAGCCGAAATGGACGAATTGCTGTTTGCATGGAAAGCGGTTAAAAACACCAAATCAAATGCCATCAGTTTGACTAAAAATAAATGTCTGATCGCCAACGGTCCAGGACAGGTAAATCGAGTCGGTGCCCTGGAAAATGCCATCCGTCAAGCTGGCGAAGCTGTCAAAGGATCCGTGATGGCATCGGACGCCTTCTTCCCATTTGATGACAGCGTTAAGGCTGCCGCCGCCGCTGGTATTACCGCTATCATTCAACCAGGCGGGGCTGGACGTGATGAGGATTCAATCAAGGCCTGTGATGAGGCGGGGATTGCGATGGTATTTACTAATATGCGCCATTTCAAACACTAGTTTTGCGTCGATAATTGCCCGACTTCTACGTTGGAGACGGTTTTGGCCTTGGTCACGAATTAATAGATACGCTCCTGTCGGCCAAAACCGTCTCCGCCTTGAATTCGAACAATTCTCTTAGCAAAACAGGGTATTATGAAAAACAGAAAGCAAAACAAGGAGAGACAGATGAAAGTATTAATGATTGGATCCGGTGGCCGGGAACATGTGCTGACATGGAAGCTTGCCCAAAGCTCCCGGGTTGAAAAAATATATGCCGCGCCGGGTAACGGTGGTATGGCAGAATTAGCTGAATGTGTGGACTTATCAGTAGAAGATATTCCCGGCTGTCTGGCATTTGCCAAAGAGCATCAGATTGACCTGACCGTTGTGGGTCCAGAAGTTCCTTTGGTTATGGGAATGGTCGACGTTTTTGAAGCTGCCGGTTTAAAAGTCTTTGGTCCCAATAAACATTGCGCCCAGTTTGAGGGCAGTAAAGCCTTTACCAAGGAATTTTTATTCCATCACAATATCCCAACCGCTGCCTATAAAGAATATACCGATTTTGATGAAATCATCAAAGATCTGGGGGTTTACGGCTATCCCATGGTTATTAAAGCTGACGGTCTGGCCGCTGGAAAAGGTGTACTGATCCCGGAAAACGAAGCTGCTGCTCGGGAAGGCATGGAAATGATCATGAAAAAACGTGAATTTGGAGAAGCCGGCGACAAGGTGGTTATCGAAGAATTTTTAACCGGCCAGGAAGCCTCGATGCTTTGTTTTGTCGATGGCAAAACAATTGTCCCAATGGAAAGTGCCCAGGATTACAAGCGGGCCTATGACAATGATGAAGGCTTGAACACCGGCGGGATGGGAACCTATTCCCCCAATGTGCTGTTTGCCGATGAAGCCCTGAATAAGCGCATTAAAGCTGAAATTCTGGATCCGATTATAGGCGGTTTTATTGTCGATGGCATGAACTTTAAAGGGATCCTGTTTATCGGATTGATGATTGATAACGGCGTACCGAAGGTTCTGGAATTCAACGTTCGTTTTGGCGATCCTGAAACCCAAAGTGTCCTGATGCGGCTGGAGTCTGATCTGGTGGACATCATGGAAGCTGTTATCGATGGCAAGCTGGCTGATTGTGAGATCAAATGGAGTGACAAAGAAGCGGTTTGCGTGGTGATTGCCTCCGGCGGCTATCCCGGCTCTTATGAAAAAGGAAAGGTCATCACCGGCATCGAAGCTGTGAAAGACTGCGTGGTTTTCCACGCTGGAACTAAACTGGTAAACGGAGAATTGCAAACCAATGGCGGCCGGGTCCTCTGCGTCACCGCCTTGGGCGAAAACCGTGAAGCCGCCAGAAAAACTGTCTATGACAACATCGGTAAAATCCACTTCGAAGGTGCTCAATACCGAACGGATATTGCCAAGTTTAATTAGAGCATAAGTGTACAGAAATTTGAAACAAAACTAAAGTGCTTGTCTGTCAGTTTATATAAACAGATAGACAAACGCACTGATCTTATTCAGATTTCATCCGAATTTAATATGGAGGGCTACCATGCAGAAGAGTATTATCAGCGCCATGATGGCATATGTTTTATGGGGAATCCTCCCGATCTACTGGAAAGCACTTAAAGAGGTGTCACCGCTTTACATCCTAGCTTCGCGTATTTTCTGGTCCTTTATCTTTTGCGTGATTTTTGTCACCATCATTAAGAAATGGCCTGAAATAAAGACCATCCTAGTCGACAAAAAAAGATTTGTTTATTGTATTCTTAGCGGGATTATGGTATCCCTCAACTGGTACACCTATATCTGGGCAGTCAATGCCAATTTTATTATTGATGCCAGTCTGGGATATTATATCAATCCACTGGTGGTGGTTCTGTTTAGTGCGCTGTTTTTTGGCGAACGTTTTAACAAATGGGAAAGTCTGTCAGTATTGCTGGCACTGGTTGGGGTTGTTTTCATAACTCTGAAAATTGGCAAATTTCCAGTGGTTGCTATAGTTCTGGCACTAACTTTTGCCTTGTATGGTGTTTTCAAAAAGAAACTGAACGCCAGTCCAATCGTCTCATTGATTTTAGAAACGGCAGTGGTAGCTCCGTTTGCTTTTGGTGCGATTCTTTACATCGAAAACCAGGGTCAGGGTGTCATTGCTCTGGGTAATCCAATGGTCACAACATTGGCTATTTTAGCTGGGGTGGTCACCGCCATCCCGTTACTGCTTTATGCCAAAGGGGTTCAGGAAATATCTTTTTCCCTGCTGGGCTTTTTTCAATACATTACACCCACGATCATGCTGTTCCTTGGGATATTTCTATATGGCGAAGTCTTCTCAACAGTGGATCTGATTGGTTTCGGATTCATCTGGGTGGCATTGATCATCTTTACGATCTCAAAGATTCGTACCGGTACCAAAGAAATCACAGAACCGGACTTATAAAACAGACAAGCGAAAATTTATGTGATCAACCCATTAATTTAAGAATTAGTGGGTTTTTCCATTTTAGGTTTGCACTGGGTTGAATTAAAGTCTAAAATAGAGGGTATATAATTAAAACTAAGGTTTAAAACATTTTAGTGTTTTGAAATAAAAGGAGTTAGTGTGAAAAATATAATTGGTTTTATTGGATGTGGTAATATGGCAAAGGCCATGATTGGTGGTTTAGTTAAAAGTGACTTGTTCAAACCTGAAAATATCTTGTGTTATGATCCAACAGAAGCAGCAAGAACGCATGTTGCTGAAGAATTTGGTGTTACCGTTATGCAGTCGAACGCACAAGTAGCCGAAAAAGCAGACTATCTGGTTTTGGCAGTTAAACCATTCTTATACTATAAGGTAATGGAAGAAATCGCAGGCAGTATCAAGCCCTCTGTCATCATTGTATCCATTGCTGTCGGGGTCAGTTTTTCCGACATTAAAGAGCAATTGGGAAAAGAAGTCAAGGTGATCAGAACCCAACCCAGTACCCCGGCCTTTGTAGGTGAGTCCGATTCCACGTTGTGTCCAGATCAACATATGGCGCCAGAAGATGTCCAGGATATCGTTACAATTTTTGAAAGCTTCGGAAAAGCTGAGATTATCAGCGAAAAACTGATGGATGTGGTGCCCGGGATTGCCAGCTCGGCTCCGGCTTACACCATGTTACTGATTGAGGCCATGGCAGATGCAGGCGTACTTCACGGATTTCCCAGAGATCAGGCCTATCGGTTGTCAGCCCAGGCAGTTTATGGTGCCGCTAAACTTGTTTTGGAATCTGGCGAACATCCGGGAGTACTGAAAGATCAGATCTGTACCCCCGGCGGAACGACCATTGAAGGCGTTCGGGTTCTCGAAGCAAAGGGTTTTCGGGATGCAGTAATTTCAGCGGTCGATGCCTGTGCTAAAAAATCGTTAGCGATGAGCAAAAAACAAATTTAATTGACATAAAACAGCATAATGCGCAAACTGCGCGCAAATTTAAGTGTTATTACTTTAGTTTGGTTGATCCACTAAGGAGATGATCGAATCATGGATGACGGATTAATTAAAAAAATAAGAAGAAACATGAGTTTAGAAGAAATGGTCTCCCTTTGTTCAGGTCGAACGGATTGGGAGACCATGGGTTACCTCAAATACGGCATTGAACCAGTGATCATGGCCGACGGTCCTCATGGGATGCGGGTGATTGATCAAGATGGGTCCTTTGGAATTCCCCAGGGAAAGCCCGCCACCTGTTTTCCGCCGGCAGTGCTTTCTGCTTGTTCATGGGATGAAGGATTGTTGGAATTTGTCGGTAAAACCATTGCAATAGAAGCCAGGGTTCTGGGTGTTGATCTGATTCTGGGGCCGGGAATCAATATTAAACGCTCGCCCCTGTGCGGACGAAATTTTGAATATTTTTCAGAAGATCCGCTATTATCAGGGCGACTGGGAAAAAACTTTATTTTGGGTGCAAAAAGCCATGGAGTGGGAACAACCGTGAAACATTATCTCGCCAATAATCAGGAAACCCGCCGAATGACGGTAGACGAAAAAATTGATGTCCGTGCTCTTCGGGAAATCTATCTAAAACCATTTGAAATTGCTATCAAAGAAGGCAAACCGATGGCAGTGATGTGTTCTTATAATAGCATTAACGGTAAATTTGTATCCCAAAGTAATTATTTTCTCACCAAACTGCTCCGGGAAGAATGGGGATTTGAAGGAATTGTCATGTCCGATTGGGGCGCCGTCTACGATCGGGTAAAAGGCGTCGTAGCCGGAATGGATCTGGAAATGCCTGGCAATGGCGGGATCAATAACCAAAAAATATTTGACCGGATTAAAGAAGGCAAGTTAAAAGTTACTATTTTAAATGAAATGGTGGAACGGCTGATTCGCTTTTCATTTGAGGCAAAGGAAAATCGACGAAGCTTTTCAACGAATACGGAAATTGAGCCCAAAGGTCATCATAAAATTGCCCATCTGGCAGCGGTTGAGAGCATGGTGCTGCTAAAGAATGACGATGAAATTTTGCCGATTGAGATGAAGAAAATCAGGAAGCTGGCCATTATCGGTAGTATGGCTTTTGATCCGCGTTATCAGGGGAGCGGCAGTTCAAAAATAAACCCTTATCATATCGATTCGCCCTATGAACGAATTAAAAAAATTGTTGGTGATGAAATTCAGCTTTTCCC
This sequence comes from uncultured Acetobacterium sp., assembly GCF_963664135.1. NCBI lineage: Bacteria > Bacillati > Bacillota > Clostridia > Eubacteriales > Eubacteriaceae > Acetobacterium > uncultured Acetobacterium sp. The sequence goes on along the minus strand of NZ_OY760905.1, from coordinate 637,508 downwards.
GCATCAGGGTTATCTTCATGATGAGGTAGTAGAACAGATCCATCTGGCAGAACAGGCTGTGGAAGTTGCGAAAAATTCAGAAATGGCCTTATTATTTGTGGGCTTGCCAGATCATGACGAATCTGAAGGCTATGACCGTACCCATCTGAATCTGCCCCAAAAACAAATTGCTCTGATTCGCAAGATCTGTAAGGTTCAACCTAAAACGGTGGTGATCATTCAAAACGGTGGAGTCGTGGATATGAGCTGGGAACATCAGCCCAAAGCGATCATCGAAATGTTCTTAGGCGGACAGGCTGGTGGCGATGCCATTGCCAAGCTCTTATTTGGTGAAAATAATTTCTGCGGAAAACTGGCCGAAACCATTCCGGTGCGCTTGGAAGATACCCCGGCATACATTAACTTTCCGGGAATTCACGATGAGGTAGTTTACGGAGAGAGTATCTTCGTTGGTTATCGCTATTACGACTTTACTAAAAAGAAGGTGCGATTTCCCTTTGGTTTTGGGCTTAGCTACACGCATTTTAGCTATGAATCCTTCGATGAACCCGAGTTGACCATCGATGCGGAGAAAACAGTGATTGTAAGATGCCGGGTTACAAATACCGGCGAAATGAATGGTAAAGAAATCATTCAGCTCTATACCGGAAAGGCTGATACCGCAATCCTTCGTCCGGTTCGAGAACTCCGTGATTTTAAAAAGGTGTTTATTCCTGGGGGACGGTCGGCGGAAGTGAGCTTTGAAATTGGACTCAGTGATTTTTTCTATTATAATCCCACCACAAAATCATGGGAACATGAGTCCGGCTGTCACCAGATCTATATCGGCTCATCCAGCCGAGATTTGCCGATTGTCTACCAGGTTGAAATTACTAAAGACCTGATCCATCCCATCAATTCGTTGTCCTATCTCAGCGATTTTGAAAAAACCGATCGAGGACAGACCATCTTAAAGCTGCTGCTCAACGGATTTGAAGAGATCATGGGAGATGACCAAACCAGAGAAGATGATTTTTTTATGACCATGTTGGCGAACACTCCGCTGCGCAAACTGGTTGAGTTTTCCAATGGGATCTTCACCGAAGAATGCATTGATAAGATTATCGAACTGGTCAATTCGGATGAATCCCTGGAAGGGGTTACTTTCGAGAAACTGGTTAATTGTACCGAGAAGAAAAAAGGCTTTTTCAAAAGTCTTTTCGGCGGCACCGAGGATGAATACCTTTGTATCAATTCAAAAGTGCGGGATCTGGTCGATGATGAGGATGTCATGAAGATCCTCCGAAATTATTTTGGCGATGAAACCTTTGAAAGTGATTATCTGCAAATGGCAATCAAAATGGGAATTTGTTTTGATAAGGCGCAGAAACTACTGCCGGATGATTTCTTTTCAGATGAAAAACTCAAAGCGATCGATAGCGATCTAAAAGCGCTGGCGAAGATTAAAAAGAAATAGCGAATCGCGGTGTTTAAAAGAATAAAGATTGATTATGGAAAAGTGTACCGATCGATGGATAATCAATGGTCGGTACCTTCTCTTTGTCTTTGTTTGAATAACATAAAATTTATAAAGTAATTTAATATTAAAAAATTGTGAAAATTTTAAACGACAAACAGTAGTTGCTTTGTGTCCAGTTTCACAAATAATTTTGTAACGTGCAGGCGAACAGCACAAGCAGAGGTTGTTCGCCCTAGTGTAAAAATTGTTTCGTGCGAAACTGGCTACAAAGCTCACGGCATTTTTGCAATCGAATTTAATACAGATAAAAGGAAAGAAAATATGAATACACTCACCATTGATACATCAACAATTGTGGCATCGGTCGCCATATTAAATGAAGAAAAATTAGTTGGCGAAATGATTATCAACCATCAAAAAAAACATTCGAAAAAACTGATGATTGCCATTGATCATTTACTTAGTGATGGCGGTCTTTCAATTCAGGATATTGATGTTTTTGGCATTGTTTCCGGCCCCGGTTCGTTTACCGGGCTGCGCATCGGCATGGCTACCGTCAAAGGATTTGCTCATGCTCTGAATAAACCGGTGGTGGGGGTATCCACCCTGGAAAGTTTGGCGATGAATATTCCCTTTGCCAATGGTCTTATCTGTCCGGTTCTGGATGCCCAGCGAAATCAGACCTATACTGGCGTTTTCCATTTTGAAGATGGCCATCTGGTTCGGGATATGGCCGATTCGGTGATGGAAATTGATGATCTCATTGCTTTTTTAAAAGTGAGAAATGAGACCATCTATTTTCTAGGTGATGGACTTCCCCGGTTTTCAGAGACTCTATTAGACGCTTGCCCGGAAAGTCGGATCGTACCCAATTATCTCAATATGAATCGGGCGTCATCAGCGGGAGCCCTGGTATTGGAACGGGCATTAAAAGGGGAAACCAGTCATTATCGGGAAGTTGAGCCCTTTTATATCCGGCCTTCTTACGCCGAAGAGCATAAAAAATGATGATCAGCTATCGTTTAATGCAATCCCGGGATGTGTTTGGGGTTTTTAAGGTGGATGAGGCTTGTTTTAAACATAATTGGACTCAGGATTCTTATCAGGCTGAAACAAAAAACATCCTCTCCAATTATATTGTGGCCGAAGCTGATGGCGAAATTATTGGATTTGGTGGCTTCTGGCAGGTAATTGATGAAGCGCACATTACTAATATCGCCGTACTGGAAGAATACCGACAGACCGGGGTTGGCCAAGCAATTATGAATGAGATGTTGACGCTGGCTTTTGAGAAAGGCTGTATGGGGATGACTCTGGAAGTGCGTGGGGACAACCAGCCAGCGATTAATTTTTATTTAAAAAACGGTTTTACCCGTGAAGGCCGACGGAAAGACTACTATGGCACGGGAATGGATGCAATCATCATGTGGAGGTATGGACTTGAATAAAACCATCAAAATTTTTTCAATGCTGCTGGGAGTGCTTTTTCCCTTCATCATTTTTGTCAGTGGCATTGAAGCAGCCGTATTTGACAAAGCTTTTTATATGGATCAGATGGAAAAAAACCAGGTAACCCAGAATACCGGTATTTATCCGCCGGACATGGAACTGGTGGTGGATGAAATAATTAACTACCTAAAAGGAACCCGAGAGGATTTTGATATTAAAGCCCGCTTGGCTCCGGAAAACGCCAAAAATGTAAATGAAAGCGTGTCTATTTTCAATGAGAAAGAAATCACCCATATGGATGATGTGAGGGATTTACTGCTATTTTTTCTCGGGCTTCGAGATGCCGCGATGATTCTGGCTTTAATTGCTTTTCTGATTCTTTTAAAATATAACTGGAAGGCTATCATCAAGGCCTTGTTTTATGGATCGGCTATTTTTTTGGTGATCCTTCTGGTCATTGGATTGAACTTTATTTTTAATTTTAATGACACGTTCATTCTCTTTCATCAGCTGTTTTTTTCCAATGACTTATGGATGATGGACCCATCAACAGATCGGTTGATCTGGATTGTCCCTGAGCCCTTCTTCTTCGCGATGATTAGCCGGATGGTCGTCTACATTATGGTACCCCTGGGACTCACCACGCTGGGATCGGGGTTCGTGTTATTAAAAAGACGCGAAAAATTCAAAAGCTAGGGTGATAAAACGAAGGATAAGTACATACATACGAAGTAGCATCGACAACTGATTAACAATTGTTCGGTGCGGTAATATGAAGATAAACTGAAGTACAAATTACGAGTAATTCTAATCGAGGTAAACATGAAAATTCTTAGCATTGAGACATCCTGTGACGAAACATCCGTGGCCATTGTGGAAGATGGCCGAAAAATATTGACCAATCGAATCTATTCTCAGATTGACATTCACCAGAAATACGGAGGCGTGGTGCCGGAGATTGCTTCCCGAAACCATGTGACCAAACTGCCTTATATCATTGACGAAGCCCTTGAAGAAAGCCAGTTGACCCTGGCCGAAGTGGACGCCATTGGGGTGACCAATGGCCCGGGACTGGTGGGCGCCCTGCTCATTGGGCTGTCGACCGCGAAAGCAATGGCCTATAGTCTGGGAAAACCGCTGATTGGTGTTCATCATATTGAAGGCCATATTGCTGCAAATTTTTTGCAATATCCGGAACTTACACCGCCCTTTCTGACCTTGGTGGTATCTGGCGGCCACAGCCATCTGGTGCTGGTCGAAGATTACCAGACATTTAAAGTGCTAGGAAGAACCATCGATGACGCTGCTGGAGAAGCCTTTGATAAAATTTCCCGGGTGTTGGGTTTGGGTTATCCTGGCGGCCCAGCCATTGATAAAGCGGCCCAAAATGGTAACCCAGAGGCAATCCCTTTTCCCCGGGTTCTTTTGGACAAAACGAAGTATGATTTTAGTTTCAGTGGCTTGAAATCGGCGGTGCTTAATTACCTCAACGGCAAAAAAATGAAAAATGAAGAAGTAAATCCAAATGACGTCGCCGCCTCGTTCCAAATGGCTGTTATTGAGGTGTTGGTTATTAAAACCATCGCTTGCGCCAAAAGTATTGGGATGAAGACCATTTGTATGGCCGGCGGGGTGTCCTGTAATTCGCTACTCAGAAAAATGATGGAAAAAGCTGCTGCAGAAGCAGGCATGACGTTATATTATCCTGATCCGATCCTTTGTACTGATAATGCTGCGATGATTGGATCGATGGCATATTATAATTATATGAATGGGGAAGTGAGCGATCTGAGTCTCAATGGCATTCCTGGGCTCAAGATCGGAACCCGACAATAACATTGGCCTTAATTGAAACGTTAATGATAAAAGGGTAAACTCATTTATATAAAGAGCTCAGTACCCTCTTTAAAAATTAAAACAACCTTAAAAAAAATTAAGATGACCAAAAAGGGAAAAAAAACTTGCAATCAATCTGTAAATCATTTAAAATACTATTAGCACTCAAGATGAATGAGTGCTAATAAAAGAAAAAAAGGTACAAAGTACCCAATATAATCAAATGGAGGAAAAAATGAGTTTAAGACCTTTAGGTGACAAAGTAGTAATTAAAGTTAAAGCTGAAGAAGTAAAAACTTTAGGTGGAATTGTTTTACCAGGATCTGCGCAGGAAAAGCCACAACAAGGAAAAGTAGTTGCAGTCGGAACTGGAGAAATTATTGATGGCAAAAAAGTGCCATTGGATGTGAAAGTGGATGATGAAGTCATCTATTCCAAATATTCAGGCAGTGAAGTTAAAATTGGGGAAGAAGAATTTTTAATCATTCGTCAAGCTGATATTTTAGCAATCGTAGAATAATAAAATTTAGAAAAACAGGAGGAAAATAATATGGCTAAAGAGATTAGATTTCGTGAAGACGCCAGAGCAGCACTGATTACTGGTGTAGATAAATTAGCAAATACCGTTAAGGTGACATTAGGACCAAAAGGAAGAAATGTTATTTTAGCTAAATCATACGGTTCACCAACGATCACCAATGATGGGGTAACCATTGCCAAAGAAATTGAGCTGGAAGATGCATTTGAAAACATGGGTGCTCAACTGGTTAAAGAAGTTGCTACTAAAACAAATGACGTAGCAGGTGATGGTACAACCACAGCAACCTTATTGGCTCAGGCGATTGTTCGTGAAGGTAACCGAAACGTTGTTGCCGGTGCAAACCCAATGGTACTGAAAAAAGGGATTGAAAAAGCAGTAGCAACTGTTGTTGAAGAATTAAAAGCTAACAGCAAAAAAATCGAAAGCAAAGAAGCAATCGCTCAAGTTGCATCCATTTCTGCAGCTGATGCCGAAATTGGAAAATTGATTTCTGAAGCAATGGATAAAGTCGGCGATGACGGTGTTATCACTGTCGAAGAAGGCAAAGGCATGGGTACTGAGTTAGAATTTACTGAAGGGATGCAATTTGATCGTGGCTATTTATCAGCTTATATGGTCACAGACACTGAAAAAATGGTTGCCATCCTGGACAATCCATATATTTTAATCACTGACAAAAAAATTACGAACATTCAGGAAATTTTACCAGTGTTGGAACAAATCGTTCAAACTGGCAGCAAGCTGTTAATCATTGCTGAAGATGTTGAAGGCGAAGCCTTAGCGACTCTGGTTGTTAATAAATTACGTGGAACCTTTAACTGTGTGGCTGTAAAAGCACCAGGTTTCGGCGATCGACGTAAAGCAATGTTAGCTGATATTGCAACCCTAACCGGTGGGGAAGTTATCTCTGATGAATTAGGTTTAGAATTAAAAACGACCACGATTGAACAATTAGGCCGTGCCCGTCAGGTTAAAGTTGATAAAGAAGATACCATTATCGTTGAAGGCGACGGAAACAAAGAAGCGATTGATGAACGAATTCGCCAAATCAAAGCTCAGATTCCTGAAACTTCTTCAGAATATGATAAAGAAAAATTACAGGAACGTTTGGCAAAATTATCTGGCGGCGTAGCTGTTATCCAAGTTGGTGCAGCCACTGAAACTGAACTGAAAGAAATCAAATATCGTATTGAAGATGCTTTAAATGCGACGCGTGCTGCTGTTGAAGAAGGTGTTGTATCCGGTGGTGGTACTGCTTACATCAATGCCATTCCAAAGGTTGACGCTTTAATTGAAACCTTGGAAGGCGACGAAAAAACCGGCGCTTACATCATTCGTCGAGCAATTGAAGAACCAATGCGTCAAATTGCCGAAAATGCAGGCCTTGAAGGTTCTGTTATCGTTTCTCAAATGGCTGGTAAAGCAGTTGGCGTTGGCTATGATGCTGCTAAAGGCGAATTTGTTGATATGTTCCAGGCGGGAATTATTGACCCAACCAAGGTTACCCGTTCGGCGATCCAAAACGCAGCCAGTGTTTCAGCAATGTTCTTAACCACTGAAGTTGCTGTTGCTGATCTTCCGAGTGAAGATGCTGGCATGGGCGGAATGCCAGGTGGCATGGGCGGAATGCCAATGATGTAAGCCTCTGGCTTCATCAATTCTAAGATAAATAAAAGGCAGTCTCAAAAATGAGGCTGCCTTTTTATTTGCAGTTTGTTAGCTGATTAATTGACGTCGTAGGGAATACCGGCGAACAGGATTTCCATTTCTGGTTGTTCCAATTCTGCCAGTTTGACGATCAGGCCATTGATCAGGGCGATCATTGCCTGGGCATCCGGTGATTCATCATCGGTTGGTTTGGCTGCATAAAGGGCAATCAGCATGGTATTGCGGGTTGTTCCTTTTACATCTTTAAACAGGGTATTTAAAACACGTTTTTCATTAATTGTCAGTTCCATTTTTTCCTCCATAGGTTTTTTTATAATAAATAATAGTTTATAATGTTTCCAGCGTCATCAGGGCTTCTTCCCATTCGTCGGTGAGTTCGGATAATTTTTGCTTGTGATCTTCATAGGAAAGATTAATTTCAGCTGCCAGCGAGAGGTTGTCGTAGAAATCTGGAGCACACATCGTTTCTTCGATTGTCTCGATTTTCTGTTCCAGATTCAGGATCGCTTCTTCAATCGTTTTAACTTTTTTCTTTAAAAGGCGAATTCTGGCCTCCTCTTCTTTTAGTTTCTTACGATCTGTTTTTTGCTGTGTTTTGGTTACGATTGTTTTGGATTCTTCAGCGAGAACCGCTTCCCGTTCAGATGCTTCCACTTTGTGTTTTAAGTAATCATCATAGTTGCCTAAATGAATTTCCATGCCATCAATCGAAAACTGATAGATTTTATTGGCGATCCGGTTTAAGAAATAGCGGTCATGCGAGATAAAAAGCAGGGTGCCTTCATATTGAGCTAAGGCATTCTCCAGAATTTCTTTGGTATCCATGTCAATGTGATTGGTCGGTTCATCCATCAGCAGGAAATTCGACTGGGAAATCATTAGTCTGGCCAGTAGCAATCGGGCTTTTTCGCCACCGGAAAGGGTATCAATGGGTTTAAAAACTTCATCTCCCACAAATAAAAAAGCTGCCAGAATGTTTCGCAATTCTCCCTCAGTCAGTTTTGAATCCACATCCCAAAGGGCTTCTAAGAGGTTTTCATTGTAGAATTTTTTTAAATCCTGATGTTCCTGATCAAAATAACCAATATGAACCTTTTGACCTAAGCGGATTTCTCCGGCGTCAGCCGCTAATTTTCCCTGGAGAATGCGAAAAAGGGTGGTTTTGCCGGCACCATTGGGACCGATGATACCAATTTTATCACCCCGGTGAATTTCGAAATTCATATTTTGAAAAAGCAGCCGATCGCCAAAGGATTTTTTGATGTTGGTGATTTCTAAAACATCATTGCCGCTCTTAACCCTGGGGATGAAGCTAAAATGGCTATTGTGGGCAGTTTCGACCTTGTCAATCAACTCGATCTTGCTTAAGGCTTTCTCCCGACTGGAAGCCCGTTTTGAGCTTTTTATGGAGTTGTAGGCCCGGAACCGATCTATCACTTCCTGTTGGTGCTTAATTTCTTTGGCTTGCTGTTGGAACTGATGGCTCTGCTCCAACATATCCTGACGTTTTTTGATGGCGTACTGGGTATAGTTTCCGGCGTATTCCTTGACATTTTTCTGAGTCACTTCGATGATTGTCGTACAGACCTTGTCGATGAAGTAACGGTCATGGGAAACAATCATAAAGGTTCCAGGGTAGTTTTTTAAATATTGTTCCAACCATTGGAGCGCATCAATATCCAGGTAGTTGGTGGGCTCATCAAGGAGCAGCAGTTCTGGCTCCTGCAGCAGAATCTGCCCCAGGGTTGCCCGGGTTTTTTCGCCGCCGCTGAGCATCGAGAAGGCTTTATCCTGATCCTCGGGTTTAAAACCGAGCCCATTGATGACGCCCCGGATGCGGCTGGGATACGCGTAACCATTTTGGGCCGCAAAGGCTTCCTGCAGTTCGCCAAATTCATGCATCAGTTTTTCCTGATCATCGCCCGAGGAGCGTGCAATCTCATCACCAATCCGTTTCATTCGCTTTTCCATCTCAATCAGTGGTGTGAAGACATCCGTTAACATTTCAACCAGGGTGGTATTTTCTGAGATGTTGGATTCCTGGGATAGGTAGCCGATGGTCAAACCGTTTTTCGTGTTGATTCGACCAGTGTCTGGAACCAATTCGCCGGTAATGAGTTTTAATAATGTCGATTTACCAGTTC